>JACRMB010000010.1 GCA_016235065.1 Actinomycetota bacterium | reverse complement strand
TACGGACTGCCCGTCCAGGGTCACGCTGACCGAGGCGGGGTTGATGCCACTGGCGGGAGCTGGGTCGGAGTAGGTTACATCGATGCTGGTCGAGCTGGAGTCGATTGAGCCGCTGGGCAAGACGGAGGTGATGGTTGGAGCAATTACATCAGTCGTCAAAACGGCATTGATGTTTCTGATCGTCCATCCCGCGACAACCGTAACGCCGTCAGCAGCCTCACTGCTCAGTTTATCGTTGTACCATTCGGATCCGTACGAAGTTCCCGCGTTGTCGAACCGCACCTTGTAATCACCGGCTACAAGTCCGCTGATGACATAATCTCCATTCGCGTCTGTAGTCACGGCAGGTTGCGATCCCTGGTTCGAATCCATCGCCTCGACCAGGATACCTTCGATACCGTTGCCGTTTTCATCAGCCACGCGGCCGCTTATGCGACCGAAATCGAGAACAGCATCAGTTGTCGACGTTTGAGCACCGACGACCGGGATCCATTCAGCAGAAGCGAAGTCCTGCGCGTCACTGAACCATTCTGAGAAATGGTTGGACCAGGGCGGCGCCCAGAAGAAGACCTTATAATTTCCCTCGATCAGATTGGGGAAGTTATAAGAACCATCCGTGAAATCGGTCCATTGCCAATTGATAAGATTATGACCTTCGTCATAAAGCTCGACGATCGTGAGGACGCGTTCCCCGTCAGGATAGGTGACCCTTCCTGATATTACCCCTACAGATGGCGCCTCGCTCAGCTGAACATCCGCATTGGATATTTCCTGCCCGATAATCACATCCAGGCTATCGGCTGAGTTGAAATCAGTCTTGTCGTTGTACCATTCGCCGACCAGGTCTTTGGTGATTTTGAGTTTATATGTTCCCGTGGTCAGGTTTGGCATAACGTAGGTGCCGTCAGATTGCGAGTATCCTATAGCGACGTAAGTCGTTGGGTCGGCGGCGTTATATATCGTAAGCTCGGCGCCCTCGACAGGAATGCCAGCTTGTGTCGTCACCCGGCCGGTTATGCTTCCATACAGGGACAGGCTGGCGTCAATGGTGGTAGTTTGATTTGCGAATACATCAACAACATCCGCGGTTGCATAATCAGCTTTGTCGTTATACCACTCTGACTGAACATTGCTGCCGTAATAGGTCAGGAAACGCAATTTGTACGAGCCAGTCCCCAGCCAGTGATCCATGGTATACGAGCCATCCGCCTGAGTCATTGTTGATGACACTGGCGTCCACGAATTCTCCATGCTATACGCCTGAACCTGAACGCTGCTTACTGGCAAGCCATTTGCATCAGTGACGTGACCGCTTATTACAGGAGAACGGGATAGCTGTGCATCGACATTGCTGACTTCCTGGCCCAAAATCAACGAGATGGTGTCGGCTGTTTCCCAGGTTGTCTTGTCGTTATACCATTCAGTGGCGTAGGGCACATGTTGGAATAAATCAGGATTCTCATCGGTGAACACGAGTTTCCAGTCACCTGGCTGCAGATTGGTTATTACATATTCTCCATTTGCATTGGTCTGGCTCCTCTGAGAATAATTTGTATTCGGATTGGTTGAGCTCTTGATCTTGACCCAGATTCCCTCTATGGGTTCGCCAGCCTCGTTCGTCACTCTTCCCGATATCCGGTTTGAGGCCAGCTGAGCATCTATGCCGGCTGTGGTCTGTCCGCCAGTGACCACGACCAGATCCGCCGAAGCGCTATCAGGTTTGTCGTTGTACCACTCGGGTACAGCATTTAACCGCCACGATTGAGGACTGAAGTACACCTTATACGAACCCGCTGGCATACCTCCCAGCTGATATTCGCCGTTTGTGTTTGTTGTAGTGTTTGTGATCTGCTGGCCGGCCTCGTTATATACAAAAACATCGATATATGTAGCCGACTGGCCATATTGATCGGTGACCCGTCCAGTGATCTGACCGCCCGATTCGAGCTGAGCGTCTATGCCGGTTGTATGTTGGCCGGCGGTTAAAACGAGATTATCCGCTCCAGTGAAATCGTAACGCATCGGCGCGGTATGGTTACTGTAACTTTCGCAAACATAACTTGGATCGATATCGTATGCACAGAACTTGACTTGATAAGTTCCGGGAGCTATCTGCCCGCACCGATAAGTGCCATCAGCATCGGTACGATCACATGTCGTTGTAGTGTTTGGACTCTTCAGCATGACTTCGACGTTGGCAATCGGTTGGCTTAGAGAGTCAGTCACCGTTCCGGAAAACTGCGCGGCGTCATTCAGTTGTGCATTGATGCCGGCAACAGTTTGTCCAGCTCCAACTGGAATCGGATCTCCTGAATAGTATCCGACCTTGTCATTGTAGGACTCAACCAAATATGGCAAACTCGGATTGATGCCCCAATTGAAGGTTACGTTATAGTCGCCAGCCGGCAGCCGGTCGAAGTAGTAGCTGCCGTCAGCCTCCGAGAACTTATAGCTTGGGTATAGGCCCGTTGAAGGCCCGAGAAAGACTGGTACGCCCGCAAGCGGCTGACCCGATGGATCGGTGATCACGCCGTTGATTTCCCCGCCAAAGGCAAGGTCGGCATCGATACCGCCAGTGTCTTTGCCCATTTCAACGTGGACCATCGTTGTTTCCCCATAAGTAGCTTCACTCAGAGGAATGTTGTCGTACCATTCCGCGAGATAGCTGGGCCTTGTGTGTTCGCTGAAGAAGCGGACGGAGAAATCATCATCCCAAAGGCGCTTGATGGTATAAGTGCCGTCTGCCTCTGTTGTTGCCTGCTCGCCAAAGATACAATCACCGCAGAGCGCCACCACGATGATGCCGCCGATGCCTTGTCCGTTCTCATCCGTTACCCGTCCGGACATGGTGCCGTAATAATTCAGGGTAGCGTCGATGCCTGCCGTAACATGTCCGCCCTGAATGCCGACAAGATCCGACCAATTCAGATACGGCTTGTCGCTATATGCTTCCGGAACCAGGTTTGATTCCGTTGTGGGCAAATACATGATTCGGTAGTTGCCCGAATAAATGCCTTCGATGCTGTAGTTGCCCTCCGCATCGCTAACGCCTGACGCAACCGGTGGCAGCAGCTCTTCATTTTCATTGAAACAGTTCTCTTCATAGATATTAACGACGACGCCACTCGCCGGCTCACCAAAGGGATTGGTTATGCGGCCGGTGACCGTTCCGCCCGCGGCCAGAGCGACATCGACCCCGCTAGTGATCGCTCCCGAGGTTACTGATACAGGCGTTGCCGCGGCGAAATCAAAGCCGTCGGCATACCATTCGGCGCTGAAATTCAGATGCCACGGGTTAAAGTTGACCTTGTATGACCCCGTTTGCAGGCCGGACACTGAATAATCGCCATTCTGGTCGGTCAGCGTCCCCGTGACCTGGTTCTGGCTGGCGTCATAAATATCAACCATGACGCCCTGGATAGGCGCGCCGTACGCATCGGTCACATTACCCGATACTGTTCCCAGAGTCGGCGGGTTGGCAGCCTGCACGACTGCGGCGGCGGCGTCGATGCGTCCAAAGCCAAAGTGATCATCGCGCCCGGCATCCCCAAGATCGACAGAGGTGTTTTCTAATACCTGCGTGACTTGATTTGGCGTCAGATTGCCATTAACGGAAAGAACAAGAGATGCTAAACCTGCAACGTGGGGGCTGGCCATGGATGTGCCCTGCCAGCTCTTATAAGACGCCTGGGGGAACGTGCTGTTGATGGCAACACCCGGCGCGGCTACATCCACGTTGGCGTTATAGGTTGAAAAATAGGCATAGGCGTCAGCACTGTCGGTAGCCGCTACTGAGATCACATGGGGATAAGAGGCCGGATAAAACGAAGCGTTGTTACTTGAATTACCCGCTGCGGCGACAACTAGCACATTGTGCATATAGGCATAGTTGACAGCGTCCCTCATCGTGACATCTGACCACCCCGCGCCAAGGCTCAGGTTGATTACCTGCGCCCCGTTATCGACTGCGTAAATAATTCCCTCAGCGATATCAGACATATAGCCGTATCCCTGGTCGCTGAGGACCTTGACCGGCATGACTTTGGAATCCCAGGCGACACCCGCGACGCCCAGACCATTGTTGCTGGCCGCCGCGGCGATTCCGGCGACATGAGTCCCGTGTCCATATACATCAGTGACGTTGGTGCTCTCATTAATCGTGTTATATCCGGGGAGTACCTTTCCGGCCAGATCCGGGTGGGCTGAATCCACGCCGGTATCGATGATAGCAATCACTGAATTCACTGAACCGGTTGTCGTATCCCAGGCTGTGGGGGCGTTGATTTTTTGCAGATTCCACTGAGTGCCCTCGTAAAAAGTATCATTCGGCGTAGCTAGGGCGTAGTAGACGTGATCGACCTCAGCATTTTCGACTATAGGACTGTCGCTGAGCTGATTAGCTACTTTTTCTTCCTCGCCCGCGGGGACCGCGATGGTTACTATGCCTAATTCACTGATCTCGTCAACTGCCTGCAGCCCTTTCTTGGTTAGCAGTTGCTGAATATCTCTAGGATCCGTCGCCGGCTGGAATCTGACGAGAAGGCGGCCCGGTGCAAAAGAGGCTTGTTCCTGAGGCTGGGGCACATCTTCCGGCTCGGAGGCAAAATTAGTCACTGCCGGTGCGATGATCAAACCAACCAAGATCATCATTGAAAAGAAAGAAAACGTGTAGCCGATGCGAGCAAGATACCTTTTCATTTCCCCATCCTCCGTTTGAAGTTAACTGACAGCAACCCTGATTAGCCCTATAAACAGTACTATAATCATAGTGGGCAAGAATAATATGATGACTATCTTCGTCGTGTCAAGGAAATTATTTTGTCATACTGTCAGATAAATGTTAAAAACATGACCATAATTATCAGGTAGCAATTGCCGCCATGGCTTTGATAAACGTTGACAGAAATTGTCAGCTTATAAAGGTTTAGCGCACGAATTACGCAGGTATAAAGGAATTGTCAACCTGGCTTTAGGAAACATTCCTCAGCAGGAGGCGATTCATCCTGGAAAAGATCGTTCAAAAGATAGCTGAATCGGCTGGTTTGAGCCTGAACGGCCCGAATCCCTGGGATATCCAGGTCCACGATGACAGGTGGTATCAGAGGGTCTACCGGGACAAGAGCCTGGGTCTGGGTGAATCCTATATGGATGGCTGGTGGGACTGCGGCCAGATCGACGAAATGATCTGCCGCATCCTGCGAGACGGCGCCAGGAGTGAGCTCAGCATCAACCTGCAGGACGCCCTCAGGGTTATGCCGGGAATCCTCATGAACCTTCAGTCAACCACGCGTGCGCGAATAGTAGCCGAGCATCATTACGATCTCGACAACGATCTCTTCCATTCATTCCTCGATCCCTACAGGCAGTATAGCTGCGGCTATTTTGAGGGAGCAGATGACCTCGCCCAGGCCCAGGAGAACAAGCTTTCAATGATAGCGGAGAAGCTCGAACTCAACGAACTTGACCATGTGCTGGATATCGGTTGTGGCTGGGGCGGGTTCGCGCGCTTCGCAGCCGAGCGTTACGGCTGCGAGGTGACAGCAGTGAACATCTCCAGGGAGCAGCTACGCTTCGCCCGCGAGTTCTGCCAGGGGCTGCCGGTCAACTTCCTCGACTGCGACTATCGCGATATCCGGGGCCGCTTCAGCAAGATCGTATCGGTCGGCATGTTCGAGCATGTCGGCTACAAGAATTTCCGCACCTTCATGGAGGTAGCCCACAGGTGCCTGGAGGAGGACGGGAGCTTCCTGTTGCATACGATAGGTAGCAACAAGTCCATGAAAGAGACGTGTGACCCATGGATCAGGAAGTACATTTTCCCCAACGCCTACCTGCCCAGCATAGCCCAGATCGCAAAAGCAGCCGAAGGGCTTTTCGTAGTAGAGGACTGGCACAATATCGGCGCCCATTATGACAGGACGCTGCTTGCCTGGAACGACAATTTCCAGCAAGCCTGGCCTGAGCTGGAGCACAGGTATGACGAGCGCTTCAGGCGGATGTGGGAATACTATCTTCTGTCCTGCGCCGGGTCATTCCGGGCGAGGACTATCCAGCTATGGCAAGTGGTGATGACCATGGCTGAGACCGGGACTCCTCAACCCCGTTGCCGGGTCAGTATCGTCGATGATTTGCGGGAGCAGAAGGGAATGGCGCATACGGGGGCGCAGGTTTACTGAGCGGAGGAATTTGCCGGCATTGTTTCTGGCGGCGTGGCGTTCTGCCGGGCGTATTGAGCCTACTGCGGCTCCACCTTCCATTTGCCGCCCTCTTTCACCAGGTTCATGGACATGTCGACCGGCATCGACTGTCCCATCGCCTCGATCGTCACCTGGAAATCAACCGTGGCAGTGTCACCGTCGATCGTCTCCCCGGTAGTCTTGTAGTCTATGAAACCCACGTTCAGCAGACCCATCATCTGGGAGCACCACTCTGCTGCCTGATCGCGGTTCGGGGGAATCATATCCTCAGGAGTGAGGTCATATAGCGTATCGCAATCGGCGTCCGAGATGGCGTTGATGTATGCCTCCATGGTGCCGCTGGGTGTGCTTGTGTCCGCTCCCTTCAGGAAGAAATTCCAGATCAGGATGGCGGCCAGGATGGCCATAAGAACAGCGGCGACGACCGTGACAATGGTGCTGCTGTTTCCTGATCTCGCAGGGGCGGGGGCCGGGTGAGAGATCCCGCTGTCCACATACTCGCTCTCGTACTGCTGGGATTGCGACGGCGCCGGCAGGGTCTCGCCGCAGCTGCCGCAGACCCAGTTGCCGTCATGGTTGTCCTTGCCGCATTGGGGGCACTTCATCGATAGGCTCCAGTTCAGGCTCGGCTTATCCTAAATATATACGGTGCCCGAGGCGCATGCCCTGCCCAGGATCGAATTGCCATCACAACGCCGGCAGGATCTCGATCGCGACGAGATTGCAGTCGTGATCGACCGGCGCAGTGGTGGCGAGCGAGACCGGGCCCGGCACGGCTATAGCGCCGGCTATCCGCTGAGCCCAGTAGTTGTCGACATTGGGGCTGCTCACGTCCTCATGGAGCATCGTCTGGCCTGCTGCCAGTACCCTGGGAGCTGACTCAGACCAGTCGGTGCCGACACCTTCGACCCACGAACCGGGGCGCGTGGTGGTCAACGGTACCGATACGGCTCCAGGTTTGCCCGAGCGAGGCCCGGCGCCCGCGACCCCTGTCGCGCCGATCGGGTCCGCCGGATCGGCGCCGGTGATAGCCTCGATATAGACCATGGCGTTGCAGATATCCGGGCCGGTCCCGCCGCTCCAGTTGTCGCAGTAGGTGTTGGCGCCGGTGGAGTTGTCACGGGTAACGGTGACAGAGAACGGCGCTACCGGCTCTCTGGAAAAAGCCGTCCAGATCTCGGCGATGCCGGGTTCGCCCGTGACCGCAAGATGCGCGGTAGCCTGACGGGTCCAGGTCAGGCCGCCTCCGGCCACGCTGAGGATGCTGCCGTCGAGGGGAGGTCCGCCGGTCTCGGGGCCCTGACCGCTGTCGCTGGCGATGAAGGCGACGAAAAGGGTATCGCCTTTAGCCGCCGTCACGCCGTTCACAACGACTGGTTCCTGATGGGTCAGGTTATCGGTGTACCAGCTGCCCGCCAGGGCGAGGCCCGGTGCTTTGGCGGCAGTCTTCGTTACAGTCGTGCCCGACGTCTCGGATTGGTCGCTGGCATCGTTGCCGCCACAAGAAAGCATGACCGGGGAGATTGCTACCACTGCGAGCAGCGTTAGCGGATAGACCCGGAGCATGGGCAAAAGCCTTCTGAATAATATATTCGAGGCATTTGTGGCTCTCACGGCTCTCCTGTCGGTTGAATTCCCGGAATAAACCTATTCCCGATTATCCCCAGGCAGGAACCTAATAAATCCGTTGTTGTTTCCCCGAGTTTAAGATAAGCCTGCCAGGGACGATTATGAATATACGTGGTTTTTGGCAGCGCCTTCTTCTTGCGAAGCAGCATCAGTCGCCGCAAACAATCCAGAAAATGTCAGCATTGCCAGGCCACGGCCATGTCCAGAAGCGGGAAAACAGGAGGGTACGGTATTGATGAACGTGTTGTTTGAAGTGCAGGAAGGTAGTGTCAGCAGCAAGTCGGCCGTCACAGAGATCAGGGAGAAGATAGAACTGTTGCACAAATGCCGGCGCAAGATGGAGCTTGCAGCGCTGGATGCGGATGATGTGGAGATCCTCGAGGCCGCCCATGAGCAGCTGACCGCTGAGATCAACGAACTATACTGGAGGATCGGCCTCTAAGGCTTCTCTGGCAGAACAGGCAGGCAGATGACAGCCGCCCCTAAAAAGGGGCGGCTTTTTTTCGGCGATGCCGGGTATAGTCGCTGATGCGGAGCGGCGGCTTTCCGGTTTTTCTGATCTTTAGAGGTATTACTGCCAATAACTCCGAAAAACATCCCCAAAGGACAGATGGCAGACTACAAACACATACTGAAAAAGATCGCCAAGATCACAGGCCTGGTTATCGCCGGCCTGCTGATCGTGCTGCTGCTGCTTGCGATTATCCCGATCGACATCAGCGATCTGGCGTCGAACCCGGACCCCGCGGCCAGCTACGCCGACTCGGTGCAGCGGATCCAGTCGGTCCTTGCCGACGAGGCTGGTAAGGTGTGCGACATCTGCGGGACCCGTTTCTACACGCATGGCGACCGCACCAAAAAAGTCGTGGTCCTGGTACACGGGCTCACTAACTCCCCCCGCCAGTTCGAGGAACTCGGCCAGATGCTTTTCAATGACGGCTATAACGTCCTGATCCCGAGGATGCCCTTCCACGGTCTCAAGACTCATACTGTCGCCGAACTGGGAAATACCACGACTGAAGATCTGCGCCTTTTCTCAGACGAGATCGTTGACATGGCGGCAGGGCTGGGGGATGAGATCACCGTGGTCGGCCTTTCCGGTGGCGGGACAGTCGCAGCCTGGATCGCCCAGAACCGTGGCGATGTCGACAAGGCAGTCCTGATCGCCCCACTTTACGGGGTGGCACCGGCGCCACCGCTGGCCAACGAGATGCTCGGCAACCTGTTCACCCGCATTCCTGATATCACCTGGGCATCCTCATCCGAGAAGCCCAGGGAGAGCGTCTATCTGGGCTGGTCGACTAAGGGAGTGGCCGAATATATGGTCTTTTCCCGGGCCGCGCAGCCGGTCGCCGAAGGTGAGCCGGCGCAGGTGAAGAACATAGTCCTGGTGACTAACGGGAATGACCATACTGTGAACAACGGCATGTCGGAAGCCGTCGTGGAAAAATGGGAGACCGCGGGAGCGGCAGTCACCAGGTACCAGTTTGACGAATCGCTGGGTCTGCCGCATGACGTAGTCGACATAGCCGGCATCGGTGACAAGAGTCAGTGGATCTATCCCATCCTGATCGGACTGATCGAATAGTGGAAAAAGTCTTTCTTGAAATACTGCCGCTGGCGCTCGCGGCCACGATCAGCCCCAGCGGGCTGCTGTTCGTGACCCTGATCCTCAGCGGCAAGGAGAATCCGAAGCGGCACGCCATCCTTTTCCTCCTGGGGGCGATCACGTTTCTGATCGTCCTGGGAAGTTTCCTGCTGGTGACATTCAAGCCGGCGATCGAAGCGGCGAGCCAGCCCGACAAGAGGAGCGGTTATCTCGACATCGCTTTTGGTGTGCTGATAATCATCTTCATCGGGCAGGGCCTGATTTTCGGGAAGAAGAAAAAACCGGATAAGGAGAAGAAGCGCAAGCGCCCGTTCCTGATCCTGGGATTCGGCTTCATGATCATCAATACATCCACGCTTATCCCCTTCATCGCCGCCTGCAAGATAATCTCAGACGGCGGGCTGCCGGCGGCGGAAGACCTGATCCTACTGGCGTTCCTTATCCTCACCACGATGCTGATGATCTCCTTCCCGGTGATAATCACGGTCCTGATGCCGAAGAAATCGGATGTGGTGATGGTGCCGGTGAAGAATTTCATGTCCAAGCACGGCAGCGTCATCGCTAAAAGCTACTTCCTCCTGATCGCCGGCTACCTGATCTTCCACGGAATCAGAGAGTTGCAGGGGGGATAAGGCCGCCGCAACGCTTCCACAGCGGCTGGTCACTCTGGAGGAGGCTGCTCGCGGTACTTACGACAGCACTGGCTTCGCGGCAATCCTTGGCGGCAATCCCACTTTTCCAATACAATCCCTGAATGGGTCCGCGGCAGGCGCGACCACTTGCAAAGCATTCAAAAACAGGAGGCAACGATGGCCAGAGCAAGCGCAAGGCACATCCTGGTGGACAACGAGGCAAAGTGTGAAGAGCTGAAGAAAGAGATCGAGGAAGGCGCTGATTTCGCGGAAGTCGCAAAGCAGAATTCCGACTGCCCTTCCGGCCAGCGCGGCGGCGACCTTGGCGAGTTCACCAATGGCCAGATGGTGAGGGAGTTCGACGAGGTCGTGTTCACCGAAGAGCTGAACATCGTGCACGGACCGGTGAAGACCCAGTTCGGCTATCACCTGATCGAGATCACCAGCCGCGACGAATAGTCTTTGCGCCCCTTTGTGGGGTCAGGTCTTGATTCGTGAATCAGGCTTCTGTATCAGGAGGCGCGGAATGACCGAAGATGACACCCGATAGCGGCGCCCTGAAGCTCGAGATCCCCGGCGCCGGCGGCAGGACTGTCGAACTGGTGCTTGGCGATATAACCCTCCAGGACACCGACGCCATCGTCAACGCCGCAAACTCCGGGCTTCTTGGTGGCGCCGGCGTGGACGGAGCCATCCATCGCGCAGGCGGGCCCGAGATCATGAAGGAATGCCGCGAGCTCGGCGGCTGCCCGACCGGCTCGGCCTGCATCACAACTGCCGGACGCCTCAAGGCGAGGTTTGTGATCCATGCGGTGGGGCCGATCTGGAGCGGCGGCGGCAGCGGCGAGGCAGGACTGCTTGCAAGCGCCTATCGCGCCTCGCTCGACCTGGCGGATGAGCACAGGCTTGCTTCGGTCTCCTTCCCTTCGATCAGCACCGGCGCCTACCGGTTTCCGCTGGAGCAGGCCGCCCCGATAGCACTCGCGACAGTGATCGAACACCTCAAGGGGGAAACCGGCGTCAGGAAGGTAGTGTTCATGCTCTTCAACCAGGTTACGTTCGACGCTTACGCAGCCGCGGTGGCTAAAACGGAGTATTCTCGCCGCTCTCGTTGATGATGCTCACTCCGGTCTTCTCCCGCAGCTTTTCGAGTATGCCGCCTGGATTCTCGAAATAGTTGAGCGACAGCCTGGTACTCTTTCCCCCATGTTCGATGGTCAGGGGGATGACCGTGGCGAAACACACCCTGCCGTAATCATCGATGTAATATGCGGGCCGTTTTGTCTCGCCGATAGTCAGGCTGGTAATGCTGGCAAACGGGATGACTTCCTTCCTGAGCATCTTGTAAACGACCTTCTCCTCGTCGACGACTATGTGGGCGGTGGCAGCCATGTAGAAGAATGCCAGTCCCAGCGGGGACAGGATTATCGAGATGAGGCAGATGAATGCCGCCGCGTAGAAAAGAAGCTTGCCCTTGGGCAGCAGGTTATATCTCACCGTCACTTCCTTTCATTATTCTTAACATGGCCAGCCCGATTCTTCCTGGGAAAAAGGGAACAATAAATACATGGGAAAACGAAGCGCGGGTGCCGGTCGAAGCACCGGTCAAAGCACCCGCTGAAGCACCGGCCAAGCGCCGTTTTCCTGGTAATATATTCAGCGCAACAGGCAGTAAAGCCTTTTGATGGATGGAGACGATCATGGCAACTTACAGGAAGATAAAGAGGATATTCACCAGCCGGCCGACACTCGAAGGTGCCGGCGTGCATCTGAAGCGTGCCTTCGGCAATCCCGAAGTGCCGCTGTTCGACCCATTTCTGATGCTGGACGATTTTCGCTCCGACGACCCTTCACATTACCGCGAGGGATTCCCCTGGCATCCTCATCGCGGGATCGAGACGATAACTTATGTGCTTCAGGGTGATGTCGAGCACGGCGACAGCATGGGAAACAAGGGCATCATCACCTCGGGCGACGTGCAGTGGATGACCGCGGGCAGCGGTATCATCCACCAGGAGATGCCGCAGGGCGACCCGCATGGCGTCATGAAAGGATTCCAGCTCTGGGCAAATCTTCCGGCTTCAGAGAAGATGATGGACCCCCGCTACAGGGATGTGCGGGCATCGCAGATCCCGGTGGCGAGGCTTGAGAACGGTTGCGAGGCCCGGGTCATCTGCGGGCGCTTCGGCGACACCGAGGGGCCCGTGCGCGACATCGTCACCGATCCCGAGTACCTGGATGTCAGCGTTCCGGCCCAGACGACCTTTGATCACCTGACAAAGCCGGGCCATACGGTTCTCGCTTATGTGATCTCAGGCAGCGGCAGTTTTGGTGAGCCCGAGGGTTTTGAGGTGAAGAACGAGGACCTGGTGCTGTTCGAGGATGGCGACAGGCTCGTGGTGACCACGACGGACGAACCGGTCAGGTTCCTACTTCTCTCTGGAGAGCCGATCGGTGAGCCTATCGCCTGGTACGGACCGATCGTCATGAACACCCAGGAAGAGCTTCGCCGCGCCTTTGAGGAATACGACAAGGGCACTTTCATCAAGCACCGGGCCGCCTGACCCGGTGCGATTCAGCGACCGGTCCAACCGGCCGCGGTCATGCGTCATGCCGTTATGCCGGTTTCCTGGCTGATTCGCCATGTGGCTTGCTTCGACGCACAAATCAGTGATTTCCCCCAGTTACATCAGCCTGCCCATCGGCTAGACTTTTCTTAAAGAAGATGTTTTAAGTCTTGTTTTACCGGGTAGCATAATCCGGGGATTTCCCAGAGGTTTGATTATCGGGGAATCCATGCACTATTCACGTGTATTTGCAGGAAAAAAGGAAAAGCCGGGCAGTGCCGGCATATCAATTCGGATTCGGAGAGGTGCCGAGATGGATGTTCTTGAATTAAGCAGGTTGCAGTTCGCGCTCACAAGCATGTTCCACTTCATATTTGTGCCGCTGACCCTGGGACTGTCCATCCTTGTCGCCTTCATGGAGACGAAATACCTGCGCACCCGCAACGATATGTATCTGCGGATGACCAAGTTCTGGGGGAAGCTGTTCCTGATCAATTTCGCCCTGGGGATCGTCACCGGGATCACCCTGGAGTTCCAGTTCGGCATGAACTGGTCGAAGTATTCCGAGTATGTGGGCGATATCTTCGGCGCACCGCTGGCAATCGAGGCGACGGCTGCCTTCTTCCTGGAGTCGACCTTCATCGGCCTCTGGATCTTCGGCTGGAATCGCATCTCCCCGAGGCTGCATGCGATATCGATCTGGATCGTAGCCTTTGCTACTAACCTGTCCGCTCTCTGGATCCTCCTCGCCAACGGCTGGATGCAGCATCCGGTCGGCTATGTGCTTGCCAACGGCCGGGCCGAGATGGTTGATTTCGGGGCGATGGTCACCAATCCCTACGGGCTGCTCAAGTTTGGGCATCAGATCCTGGCGGGATACGCAGTGGCGGCGTTCTTCGTGATGGGCATATCCGCCTGGCACCTGCTGCGCCAGAACCAGACGGAGTTCTTCAAGACTTCGTTCAGGATCGCGGCCATCTTCGGGCTGGTGGCGTCGGTGGGCATCGCCATCGTCGGCGACTTCCACGCGGCCGGCGTGGCCGAAGCCCAGCCGGCCAAGTTCGCAGCCATGGAGTCGGTCTGGGATACGCAGAAGGGCGCCGACTATAACCTTCTGGTCATCCCGGATACTTCGGGAGAGCAGAATTCGGTGGAGGCCCTGGGGATCCCCGACGGCCTGAGCTTCCTGGCGACCAAATCTTTCGACAGTGAAGTGACCGGCCTCAAGGATATCCCGCCAGACGAGCGGCCGCCCGTCTGGGCCACCTTCGTCAGCTTCCGCCTGATGATAATCCTGGGTATAGCATTCATCACCCTGGCTGCGATAGCCACAGTCAAGTCCGGGCGCGGTAGTTTACTGAAGAGCCGCAAGTTCCTGGGGATCATGGTCTGGGCGCTGCCGCTGCCGTATATCGCCAACCAGCTGGGCTGGGTGGTCGCAGAAGTGGGCCGCCAGCCGTGGATAGTCTACGGAGTCCTTCGCACTGCGGACGCTGGTTCGCCGGCGGTGTCGGCGTCGCAGGTATGGACCTCGCTGATCGCGTTCACGCTGGTCTACGGCATGCTGGGAGCGCTCGATATCTATCTGTTGTTCAAAGTCGCCCGGAAGGGTCCGGATGACGACCTGACCCATATCGTCAAATCCGCTACCTTGCAGGGGGCATAAAATGAATTATCAGGCTATCTGGTTCGTATTATGGAGTGTCCTCTGGGCGGTTTATTTCACCGCTGACGGTTTCGACTTCGGCGCAGGCATGCTGCAGCGGTTCGTCAGCAGGAATGAGGAAGACCGGCGCACCGTCATCAACACGATGGGTCCGGTATGGGACGGCAACGAGGTATGGCTGCTCACGGCGGGCGGTGCCACGTTCGCCGCGTTTCCGGTGGTCTACGCGTCCATGTTCAGTTTTCTCTACTCAGCATTGCTGCTGTTGCTGTTCGCGCTGATCTTCCGCGGCGTGGCCTTCGAGTTCCGGGGCCAGCGTGAGAGCCAGACCTGGCGCAACGGCTGGGACTGGGCGCTGATGCTTGGCAGTTTCGTGCCGGCGCTGCTGTTCGGGGTCGCCTTCGGCAACATCTTCGCGGGGCTCGATTTCGACTCCGGCGGCTGGCATGGCTCGCTGCTGGGGCTGCTGAATCCGTACGGGCTTTTGACCGGAGTATTGTTCGTGTTGCTATTCCTGCAGCATGGAGCGCTTTGGCTGAAGATCAAGACGTCCGGAGGAGTCGCCGAGCGTTCGGCGGCTATAGCTGGCAGTGTCTGGTACGCCCTGCTGGCAGTTGCTGTGGCCTTCCTGGTCTATACGAACTTCGCGACCCATCTGTATGACAATTACCGCGACCAGCCCTTATGGGCCATCGCGCCGCTTGCCGCCGTGGCTGCCCTGCTGGGGGTCAAGCTGCTGGCCCGGGCCGGCAGATACTTCGCATCGTTCGTATCTTCCTGCCTGACCATCATGGCGGTGGTGTTCACCGGGGTCATCGGACTCTATCCGAACATGATCCCATCGAGCATCGATCCCGCGGCGAACCTCACCATCTACAACTCGTCGTCGACTACATACACGCTTCAGATCATGACGGTCGTGGCCTTGATCTTCGTGCCGATCGTGATCGCCTATCAGCTGTGGGTATACCGCATTTTCCGTGGTGACATGGGCAGCGGCGATGTCTACGCGCAGGCAGGGACAGAACCGCCAGCCACTGGGTCAGGCGAGGAATCCGGTCCGTCGCAGCCCACGCAGCCCAGCGGCATCAGCCCGGCCTGATATGGGAACAGAGCGTGGTCTAAGGGGCCAGGAAGCTGCCTTTGATGCTGGCGCAGATCTCGACGAAGCGCACAGCAGGAGCTGAGAAGGATATGGTATTTTCCGGCAGGAATCCGCGCACCGTCGGGTCGAGCGAACCTGCGACCGCCCTGGGCATCGCTTTGACTGCTTCCTTGTAGGGCAGGGTCCAGATGCTCTGGCATCCTGAAGAAAAAGGCATGATGACGCTATCGTTGTCGGCCCGGTCGTAGTTTGCCAGGGTATGCAGCGCTGACAGAGCGGTGACGCCCGTCCAGAGATTGACGACTTCTACTTCCGTGTCAGGGTGGACCAAATCGAGTCGGCTGAAGACGAGGCAGCCTGTTTTTGCCACCGGTGCCTGTACCCCGTTGTAGAAAGCCGTCGCCAGGCCGGCATCTTTCTTCAATCTCTCCCTGCCCGACAGAAACAGGGCAGCTGCTATCGCCGGAACCTCGCTGAATCCCAGGTAGTTCCCCGCGCCGACGCATCCCGGCGTCTCAGCGGTGAAGCAGACCGGTATCCCCGCCTGGACTTTGCCCATCAGGGCGAACATGCAGGTCCAGGTGTCTGCGCGAGGTGCGAGCGCGCCTTCCGGAGGCACTGCGGCATAGCGCCAGCAGGTGGGAGCCAGCTCGAATTCCACATGGCTGCCTAACGCCTGCGCGGCCTGTTGTGCGAGTCCGGCTTCTATTTCACTGACCCTGGTTCGATCATAGTCCGATTATATCCGCATTCTGTTTCGCTAATCGCGTCTGTTATAGAATAGCGACAGCGGGGAGGCGGGGACTTGGATTTCACGATTTCGCCAGGGGCTGCTTCCCGGCAAAGCTGATTCCTGCTGATGCTAAATTCGGAGGGCTACCATGGTCGCGCGCAAACGCCGCTTCAAGGGACCGATCCTTATCACCCTGGCGATCCTGGCGGTTATCCTCCTGTCGGTGTTGCTCGTCAAGGGCATCGTCGAAAAACGGCGGGAGAACGTCGCTGACCTGCGCGAGGGGATCGCCGCTTCAAGGACCACGGCTGGCGGCCAGTCTGGTGCCGGGGAGTCTGGACAATCCGGACAGGACGGAAGCCAGCCGTCTGACGCCGAGGGCGAAGTCGACGACGCGGCGGCTGACGATGGAGCTGCGCCGCTTCCGGATGGCGGAGAGGCGGACCCGATCCCGGTCACTATACTCGAGATAACCAGCCAGCGCGTCACGCCTTTCCAGGTAGTTCCCGGCCAGCAGATCGCCTGGGGCGCAACTGTCAGCGGGGCGGCCAGTGTCAGCATGAACGCCATCAACACAGATACCGGGTCAAGCGTGTTCGCGAATCTTGTCTCGGGGCCGGATAACAACGGCACTGCCAACTGGTCAGCCGAAGGCGCGGCTCCAGCCGACCCTGGCGACTGGTACTATTCCACGACCGCTATCTCGGCTGATGGCTCAGCTGTGCGAAGAGAGGGTTCCTACTTTCGAGTGCTTCCATAGAATGATAGTGTAACTCCAGCATTTTTCTTACTGGAGAGGCGAAAGGAGAAGGCGTGCAAAGATTTTCAGGGCTCAGGATTCTGGTCGCGGTCTCAATACTGGCCATCATGGTTCTGGCGGCATTTGGATGCGGCAGCAGCGGACCCAGCGCGGCAGTAGAAGGCTTCATCAAAGCGGCCCAGGACAAAGACTGTGAGAAGATGATCGACTACATGGATTTGGCGGCTTTTGAGTCATCCGGCGTCACCATCAACAAGCAGGAACTCGTCGACGCCTGCAAGGCGGAATCCGCCCTCGGAGAAGTCGTCAGCTACAAGATCCTCGAAGAGAAAGTCGACGGTGACAAGGCTACCGTCAAGGTCGAGGTGACCACCAAGGAAAATGGTAACGAGCAGACGGAGTCCGACACGCTGCAACTTAACCAGCGCGACGGGAAGTGGCTGATCTCCACGATGTAATCGCGGATATGAGCGTTGTTCGACCTGGATAGGAATAGATACAGGGCGGCCCTTCGGGGCCGTCCTTTTTTTATGCGTCAGGTCACATCGGGAGTCACGAAAAACGGGTATACTCCCGCCATGGATCCAGCATGACAGGCTAGGTCTAGGCGATTCGCCGCGCCAGCCAATTCTTTTTGATCTCCATCGCGCCTGTGGGGCACATCTCGTTGCAGCAGAAACACTCGATGCACTTTTCCCGGTCGATCTCGGGGAAGGGATTCATCGAGATAGCATCAACCGGGCAGCATTTGGCGCAGATACCGCACTTGTCACAGGTTTCCTGAACGCACTCAGGGCGGACTTTCAACAGGCGGTCGGCGACCTTCATGACCAGCGGCGGCATGTTTATCCGGCGGCCGCTGGGTTTTTCAAAATCCACCGCCACATCAGCGATGCGCTCGCCCAGCACTTCGATCTCCTCCAGCCTGCCGTTGCCAAGTCCGCGGGTGGTGGCATTCCTGGTCGTAAAGATCTCCATGGGATCGAAACCGATGA
The DNA here is from genome assembly GCA_016235065.1 of Actinomycetota bacterium. Classification (GTDB taxonomy): domain Bacteria; phylum Actinomycetota; class Thermoleophilia; order BMS3ABIN01; family BMS3ABIN01; genus JACRMB01. Next base: position 321,427 of record JACRMB010000010.1, on the reverse strand, counting down.
TCTTCGAAGCCACGGCGTCGAGGGCAACCGGGTCCTTCGATGCGAGGATGAGCCCGGCATGTTTCGGGGTCCCATGCCGCGGCCCCTCGCCTTCCATGCCGACGACAGCGTCCATGATCGCCAGCTGCGGTCGCAGCACCGAGAAGATGTCGACGACTGAAGTGCTGAAGCGCTCGTAGGTCGCCAGGGTGTGAGCGTACTTTCGGGTTCGTGTGGCCACGGCCCCGAACATGTTCTTGACGGCGCCCGTATACCAGGTGCTGGCATGGGTCTTCAGTTTGGGCAGGGTGATGATGACATCCGATTCCAGCGCCAGCCGGGCGGCATAGATCGAATCAAGATAAACACCGCCTGGAACGGGCGTTTTAACGAACGGGTTCTCCATGGCTTCGAACTGGAGCGAGTCGACGCCCAGCTCGTCGGCTACGTCCTTGAGGCCGCAGACGGTCAGCGCCCGGCACTTGCCGCCGGCATAAAAGTAGCCGGGCGAATCGGCGACGGTGGGAATACCGCCCGCTTCCTTCACCGCCTCGATGGCCGCCCGTACGACGGCGGGGTGGGTCGTCACCGAAGCGGATGGGTCCGACGGGGCCAGCAGGTTGGCCTTGAGCAGCACCCGGTCGCCGGGTCTGATGATGTCAGCGAGCCCTCCGATCGCCATGAGCGACTCCATGACTGCCGCGCGGACCCTTGCGTCATCGTAATCGGCGCATCTGGTGACGGCGACCCTGGTTGACGGATTGTCCTGGATGGCTGCTCCTCCCATGGGGGATTCTCGAGCGGGCTGGATATATAAGGAATTCCCGCGCGGGCTTGATAATATATTACGACAATCCCGGGGCAGAAATCCCCGCCAGGAAGGCATGCAGGAGAAGTAATGAGCTTCAGTTCAGGTAATAACGACAAAAACGCCGGGCCGGAAACGGCCAGGGAAGTCTTCGGCCGCAGGGTAGACCGCTACGCCGAGTTGAACGTCTTCTCAGAAGAGCAATACTACCGCCCCCTTCTTGAGCTGGCGGATCCACAGCCTGGGGAAAGCGCCCTGGACCTGGCGACGGGAACCGGGCTTCTGGCCCAGATGATCGCGGCTTCAGCGGCAAGGGTCGTGGGGGCCGATGTCACCCCGGAGATGCTGGAAAAAGCCCGAGATCGCGTAGAGGCGGCAGGGCTGGAAAACATCGAGTTTGTAGAGGCAGCCGTCTCGGATCTGCCCTTCCCGGACGGGAGCTTCGATCTGGTGACCTGCCGGCTTGCGTTCCATCATTTCCCCGTACCCGGGAAGGCGCTGGCGGAGATATCCCGCGTCCTGAAGACGGGCGGCCGGTTCGTCATGGAGGACGTCTACGGCCCGGAGGACGAGACGGTCAGGAAAAAACGGGAGCAGCTGGAGAGACGCTTCGATCCATCGCATGTGCTCGCTTACACGCCTGCGGAACTCAGCTCGCTGCTGCAGAAGGGGGATTTCCATGTCACCAGCGTGTTGAAGCCTTATACAACGGGTCTGCCGGTTGATTTTATCCTGAAGCTGGAAAAGATCGAAGATCCGGAGGACAGGGCCGAGATCATCCGGCTGCTGAGAGCGGATCTCGACAATGACCTCGGCGGTTTCATGGCCACTGAGACAGACGGCGAGCTGGTTCTCAGATGGTGGACAATCATCATGGCCGCCGTCAAATCCTGAACGAGAGGTTGCAGATGGAACCAGAAAGAATGCCACAGTGGCTGGAGTGGGCGAGGGAGATCCAGGGTCTGTGCCAGACAGGTCTGACCTTCGCCGAGACTGATTACGAGACGCAGCGCTATACGAGGCTGAACGAGATCGCTGCTGAGATCGTCGCCAGCCAGACGGGCGAATCTATTGAAAGAATGGTCGAGAACTTCTCCGCCCAGCCGGGTTACGCGACCGCCAAGATCGATGTGCGCGGAGCCGTAGTCCGTGACGGGAAGATCCTGCTGGTGCAGGAGCGGCTGGATGAGCGCTGGGCCATGCCGGGAGGATGGGCCGACGTGGGGGATATACCCTCAGAGATGGTCGCCCGCGAGGTCTGGGAGGAAAGTGGCTTCGAGGTCGTTCCGCGCAATGTCGTGGCCGTGTTCGACGCCAACCGCGGCGGCCGGCCACTGGAGTTCTTCCATGCCTACAAGATCATCTTCCTCTGCGATATTACCGGTGGAGAGACCCGCCCGAGCGACGAGACAATCGATGCTGGTTTTTTCAGCTTCGACGAGCTGCCACCCTTGTCGACACAGCGAACGAACGAGAAGCACCTCGCTGAAGTGCGGGCGCACCTGGGCGATGAATGCCGTCCGGCGGCGTTTGACTAGAAGTAAATGAGGTCCACGAAAGGGCTCGCCCCTTGGGCTACGCCGGAATCACCTATGAAGCGACGATCCCCGCAAGCGCACTGACTATCAAAGGGTCGAACAGCCTGCCGCTGGCTGATTCTATCTCGAACCACGCTTCCTGAGTCGACAGGGATTTGCGATAAGGCCTATTCGAGGTCATCGCCATGAACGCATCGGCAACACGCAGAATCCTCGCCAGTAACGGAATATCTTCGCCGGCGATCTTCATCGGATAGCCGCTGCCATCAAAGTTCTCGTGATGGTGGAGGACTACCGGGATGATGCTGGAAAGCTGCGGTGCTTCTTTCAGGATCAGGACGCCCATGCGCGGATGTTCGCGTATTATCGCCCATTCATCGGGCTCGAGCGAGCCGGGTTTGTTCAGGATCGAGTCGGGGATCGCAACCTTGCCGATGTCGTGCAGCAGGCCCGCCCACTCAAGGACCTCGCTCTGCTGGGTGTCCAGCTGCATCTGTACCGCGATCTTGACCGATAACATTTTGACAGACTCGGAATGGCTTGCCGTATAGCTGTCCTTGGCGTCGAGAGCCGCGGCCAGTGCCCGGATCGTCTCCATCCCCGCGCCCCAGTCGATTTCCTGGCGGATATCTTCTTCAGTGACGCCGACCGCATCCTCTCTGAACAGATGCGTCCGGTTGCGTCCTTTCCGCTTTGCGTACCGCATGGCGTCATCTGCACAACGCACCAGGCTGTCTGCGGAGTCTGAGTGGTCGGGGTAGCAGGCTACACCGACGCAGACTGTTATTGGCAGTTCCGAGCCGCTGATCTTCATGAAGCTGAGTGCAGCGACACGCAGACGTATCCGTTCGGCGATATTGAGTGCCTCCTGCCAGCCGACCTGGGTGAGGATTATCAGGAATTCTTCGCCTCCCCAGCGGCCCAGATAGTCCGTGTCTCGAACCTCCTGGCGGAATACTTCAACTACCTGTTTGAGGACCTGGTCACCGATCTCGTGTCCATGAAAGTCGTTGATGGGCTTGAACCGGTCGATATCGATCATCAGCGTCGCGAACTTCTCGCCATAGCGTTTGCCACGCTTAAGACAATCCTCCAGCAGGGTTTCAACATAGCGGCGGGTATGGATGCCTGTGAGGCCGTCGAGCCGCGAGGCGTCTTCCACTTTCTTGTGCAGAAGTGCATTTTCCAGCGCGATGCCGACCTGAAAGCCGAATGAGGTGAATAAATCAGCGTTATAATCCATTCCCGGGCTCTCGTCGCTGTCGCCGGCCAGCTCCAGGACTCCCAGTACGGCATTGTTTGTCTGCAGGGGGATAGTCACGGTGCTGAGTCCCTCCTCATTGATCAGTTGACCGTCCGGAAGGCGGCCGGTACAAAAGACCGTATCACCAGCGTTGAACGCTGTGACCGGTGGCTGCCCGCCACCGAAACCGAGCTCGCGCAGGTCAAGGGTCTCCGACACACCATGCGCAGCCACCGGGACGAGAGCGCTTTTTTCCGGGTCGGCCAGGTAGCCGATGCCACATCGGGCGTCGAACAGGTCAAGTGACAGCTCAAGGGCGATACTGGCGACTTCCCTTGGATTGAGTGAGCGGCTCACCATGCGGCTGGCGTGATTGAGAAGATGGAGTTCGTGATTCCGCCGCCACAGCTTTTTTTCCACCATCCTGTCGCTGTTCAAAGTCCTGACCAGGATGGCGAGGCGCGATTCGCCGCTGTTCATCCTCGTGATGAAGATCTCCAGCAGCCGGTTCTTCCCACTGCCGAATTCAGGCGATTCCCAGATCGCGCAGGTGCGCACGACCTTCCGGTTCCTGGCCTCGGAAACGGCGTCCCGCAGCCAGCCCGGCAGCGCCAGGTTCACGGATGGCTCTGGGGAGACCACGCAGTCACCGGCGCTCAGGCCTGTCAGCTTCTCGGCCCACTTGTTGGCGTGGAGGACGTGGCCATCGCCAGTATCGAGGCACAGGACGGCATCGCCGGTTCTATGCATGATTATCTGGTATAGGTTCTCTATTGCTTCGAGCTGTATATTCATAATAATCTCATAGTACTACAGTTATAGTAATATACCGCATTTTCCTTCATTTATCGATATCAGGCAGGGACTTCTCAGCAGGAAGTGATGACTCGTCTGCGGAGGAATACGCCGATGGCCTCCTCCAGGCCGGGATCACAGTCGGGTTGCCTTTCTTCACGGTCGCGAGCCAGGGAAGCATAGGTACAGCCGCCTCCGCACAGTGGGCCAACCGCACAATCACTGCATCGAATTAGCGTAGCGATGTCGCGACCGGCCCATTCATCCCTGGCGCTGTCCCAGATCTCCAGTTCGGGTTCAAAGCGTCCAATCGCCAGATGAGGCTGCCCGATCGATTCAGGGCAGGCATACAGGTAGCCGTCGGGACTGGCGACCCAGTAGCCCCCGTAGTTCGCCTCGCAATGATAGACCCTCGGAGAGGTCGTTCGCTCGCCACAAATCAGGCCGGCGACGGGTGTCAGCATCTGCAGCCCCTGGAATCCAAAGAGCACTTCCGTTTCGGGATTCTCATCGTAGACGTCGAGCAGGGTCGTAAGCAGTTCGGCATCGGGTGTCACATTGGGGATAGTCCCGGATCCAAGGTGGTCTTTCACTGGAGCGAGGCTGCATGTGAACGCGGGGTTAGCCGCCCAGCCCCGGTCTTGCACGATACCGGTCAATTCAGGCAGTGATCCCAGGTTCTTCCTGTCCACGTTAGCCCTGAGTACAACTTTGATGCCCCTTTCCAGGAGCAGGTCAGCCGCGGCGGCCACATCCTGGAAGGTGCCCTGTCGACCGGCTGATGGCCGCCGTGCGTCGTGGACATCCTCGGGGCCGTCGATCGTCAACTGCACGGCCATGATGCTGTCGGCATATTCCTCGAGGATGGTGATAAAACCAGGCACACTGACACCATTGCTGACGATCATCAACGGCAGTGATTCTGACTTCGCATGTTCCATGACCTGGCGCACTACCTCGTGGTTTGCAAGCAGCAGAGGCTCGCCGCCGAAGAGTCCCAGCGAATACTGTCGGCCGGGCTCCTTTTCACGTATCAGCTGGAAGGCTTCCAGGGCGAGCGAGAGTGAATCCAGGTTCATCGCCTTGCTGGAGAATCGCTGATGAGGCAGTCGCTGGAAGCAATAAACGCAGCGCAGATTGCACGAAAAAGTGGGACATATGATCAGGTTTGTGGGTCTGCTGCCCTGGTCCTGCCGTTGCTCTTCGACCAGTCGGTCGAAGGCGGCTGCTTCCTCCGCTTTATCAATGTAGAGATAGCCGCGAGACTTCAGCTGTCTCAGCAACGGCGAATCGATTTGGCCGCCTTCGCGGCTGAGGGTCCGGTCGACGAGGCTCACTTCCTCGCCGCTCAGCCGGTCGACAGCCCCGGTGAGAGCGTTGAGCCAGATCTCTCCGTCTGCTTCCTTATAACGCACCAGTCTTCTGGTCAGAAACATGCTTTCGGCTTTCAGGCGTTTGCGGTGTCAGGCTTTGCCGCCTCCTTGGAGGCCATTCCATACCAGTACCAGCAACATCCGATAACCCAGCAGCAGCTGGGGCCGACGATGCCGCTGATGCTGCCGTTCTTCCTGCTGCTCCATAGCTTGCCGTCTTCATTGACCGACTTCATCTGGCTAATCACCTCCCTCGATCTCGGTTTTTTATTTGATGACCAGGATGTAATCGCCGATCCAGGCGCAGATGTACAGCTGGATCGTGACCAGGGGTATCCAGATGGCCAGCAGAACCGCTTTTCTTGCTTTGCCGATGTTATGACGCCCCGGTTTTCCGGAAACAAGGTCGCTTTCCATGTCGAGCAGGTAGTTGAGACGGTCCTCCAGCAGGCGGCCACCACTCATGAAGCCGAGTCCATAACCGGGAAGCGGTTTCGACTCTTTGACCAGCCTCAGTCTTGCGACCTTGACCAGGCAGGATGCAAGAAGCCGCGGCGGGAGCCGAAACGATTCGACAGCTTCGCGGTCGCAGGCTTTTTCCCGTTCCAGGCCCAATCTGAAGATGCTCATGTGCGAAAAAGGGCTGAAAGACTGGATGTCGCGAAGCAGGACGGATATCCAGTGCCAGAGGCCGTCACGGCGGTATATATGGCTCATTTCATGGGCCAGAACAGCGCGCAGCTCGTCCGGATCAAGATCGAAGGCAAGCGCCGGGTCGATTATCAATGCGGGCCGGCGCCAGCCGATGGCGCAAGGTGTCATCCAGCCGTCTTCAGTGAAAAGGATCTCGGGAGGGCGAGCCATGCCGACCTGGCGAGACAGGTCCAGAACCAGGCTCCGTAGAGTCTCAGCCGCCCTTTCGGGTACCTCGACCTGCAACGACTGGACCCGCATGCGCCGGTAGAAGAGGGCAAAACTCGCCCAGCGAAAGCCGAGGAACGCCAGGGCAATGATCAGGAAGACGATGATCAGCGCCACGATGAGACGCGAAACGACCGAGAAATCGTTCTGTCCGACTATGTCGCTCAGGGGGATGAGATTCAGCGGATCAGGAAAACGCAGGGCGACATAACTGTTTGGAAATGTAAGCCGGTTCGCACGGGCGCTGCCCTCCAGGAGGATGATCAGTGGCCGCACCAGAGGGATGAAGAGGAAGAATGACCTTATGGAAGGGTTGCGGACGCGGAAAATCCGCAGGAGCAGTAGCACGCCCGCCAGGGACAGCATCCCGTCGATGATCGCCGGCTGGAGGTGAAAGAAAACGATGCGTTGCCACGAGTCAAGCATAAAACCCCGATTGACCGAGATTCATCCTACTTCTTCTTTTTTAGTAACTCCTCCAGTTTTTCCACTTCTTCTGCTGTCAGCTTCTTCCTGGAGCCGAGCAGGCGAGATATCAGCGGCGCCGCCGCGCCATCGAGGACCTTATTGACGACGGAATCGATGATATTGCCGGCCACCTCCTCATCGGTGAAAGCGGCGGAGTAGATATAGGCGGTGCCGCTTTTATCCTGGAGCAGAAAGCCTTTCTTGGTCAGCTTGCCCATAATGCTCATCACGGTCGTGTAGGCGAGCTTCCGCTGCTTGAGCAGCGATTCGTAGACGTCCCTGACAGTTACCGGCTCGCCGGCATCCCAGACCACGCGCATGATCTCTGCTTCCGCAGATGTCAGATTGGTCGCACTCATGCTGTCACGATACCAGTAGGTTTTTCTCTCTTTGGCCATTTGACTCTCCGGGGGGTTGATTCCTATGCATGTAGTATGGCTCTAATAATACCATTAATCCGGGTTTTGAAACCAGCTCAGTGCTGGCTGGCCATGCATGGCCAGAGATTTATTCGTCCGGGGTGAGTGCGCCGCTTTCGAAGAGCCCGATGAATGTCCTCACTACATCGGGATCGAACTGGGTGCCGGCGCAGCGCTTCAGCTCTTTAACAGCTTCCGCGTGGCTGCGTGCCTGCTTGTACGGCCGCCGGTCGACAATGGCGCTATATGAGTCAACCGTCGTGAGGATGCGCGCAGTGATCGGGATAGTTTCTCCCGCGATCTCGTCAGGATAACCATGGCCGTCGTAGCGTTCATGGTGATGGCGCACCACATTTGCCGCTCCGGCGAGGCGGTGCACCGGTTTGAGGATGTCAGAGCCGAGCGCGGCATGAGCTCGCATCAGGATCCACTCCTCGTCATCGAGTTTGCCCGGTTTTTTCAGGACGGCATCGGGGACGCCGATCTTGCCCACATCGTGGAGCACGCCACCATATTTTAGGTCCTCCAGCAGGTTGTCGTCGAGCCCCATTGCCTTGCCGACCTCCACCGCCATATGCGATACGTTCTCGGCGTGGTTCTTGGTGTAAGTGTCCTTGGCCTCGACGGCGTTCGCCAGGGTAAGCACTGTTTCCAGATATGCTTTCTCCAGGTCGCTGAAGAGACTGGCGCGTTGCAGGGAGCTGGCCGCCTGGTCGGCGATGCTGCCGCAGAGGCGCAGCTTCTCCGGCGTGAACGGCTCACGGATGTCACTGCGCGATTCGCCCAGGAGCAGGATGCCCAGCGGAAGCTCACCCGCCTTGACAGGAACAAGGCAGATCGTCTGCGCCAGGTCCAGGTAGAGCATATGCCGCTCTTGGCTGGACAGACCGGCAGCTGCATCCCGGCGGATCAGAACCGGCTCATCCGCCAGCGCCGCCTGCAGCAGACTGGGGCAGTGTTCGTTGAGGTAACATTGTTCGACCTTCAGGTCACGCCCGAGATAACGGATTGGATGTGCGGTTCGCTGGACCACGCTGTCTCCTTCCAGCAGGAAGGCGCAGGCGAAAGTCACATGCAGGGTATCGACGGCATTCCTGACGATGATGCCGAGGGATTCACCTTCCTCTGGCGGGGCATTGACCAGGGAACGGGAAAGGCCATACAGCGCTGACAGCTCTGACCGGCGGGTCTTTTCCTCTTCGAACAGCCGTCTGTTCTCCCGGCTGCGTCTTACCAGCTGCCGGGAGGCTCCACGGACTATCCCGAACAGAGAAAAATATATGATCACCGCACCGGCGCCAATGCTGAAGGCTACGAAGCGCCGCATGTCGGCGATACCGGGCTCGAGCACGCCAAGGTGGTGATAAGCCTCGAAGGCTCCGACGATCTGGTCTGACCCGTCGAGCCGGACTGGAGCATACACTTCCAGCAGATGCTCGAACCGCTCGGCCTCCGTGGCGTTCTCCTCTTTTTCGAGATCGGAGATCTCCGTGGCCATCTCACCGTCGAGCGCTTCCTCGAGTTCGTGTGACATCTCCGGGGTCTCGCCGACCATCTCGCCGTCACCGGCATCCGAATAGATCAGCTTGCCTTCCCGGTTCCACAGTTTCACGCGCACCACGTGTTCGTGCACGATATCCGTGCGTATTATCTCATCGATCTGCCGGTACCTTTCAGGGCTGAGCGGCTGGTTGAAGTCGGATGGGAGCAGGTGGGACGCCAGCACGGTATCTACCTGATCGGCGGCGCTGTCAGCCTCGATCTCGATGATCCTGGCTTCCTGATTGCGCTGCAGGCCCCAGGCCACGAAAAGTGAGACCCCCGCGGTTACGATCAGCGAGAGGATGGAGTATTTTGCAAGTAAGCTGAACTTCCTGATAGCGGCAGGCTCCCATCAATATGGTTTTGCGCCTCTGCTGGATTAGGTACTCGGAGCCTGCGTCTTTCCCTTTAATTTATCTGGTGGAATCCGGGCTTATCCTGGCGCGCCGTCTGCTGTCTTCTCCAGGAAGAACTCCACGATCTGCGGATCGAACTGTGAGCCGGCGCAGCGCCTGAGCTCCGCGATGGCTTCATCCTTTGAGAAGGCTTCCTTGTATACACGATCGTCGACCATGGCGCTGTAGGAATCGACGACGGTGAGGATACGCGCGCCGAGCGGGATATCCTCCCCGGCGAGGCCGTCGGGATAGCCGCTGCCGTCAAAGCGTTCATGGTGATGGCGAACGATGCTGGCGGCGCCAGCCAGGCGAGGCACCGGCGAAAGTATCCGCGCGCCGATGTCCGGATGTTTTTTCATCAGCCGCCATTCGTCATCATCCAGCTTTCCAGGTTTCTGAAGGACGGAATCCGGAACGCCGATCTTGCCGACGTCATGGAGGATTGCACCGAAGTGAAGAGCTTCCAGTTCCTTCTCGCTCATACCCGCCTTGCTGCCGATAGCCAATGCCATTCTGGCCAGGCTCTCGGCATGGTCCGCAGTATAGGTATCCTTCGCCTCGACCGCGCCAGCGAGGGACAGGACCGTCTCCAGATAAGAATGCTCGAGCTGGGTGAACAGCTCGGCGCGCACCAGGGAGCTGGCGGTCTGGTCGGCGATGCTGTGGGCGAGCCGCATCTTCTCCGGCGTGAACGGCTCCCGCTTCTCACCCCGGGCTTCGCCGAGCATCAGCAGGCCCAGGGCACGATCGCCGGCGCGCAACGGCACCAGGCAGAGCGTGTGGGTGTCGTCTGGAAAGAGCATCTCGCGTTCACGCGGGCTCAGGTCGGCAGAATCGTCACGGATCACGATCGGCGCATAAAGCTGCAGGCAGACATGACAGAAATTCTGCTGCATTGCCTGGCGGCTGTCGGTCAGCAGATCGCAATCGAGCGAACGGACCGGATGAGCCGCGCGTATGACGAGCTCTTCTTTTTCATCCACCAGTGCTATGCCGGCAAAGGTGACATGGGTAGTCTCGACCGTGTGTTTTGCCACCAGATCGAGGATCCGGTCGAGTTCCGGGGGTGCATCGGCAAGCTCCCGGGATAGTCCGTAAAGCACAGCCAGTTCTTCGCGGCGGGACTGTTCCTCTTCGAATAGCCTGGCTTCGTCAAGGGCGATTGCCGCCTGCACGGAGAGCAGGCCCATGACCTGCACTTCATCGGGGCTCCACTTGCGTTTGACCGTATCGAACACCAGGAGCGCGCCGAGCATCCGCCCTTCAGTAACCAGCGGCGCCACCGCAAGGGATCTTATATTTTCCCTGATGCGGAACTCCCTCATGTGAGGCATGGTCTCGGCGATATTATTCACCGCGAAGGCCCCGTTATGGTAGAGATCGATATTGTCGAGGCCGTCGGCGTTCATGTATGGCGTGATCTCTTCCTCGACTCCTGCTTCATATTCGAGGCCGACGCTGGCGGCGACATGCCCTTCGTCACCATCGCCACTGAGCACGATCAGTCCCTTGGGAGCCCGAAGCAGCTCGGCGGCACGGTGGCAGACAAGGTTCAGAATCGACTGTGAGCGGGTAGCGCCCATCACCTCGCTGTCGATCTCGGTAAGGGTCTGCAGTACGGCGACCTTGTCGCGCAGCTCGACCGTACGCTCCTGGACCCTGGCCTCGAGCTCGTCGTGGGCCGCGCGCAGGTCTCGTTGGGATTCCTCCAGCGCCGACAGCATCGTGTTGATGCCTCCGGCAAGACTTGTCAGTTCGTCCCCGCCGCTGATGCTCACCCGGGCGGTCGCATCCTTGCGGGAGCCGATTTTGCGGACGTCATCACTGATGCGAGACATCCTTGAAAAGACCGTCACTTCAAGCAAGGACGTCGTCGTGACGCCGATGATGAGGCTGGCGGCGAAAATAAATGCCACAAAATAATGCATGGTGGACAAACCCTGGTGGTAGATGGCCCTGTGTGTATCTACCCGCAGGATCAGCACCGGCGCGCCCCTGATATCCTCGAGCACGGCATAGCCAGCTATATTGTCAGAATCCAGCAGCTCGACAAAATACTGGTTCTGTTCGTCGATTGAATTCAAAGCCTGACGGAAATCGTCTGGCAGCGAAGGATCATCAAGACGGAAAGCAGCAAGGGAAAGGTTCGTGATCTCGGCCAGCCGATCCACCTGCGACTCGTCCAGGTACCGGCCCCAGATGACCGTTCCCTTCGCCGGCCCGGTTCCCTCGCTGGTCAGGATCGGGTGAGCGGTGATCAGCATCGGACCCTCGGGCATCATGACCAGACCTGTCACCGCGTCCGTGTGATCGGGGTCGCTGAGAAGCCTCATTTCCTCGCCGATCAGTAAGCGCCAGCTCTCGGGCAGCTCCACTTTTTCTTCGGCGGCGAGGTCGAAAGCTTCCGCGAACACGATATTGGTGGAGCTGTCAACGAACATCATCATGTTAACCTGGTTGTTGACGAAGCTCGTCTCGATGGTCTTTACGTATTCGGCATTGCCGTCGCTGATGAACGCGTAAGTGTCATCCCATACCGCCCAGTCCCGGGTCGAATTCTCAAGGGCTGCCATATCGTCGACAAGCGAGTCGATGGTCCGCTGGACATCCTGCCGGGTCTCCTGGGCCTCGATCTCCTCGAAGCCATTAAGCAGCACAGCTGAGGAGATCAGGTAAAAAACTGCAAGAAGAGCTGCCATGGTAAGACTGATTATCAACAAAGTCTTCTTGCGTAACGTCATATGCCGCCCCTTATTCAGAGTCCTGTTGCTGGAAAGACCTCTGATTAGACCTGATACCCGGATTGAGGCTTATACATTCCTGAGAAGCAGCGGGGATAAACCAGACTAGCAGGCAGGTCGTGAAGCCGCACTGCATCTGGCTGCAGGTTCCTGAGTGGGAGCGGCAGGCTGCTGATCGAAGTCAGCGCCGATCAGCCCGGCTGCGTCGGCTCTGCAACGGGCGCAGTGGTTCATCTGGGGGAGGTGCGCCGAAGCGCGTTTGCGCAAGATCGCGATATCAGCAGTGGAAGGCTCGGGAATATCCCCAAAAGGGGTGCCCTTCACCGGGTACAGGGGCATCGCGTTATACATATCTACTGACAGCTGCTCCATAACCATGGCGATATCCTCGATGTGGGCTTCGTTGATGCCGGGGATGACCACGGTGTTCACCTTGACGATAACGCCGGCGCGTTTCAGGTGACGGATGGCTTCCAGCTGCCGCTCCAGCATTATGCCGGCAGCGTCTGCCCCGGTATGGATGCGGTCCCCGAGTTTGATCCACTTGTAGATCCTTGAACCGACTTCAGCATCGACTGCATTGACAGTCAGGGTCACATGGCTTGCGTAGTGGATTATCTCCCTGATGTAGGTGATGGCGGAAAGCCCGTTTGTGGACAGGCAGCGAAGCAGCTGCGGGTATTTCCGTTTGACCAGGCCGAAGGTGTTGAAGGTCTGCTCAGGGTTCGCCAGCGGATCGCCCGGACCTGCTATGCCCGCGACCGAGATCTGGTTGGCCGCCATCGCCGCGGAAAGATAGGCGAGGGACTCTTTCGGCCGCATCACCCTGCTGGTGACTCCCGGCCTGCCTTCGTTGGCGCAGTCGAACAGCCGGTTGCAGTAGTTGCACTTGACGTTGCAGCGCGGGGCCACCGGCAGGTGTACCCGCCCGTGCGTGTGCCTCACGTTGCTGTTGAAACAGGGGTGATTGCTGATATCCGTGATGATTTTCATCTCTATGCCACCATCCTTAAGCCAGCAAGAACAAGAACTAAGCCAAGGAGCATCCTGAGCGCCCGATTGTTGAACCTGGTTGCTCCGAGCCACGATCCAAGAAAACCGCCGGCAATGACCGCCAGGGCCCAGACCGGCATATTTGACGGGAAGCTTCCTCCATTCTGAAGATGGCCAGCCAGGCCGGCCGCGGAATTTGCGAGGATAAAGACGGCTGCGGCGGCTGATGTCTGCCTTAAGCCTGCCCACCTGCGCAGCAGCAGCACTGGGCTGAGAAAGATGCCGCCTCCGACGCCGGTCAAGCCTGAAGCAAGACCGATGATCCCGCCGGCGGTCATCGATGCCGGCAGCCCGGGAGTACGCACGCCGGGAATGTCGTCATGGCTGGCGCGATAGCGTGCCAGGAGGTGGATAGCCGCGAAGATCAGGGCGGCTCCGACCAGGAGCCGGTACGAATCCGCGCTGACGGTCAAGCCGCCTCCGATGTAAGCCAGCGGGATGGATGCGGCGGCAAAGGGCCACAGCAGCCGCCAGGAAAAATATCCCGCCCGATAGAACCGGATGCTCGTGATCGCCGCCACGAGGACGTTCAGTGCGAGGGCGGCCGGCTTCATCTCATCAGGAGAGAATTCGAGCAAAGCCATAGTCGCCAGATATGCAGATGCCCCGGCATGCCCGACAGCCGAATAGAGCATGGCGATGAAGAAGAAGCAGATCGCGATAACAGCCGGTTCGCTCATACCGGCTGCCCGCCTTCCCCGTTACATATAGCTGTATCCATGGCCAAGTACGGCCTCCTCCCCGGCGATTATCGTGTTGGTTAGCAGGTCCAGCAGGTTCAGAGCGCCGCGGTAGCCGGTATGGAGTATCCGCTGGCCGCCGAAACGGTCGTGGATCGGGTAGCCGGCCCGGACCAGCGGGATGCCCAGTTCGCGGGCGATATGGTTGCCCTTGCTGCTGCCGATGAGCAGGTCCGCGGCCGCTTTCCGCGCCTGCTCGCGGATGTCTTCGAAATCTGTCCCGGCCAGCAGGGCCGGCATTTCTTCCAGGTGATCCGTGAGCGCTTCCAGTTCGGCGAGATAATCGGCGCCGCCACCGCCGCTGGCGCAGACGACCGGCTGGATGCCCAAGTCCACCAGGAACGAAGTCATGGCGATGACGAAATCGGCGTCACCATAGATGACAGCTCGCTTGCCGAACAGATATTTGTGGGCGTCGACCATGGCGTCCACCAGCCGGCCCCGTTCATTCCGGTGATTATCGGGGGTCGGCCTGCCGGTCAGCCGTTCGAGGGATTCGAAAAAGAGGTCGCTGTACCTGATGCCGATCGGTATCGGGAGCCGATCGGCCTTCACGCCGAAACGCTTCTCAAGGAACAGCGCCGGGGACTGGCTCTCAGGAGACGTCCGGCCGAATTCGATCGAAGCCGGCGCCGAGTGGGAATGCCGGATTCTGTCTAGCCGGGCGCCGCCGGAGGGTATCCGGCTCAGCGAGCCGTCGATTACGCCATCCAGCGTGTCCGAGATGTCCGGCAGGACCATCGGTCTAATGCCGAAAGACGCCATCACTTCTTTCAGGTAGCGAAGATCGGCGGGGGAGACGAACCCAGGGAAAAGGTTCATCTCCCCCCGCTCGTCCCTGCTCTCGGCAAGATTCTCATAACTGGTTCCGGCAGGGATCTTGTCCCTGTTCCCGGCGGGGTTCTCATTTCCGTTCCCGGCAAGACTCTCGAGGATGGCGACGCAGGCGTCGTTGAAGCCGTCCATGTGGCCGCCGTTGTAGCTTGGCGTGGAGACCGGCACGATCGTGATCTCTCTCAACGCCGGCTCCTCATCCATCAGCTCGCTGATCGTCATCCTGACATCGTCGCCGATGGTTTCCGCCAGGCATGTAGTGGCGACGCCCAGGATCGCGGGCGAGTATTTGGCCACGACGTTTCTGATCCCCTGCTTCAGGTTGGCGGCTCCGCCGTAGACCGCCTGGTTCTCGCTCAGGGCGGAGGAGGCGATATCGACCGGCTCCCGAAAATGGCTGGAGATGTAGCGGCGCATGTAGGTGCTGCATCCCTGTGACCCGTGCAGAAGGACCATCGAATCCTCCACACCCCTGAAGGCGAGGCAGGCGCCAAGGGGCCGGCAGAGCCTGCAGGGATTGGTGGTCGAGACAAAGCTCTTAGCCATGGCCGGCCTCCTCTGCCAGCCGCGGGCGCGGCACCCAGTCCCATACGGGGCTGGCTATGGAGCTGTAGACCTCGCGGGCGAAATTCAGCATGCCCGTGTAACCTTCGAGCGGCTTCTTGCGTTCGTGGTTATGGTCGCAGAATGCCACGCCCAGCTTGTACGCCACCGGCCGTTCCTTGACCCCGCCGACGAAGATGTCGACGCCGAGGTTCTCCATGAGCTGGGCCAGTTCCAGGGGGTTGGCGTCGTCGATGATGACCGTGCCGCCATCAGCCTCGCCGCGGATCTCCTCGTAGTCTTTCTGTTTGCCGGTCTGGGAGCCGACGACGGCTACTTCCATGCCAAGCGCCCGGAACGACTTGATCAGCGACACCGCCTTGAAAGCGCCGCCGACGTACACTGCTGCTTTTTTCCCTTTGAGCTTTTCACGGTAGAACTCGATTTCGGGCGCGACGGCAGCGGTCTCTTCCCCGATCAGCCGTTCGGTCCTCTCGATGACGTCCGGATCGTTGAAAAAGGTGGCGATCGCGCGGAGGCTGCCGCTCATATCATCCAGGCCCAGATAGGAGACCCGGATATAGGGGATGCCGTAATGTGCCTTCATCATCCTGGCGAGATGGGTCATGGAACCGGAACACTGGACCACGTTCAGCGCCGCCGTGTGTGCCTTTGCCACCTGTTCCACCCGGGAGTCGCCGCTTATGTTGGCGACTACGCTGATACCCATGCGGTCGAGGTAATCACGGATGATCCACAGCTCGCCGGCGAGGTTGAAATCTCCCAGGATGTTGATGGAAAGCGGGACGGGCGTCTTGATGCGGACGGCCTGCCCAATGCGCGTAAGACCGCGTGGCCCGCTGCCATTTTGTCTGCTCCCTTTCTCACTGCCGCCGCCGATCAGCTTGAACAGTGCCTCGCAGGCCGCCTTGTAACCAGCGTTCTTGTTGCCTCTGAAACCTTCTGACTGCACAGGGATCACCGGGATGCCGGTTTCTCCAGCGACCTTCGAGCAGACAGCCTTGAGATCGTCGCCGATGATCCCGACGATGCAGGTCGAATATACGAAGGCGCCTTTCGGGCTGTGCTTCGCAATCAGCTCGGTCAGAGCCGCGTACAGTTTCTTCTCGCCGCCGAAGATGACGTCGTATTCCCGCAGGTCGGTGGAAAAGCTCAGCCGGTGCAGCTCAGGGCCGGAAGAGAGGCTGCCCCGGATATCCCAGGTGTAGGCCGAACAGCCGATGGGTCCATGGATTAGATGCAGCGCGTCCGCGATGGGATTGATCACCACGCGGGCGCCGCAGAAGACGCAGGCTCGCTGGCTGACCGCTCCGGCGACGCTGTCGGTGTCGCATGAGATGCCTGGCGACGGAGCCTCGATTACTGCACCGGCTGCTCCGCTCGCGCCAGCCTCGCTGACTGCGCCAGCCTCGCTGACTGCGCCGGCCTTGCGGCAGATGTGGCGCTCCCTGCCGGCGATGACGTCGAGCCCTATATCACCGTGGGCGGGCGTGATATTTTTTCGGCCGCACGAGATGTCACCAGGGCCGAACGTTACTGGATCCTGTATCTGTTCGCGGCCCATCTAGAGCATCAGCTCGAATCGCTCGTCGGGCGCATCCCGGTCCACCCGGTCGAGCAGCGTGTTGCCGATCCGTTCGACCATCCTGGCGGCGCCGGCGTAACCCATGACCGGGAAGTGGTGCAGGTTAGCGCGGTCAGATATGGGGAAACCGACCCTGACCAGCGGCACATCCTCGGCCCTGGCAATATATTTTGTGTGGGTGTTCCCCAGGATCAGATCCACCGGCCGGTTCTTGATCGCTTGATGCAGGGTGAACAGGTCGCCGCCGTTGATGATGTTCGCGTCAGGGAAATCGTCGGTAAGGAGCTCCCGCGTCTCTTTTTCAAAGGTGGCGCTTCTGGTGCCGGAGAGCACGTGCAAAGGCTCCATCCCCATATCGGTCACGAGGCTGGTTAGACCGGCAGCGATATCGGGGTCACCGGCGATAGCCACCTTCTTGCCGTGGAAGTGCGGATGGGCGTCGTGCATCATGTCGACCAGGCGGCCACGCTCTTCCTCCAGCTCGAACGGTACGGTCATCCCGGCCGCAGCGGCGAGGTTCATCACCAGCCTGTCGACATTCCTGATGCCGATCGGCGTCGGCAGCAGCACCGCCGGCACCTGGAATTCCTTCTCCAGGGCCGCCGCCGCCAGCGTTCCGGAATCCCGGCAGATGACGAAGGTGGCCAGGGAGTTGCCGGTGTCTTCCAGATCGGAGACGGTGGTGCCTCCTTGAGGATACAGCCTGGATTCACCAGTCATGGGGGCGTCAAAGACACCGGTAGTGTCCGGAAAGACGATGTGGTCGATGTCCATTATCCCAAGGATCCGCTTGAGCTCACGGATATCGCCAGGCTCGGCGTTGAAACCGGGGATGACGTTGAGCCGCGTGCGCGGGGTGCCGTCCTTCCGCTTTGCGAAGCCGTTGACCATGGCCTCGACCATGCGGGCGTAGCCGAGGATGTGGGTGCCCACATAACTGGGGGTGCTGGCGGCGATCACCCGCACGTCCTCGGGGATATCGCCTTCGCGTTCCATTCCTTCGACGATGCTCCTGACGTCGTCGCCGATTGTCTCGGCGACACAGGTCGTATGGATGGCGATGACCTCAGGCCTGTAAATGGAGACGATGTTCCTGATCGCCTGCTTGAGGTTGCCGCCGCCGCCGAAGACGGCAGTGTCCTCAGAAAAGGAACTGCTGGTCCCCATCACCGGTTCGCGGTAGTGGCGCGTGATCTGGGTCCTCAGATAAGATGAGCAGCCCTGCGAACCGTGGCTGTGGGGCATGCAGTTCCTGATGCCGGCGGCCGCCATGGCGGCGCCGATGGGCTGGCAGATATTGGCGGGGTTGATCTTGACCCCTTTTCTCTCAGCAGATTGAATGGGGGTGGAATCAAGCATCGCAGTCAGCCTCCGTGTTTCTCCAGGGTGGAGTGATATGTCCTGTTGTCGGGGTACTCACGGCCATGTCGATGTCCCTGGCAAACATGAGCGCCCCGTCAAAACCGGTGTACGGCCCGCTGTAATCGTAGGAGTGGAGCTGTCGCGAGGGCACGCCCATCTTCTCCACGACGTACTTGTCCTTGATGCCGGAGCAGAATACGTCGGGCTCGAGTTCGCGGATGACGATCTCCGTCTCATGATGGTTGAGGTCGTCGATGATCAGCGAGCCCTCCCGCATTTGCGGGATCATGCCTTCGTAATCGAGCAGGTGCTCCGACAGTTCCTGCTTCTTCTGTTCCAGCTCCGCTTCTGTGAACGCCGGGGTGAAGCCGAGTTCCAGCTCGTACTGGATATCCTGGACCACCTTGCTCATGCCGCCCTTCTTCATCTCGGCGAGGATCTTCCTGCCCTCATAATCATCGCGATGGGCGAACTCGTAACCCGCCATCACTACATTCATGCCCAGCTCCTCGGAAAGCTTCTGGAAATGGTGGGCGCGCGAACCGCCCACGAACAGCATGATCTTTTTGCCGTCGAGCCGGCTGCGGAAATGCTCCAGTTCGGGGCCGATCCGCGCCATCTCGGCGGCGATGACCGCCTCTGTCCTTTCCGACAGCTCCTCGTCGCCGAAGAACCGGGCCATCTCCCTGAGGGAATTAGCCGTCTCCTCGACGCCGACGTAGTTGACCTTCAGCCATGGCAGCCCGTAACGATCGTGAAACATGCGCGTGGCATAGTTGATGGAACGGTGGCACATGAGCAGGTTCAGTTTTGCGTGGGGGGCGCGGGCGATATCGTGGATGGATGCGTCGCCCGTGTAAGTCGAGACGATGCGGTAGCCGATCTCCTCCAGCATCGGTTTGATGCTCCAGAGGTCGCCGCCGATGTTGTACTCGCCGAAGATGTTGATGTCGAATGGAGTCGGGTCCTCGAGCTCTTCTGTGCCGACCACATGCTCCATCAGCGAGTTGCAGGCGATGTGGTGCCCGACCGACTGGCTGACTCCCTTGTAGCCCTCGCAGTTCGCGGAAAAGACCTTGATCCCCAGCTCCTCTTCAGCCTGCCTGGAGACGCTGGCGATGTCGTCGCCGATCAGTCCGACGGGGCAGGTGGCGGTGACCACGATCGCTTCCGGGTCGAGGATCTCCTTGACCTCACGGATAGCCTGCATCAGCTTCTTCTCGCCGCCGAAGACGATGTCACCCTCCTGCATATCGGTGGTGCAGCAATATTGCAGGAAGCTGCGGCCTCCTTCTTCAGGCCTGGCGAAGTTGCGCCGGGTCAGCCATGAATAATATGAACAACCGACGGGGCCGTGGACGAGGTTGACGACATCCTTGATCGGGCCGAGCACGACTCCCTTGGCGCCGGCGAAGGCACAACCCCTGGTTGTTATTATCCCGGGGATAGTCTTGGCATTGGCGTCGATCGCCGGCTGGTCTTCGCAGCCCTTGACCTGGATGTGTTTGGCCCGGTTCTTGCCGACCTTCGCCGGCAGTGACTCGACTATCCTGTCTTTCAGTTCGCATAGTTCCTTGATGTCTTTCACTGGTTCAGCCATCCTGTCTCCTCAACTTAGCGCCACGTGGCCGGCCTCGCTCGTCCTCACACGGACGGCGTTTGATACCGGCGAAACGATGATCTTGCCGTCGCCGACGTTGCCGGTCTGGTTTACTTTAGTGATCAGGACGACCAGGGTGTCCACATCCTCGTCGTCCACTACAAGGGTCAGGAGCCGCTTGGGGATAAAGCTGACCCTGGGCAGCAATTCCCCGTCGTCGGGTTCGGGGATGTCGAGGCAGAACTCCTGCTGAAGGCCGCGCTGCTTGCCGCGGCCGAGGACTTCCTTAACCGTCATCGAAGGGTAACCGGCTTCGACCAGAGCCTCCTTGGTCCTTTGAATCTTGTTAGTCCTGATGATCGCCGTTATCTCTTTCATTGTCTCTCCCTAGAGTCCCGAATCGCCGGTGCGGATCGTATAGACGGCATCCACCGGCGAGATAAAGATCTTGCCGTCACCGATGTTGCCGGTGTTCGCGACCTTCGTGATCGTATCGATCAGGCGCTGGGTATCGCGGCTGTTGACCACGAACATGAGCATGGTCTTGGGCAGCTCGTCGTACTGCACTTCGCCGACCTTGATCCCCTTCTGCTTGCCGCGTCCGAAAACGTCCATCCTGGTCATGGAGAAGAAACCGGACTCCTCCAGGGCGCAGACGACCTTGTCTATGTTGCTGGGCCGAAGTATGGCCCGTACCATTTCCATGGGATTACCTCCCTTGCCAGGGGGACACGATGAAATCGTGTCCCCGTTCGTAAAACCTTGCTAGACCGGGGACACGAATGATCATGTCCCCGGGGAATAACTTGGGACACGAATGATCATGTCCCCGGGGCATATCAGGCCGCTTCCAGGATCCCGAACTCCATCATCATCTTCTCGAGTTCGTCCTGGGTCATGGTGTCGGGGATGACGAACATCTCGTTGCCGTCGACCTTGCCGGCCAGGGTGCGATACTCATCTGCCTGGTCGCATTCCGGCTCGTACTCGATCACGGTCTTCTTGTTGATTTCCGCCCGTTGCACGATGTTGTCCCTGGGAACGAAGTGGAGCAGCTGGCTGCCGAGCCGCTGCGCGAACGCTGTCAGAAGCTCCAGCTCGCCGTCCACATTGCGGCTGTTGCAGATGATGCCGGCGAGGCGGGCGCCGCCCGAGTCGGCATACTTCTTGATGCCCTTGCAGATGTTGTTTGCGGCGTACATGGCCATGAGCTCGCCGGACGCTACTATATATATCTCCTGCGCCTTGCCCTCGCGGATCGGCATGGCAAAGCCGCCGCAGACCACGTCGCCGAGCACGTCATAGAAGACGTAATCCAGGTCCTCTTCGTAGGCGCCGAGGTTCTCCAGCATGCCAATGGAAGTGATGATGCCACGGCCGGCGCAGCCGACGCCGGGCTCCGGTCCGCCGGACTCGACGCAGCTGATGCCATGTACACCTGTCTTCATGACGTCTTCGAGCTCGACGCCGTCCTCGCCCTCTTCCCTCAGGGTGTCAAGCACGGTCTGCTGCGCCAGCCCACCGAGAAGCATCCGGGTCGAGTCCGCCTTGGGGTCGCAACCTACCACCATGATCTTCTTGCCCATCTCCCCTAGAGCGGAAGTCAGGTTCTGCGTCGTCGTCGACTTGCCAATACCACCTTTTCCATAAATAGCAACCTGCCGCATCAGCCTCACTCCTTTTTCGTTTTCCAACGGATATTGGCAGCAGTTTAAAGAAGCGCATCCGCCGGCAATACCGACGGCGGTCTAAACTTTGAGGTGCCGCGTTGATACGCGGGGAAGAACCGGGTGTGGGCGTACTCATAGGGGAGGGGAAGGTGGCAGAGCAAGGCGGCATGTCAAGACGGCAGGTCAACGCGGCAGGGCAAGTCGGCAGGGCAAGTCGGCGGCTTATGGATTGTCATGGATATCCTCTGCCCGTGGTTCCGGGTGATCTTCGCGCGATGGTTCCGGCTCTTTGGTTGTATGGATAACGCCTTCCCGCACAGCTTCGCCATCTGTCTAAATAAAACCGTGAAGTCAACTGTATAAATCAGTTCCGTATAACAAACCGCCCTCTTTTTTATCCCCCCGGATAGCGATTGCCGTTTGTCCTCTGGCTATCATTTTGCCAAGGCTGCCACATACGACAAGGAGGTGAGCGGAAAGGCATTCGACGCAGCCGACTGGCCGGGGACGCGATTTCATCGAGTCCTTAAAACCTTATTAGTCCGGGGACACGAATGATCATGTCCCCCGGGGAACCATCAGGAGGAGTTATGAGCAGAGCTACAAAGATATTTCTCATCGTGGCGATGTTGCTGGTTTTTTTCTCGCTGGGCGGCGTCGCCTTCGCGGAGGAGGAGCCGGCAGCAACCGATGACACCGCAGCGGTGGCAGTCGAAGAGACTGAGGTTATCGCCACCGATCCCAACGGCGCCGCCACAGGCACATCTGCCGACCTGGCATCGACGCTGGCAGGTGAAGATCCAACTGTTGAGAGCCTGGCCGAGGAAGTCGGTCACAGCAAGGTATCCCTCAACTATGTATGGCTGATCATGGGTTTTGCCCTGGTCTTCTTCATGCAGGCCGGTTTTGCGCTGGTCGAGGCAGGTTTCACCAGGGCCAAGAATGCGGCCCATACCATGTCGATGAATTTCGTGGTCTTCCTCATCGGTGTCATCGGCTTTTTCACAGTCGGTTTCCCGATAATGTTCGGCGGTCTTGGCCATCTGGCGACGCTGGGCGGGATCGCCAACCTCGACGGCATGGTGGAGATAACCAAGGGCTGGGGCATCTTCGGCACCAGCGGCCTCTTCGGCAATGGTCTTTATGATGTAGGCATCCTGGCGTTCTTCCTGTTCCAGATGGTCTTCATGGATACAGCCGCGACCATCCCGACCGGTTCCATGGCCGAGCGCTGGAAGTTCTCGTCATTCATCATCTTCGGATTCTTCATGTCCATGTTCCTCTACCCGCTGTTCGGCAACTGGGTATGGGGCGGAGGCTGGCTGGCCCAGCTGGGAAACAACCTCGGCTGGGGTAACGGCTATCTCGACTTTGCTGGCTCTTCGGTCGTGCATGCCATGGGCGGCCTGACGGCACTGGCTGGCGCCATCGTCCTCGGTCCGCGCATCGGCAAGTTCAACAAGGACGGCAGCCCCAATGCCATCCCTGGCCATCACATCCCGATGGCGGTTCTGGGAACGCTCATCCTCGCCTTCGGCTGGATCGGCTTTAACGGCGCCAGCACCCTTTCCGGTGGCGACCTGAGGCTGTCGGTGATCATCGCCAACACCTTCCTGGCCGCGGCTGCCGGCGGACTGACCGCGATGTTCACCATGTGGAAGGTATTCGGCAAGCCGGATATCTCGATGACCGCCAATGGCACTCTGGCGGGTCTGGTAGCGATCACCGCTCCCTGTGCATTCGTGGCGCCATGGGCTGCACTTCTGATCGGCACTATCGGCGGCTTCCTGGTCGTCGGTGCGGTGCTCTTCATCGAGCGCGTCATGAAAGTGGACGATCCCGTCGGCGCCGTCGCGGTGCACGGAGTCAACGGGCTCTGGGGCGTGCTGGCTCTCGGCATCTTTGCCGACGGCACCTACGGCGCCGGCTTCAACGGCATCGCCAGTAACGTAACCGGCCTGCTCTACGGCGGCGGCGGTCAGATGGCCGCGCAGCTGCTGGGCGCCGGCGCGGTGATAGTGCTGGCCTTCGGTGGAAGCTACGTCTTCTTCAAGGTGCTGGACGCCACGCTTGGCATCAGGGTCTCCGCGGAAGATGAGATCCAGGGCCTGGATCTGCCCGAGATCGGCGTCCTGGCCTACCCGGACTTCTCGCTGCCTGATCCCGTCTCACACGCGACTGGCGGTTCCCACACACCTGTCGCCACGGTCAAGCCGAGCACCAAGGTGGTGACGGAATGAAAAAGATAGAAGCCATAATCAGGCATATCAAGCTCGATGACATCAAGACCAAGCTGAACGAAGCCGGTGTGCAGGGCATGACTGTCCTTGAAGTCAAAGGGTTCGGCAAGCAGAAGGGATACACGGAGACCTGGAGAGGTAGCAAACGAGAGGTTTTCCTCAATCCCAAGCTCATGCTCTCGATAGTCGTCACGGACGCCATGGCTCCGATGGTCGTGGAAACGATCCGCGCGGAAGCAAAGACCGGCGAGATCGGCGATGGCAAGATCTTCGTGTCCAACATCGAAGAGGCAGTCGCTATCAGGACCGGCAACAGCGGCGATGACGCCCTGTAAGTGATCTGAAAGTCACACTCAGATAGCAATTCGGGGGCCGCCCGGGGCAATCTCGGGCGACCCCCACAAAGAACGGATTCAACAAATGCAGGCTATCCTCGTATCAGGCATATTCCTTGGCTCGTTCGTTCTGATCGCCACGGAGAAAGTCCACAAGACAGTCGTGGCCCTGGCTGCGGCATCGATTATGATGTTGCTGGGGATAATCGAACAGCGGGGAAGCTTCTTCTCCCAGGACCTCGGCATCGACTTCAACGTCATCTTCCTGCTGATGGGGATGATGATCATCGTCAACATCGCCATGAAGACCGGGCTCTTCGAATGGCTGGCGGTCTGGGCCGCCAGGCTGGCGAAAGGCCATCCGCTCCGCATCATGATTCTGCTGACTTTGATAACCGCGGTCCTGTCGGCGTTTCTCGACAACGTAACCACGATTCTGCTGATCGCTCCGGTTACCATCGTCATCGCCTCGACCCTGAAAGTCGATGCCATCCCCTTCCTGATAACGGAAGCGATAGCGTCTAACATCGGCGGCGCCGCCACGCTCATCGGTGATCCGCCCAACATCATGATCGCCAGCCGCGCCGAGCTGACCTTCATGGATTTCATCTATAACCTTTTACCGGTGATCGTCCTGATCATGGTGGTCTACCTGATCACCATCAGGCTGATATTCCGGCGCCACTTCACTACCACCGCCGAACAGCGAGACCAGATCATGAGCATGGACCACCGGGGTTCGATCACCGATTCCTCACTGATGAAGAAGAGCCTTTTCGTGCTCGCCCTGACTATCCTCGGCTTTGTCTTTCACAGCTCACTCGGGCTGAAACCTGCCACGATCGCCATGAGCGGCGCCGCCCTGCTTACGCTCTGGGGCCGCCAGGATCCGCGGGAGATCCTGCGCGGAGTCGAATGGCCGACCATACTGTTCTTCGCCGGTCTCTTCGTCATGGTTGGAGCGCTGGTGCGGACAGGAGTGATCGAGCAATTATCTGAAGAGATGCTGGACCTGACCAGAGGCAGCCTGTTTGCCACTTCCATGTTCACACTCTGGTTCTCTGCGTTCGCTTCGGCGATCGTCGACAACATCCCCTATGTCGCCACGATGAATTCGATGGTTGTCGACATGGCCCAGGGGATGTGGCCGGGGCAGGAGGGCACGGCGCTTCTACATCAGGAAGGGCTGATGCCGGTGTGGTGGTCGCTGGCCCTAGGCGCCTGCCTGGGCGGCAACGGTACCCTGATCGGCGCCAGCGCCAATGTGATCGCTTCCGGCATCGGCGAGAAGCATGGCCATCACATCAGTTTCAAACGGTTCACCCTTTACGGCCTGCCGCTGATGCTGGAATCGATGGTCATCTGCACGCTGTATGTCTGGTTGCGTTACTACTAGTCGCGAGGCACGGGCGGCACGAAAGCAAAATCCGGGCGGCGCGAAAGCAAAATCCGGGCGGCGCGAAAAGCGACATCCGGGCGGCGCGTTAAGCGGCATCCCGGCGCGACGAAAGCAAAAACCGGGCGCGGCCATATAGAAGACACCCCTCCTGAGGGACCCCTCTGTTGCCGCAGACGGGGTCCCTTTACATTGTACACGCCCGTGCACAGATCACACCTTTCAATCGAGCACACATTAAATCCTGCGCGGGCTTTCACACATGTACAAACTATTCCTGCAAAATTGCTCCCTTTGTCTAACGAACAAAAATCTGCCGCTGTCTAAACTCCAAAGTGTACAAAGACAAAAGTACAAGTCCGGCGGCAACCGGCTTGTCCATTCGCGATACACAGGAGGTGAGCAGCATGAAGAAAGTAGAGGCATTCATCCGGCATGAAAAGGTGGAGGAAGTGCGTGACGCCCTGGATTCACTCGGAGTTGAGGGCATGAGTTTTACCGAAATCAAGGGTTTCGGCCGCCAGAAGGGTTATACGGAGACCTATCGCGGCGCCAGGGTCACGATCAACCTGCGGCCGAAGGTCAAAGTCGAGACGGTGGTTGAGGACGAGATAGTAGACAAGGTAGTCGCAACTATCGGGGAGGCAGCCCGAACCGGTGATATCGGCGACGGCAAAATATTCGTAACCCCGGTTGAGTTCGCCATGAGGATAAGGACCGGCGAGACCGGTTCCGAGGTCCTGTAAACCGCGCTCAATCTTAAGGAGGGAAAAATCATGGATTTACTTAGAAGCATATTTGGTTGGAGAAAGTTACTGATGATGGGCGCGGTCTCGATCGCCACAGCACTTGTGCTCATGTTGCCGTCGCTAGCGTTCGCTCAGGATGCGGAAGTATCGGCCGAGTCCATCGCGATCGACACCGTCTGGGTGATGCTGGCCGCTTTCCTGGTCTTCTTCATGCAGGCGGGATTCTTCACGCTCGAGGTCGGTTTTACGCGGG
Source organism: Actinomycetota bacterium (assembly GCA_016235065.1). GTDB lineage: Bacteria > Actinomycetota > Thermoleophilia > BMS3ABIN01 > BMS3ABIN01 > JACRMB01. The sequence continues at coordinate 294,821 of JACRMB010000010.1, read as the reverse complement.
CCAAGAACGCCGGGCACATCGCCTGGAAGATCCTGGTGAACCTGTCACTGTCCGCCCTGGTCTTCTGGGCCGTCGGCTTTGCCATCGCTTTCGGCACCGGTTCCGGTTTCGCCGGATCCAGCGGCTGGTTCCTGAACGTGGCGCCGGACGACACCAACACCGTGTTCGCCTCACTGGCTTACAGTAACGTCGCTATCAACGCCAAGTTCCTGTTCGAGTTCGCCTTCGCGGCCGTGTCGCTGGCCATCGTTTACGGCGCCCTGCTCGAGCGCACCAAGATGGTGGTCTATTTCGTATTTGGCATCGTCTTTTCGGCCATTATCTATCCGGTCGTGGGCCACTGGATCTGGGGCGGCGGCTGGCTGGCAGAGCTGGGTATGCAGGATTTCGCAGGTTCGACGGTCGTCCACCTGGTCGGCGCGACTTCGGCCCTGGTCGGCGCCCTGGCCCTGGGGCCGAGGATAGGAAAGTACTCGCGTGAAGGCAAACCACGCCCGATTCCCGGCCACAGCATGCCGATGGCCCTGCTGGGTGTAGTCATCCTCTGGCTCGGCTGGTTCGGATTCAACCCCGGCAGCACTCTGAACGCCATGGACCTGAGCTTCACTGACGTAGCCGTGACCACCAATATGGCGGCGGCGGCGGGCGTGCTGGCTGCCATGGCGATGGCCTGGCTCATCATGGGCAAGCCTGACATCGGCATGACGGCGAATGGCGCCATCGCAGCACTTGTCGCGATCACCGCCGGCTCCGGCTTCGTCGAGCCCTGGGCGGCTGTCATCATCGGCGCTATCGCCGGTGGCCTGATGGTCGTCATGGTCCTCGCCATCGACCGCATCAGGATCGACGATCCGATCGGCGCCCTGTCCTGCCACGGCATCTCAGGAATCTGGGGCACGATGGCCGTCGGCCTCTTCGCCACCCCGGACCTGGTGGAAAAGCTGGGCGTTGGTTCCCCTGGACTGTTCTACGGTGGCGGTATGCATCAGCTGGGCGTACAGGCTCTGGGTATCGGCGCGGTATTCGCTTTCGTACTGGTTGCCTCAGGCATCGTCTTCTACGGACTGAAAGCCGCAGTCGGCATCCGTTTGACCCCGGAGCAGGAACTCATGGGTTCAGACTTCGCCGAGCATGGGATGTGGGGCTATCCTGAGCACTTCGTCGGCCCCGATGACGGCAGTGACGGCGCGACCATCGCCGACCGCCTGCGCACTCCGGTGGCACCTGTCACAACCGGCAAACCGACTCCGGCGGGAACATAGGACACAAATAATCCTGTGTGAGTGCAGGACAGAAGGCTCCTACAGGAACGAAGAAAAGAAAACGCAGCAGGAACGAAGAAAGAAAACACAGCAGGAACGAAGAACAGAAAACGCAGCGTATAAGAACAATAGAGGGGCGCGCCTTCGGCGCGCCCCTCTATTGTTTCATTCTTTGACTGACTTAAAGAACAGCTAAGGCTCAGTCGTCAGTACCTTCGTGCTCACACTCTCCACCCTTGTGATGTCTCTTGTCATTGCAATGGCCAAAATGGTTGCCGTTTGGGCACTTACACTCGACAGTTACCTCATCGGTCTTGTCCTTGGCGAACGCTGAAGACACAAACGGTGATCCCAGCGAGGAAACTATCATTATGATCAAAACCAGCGCTAACTTTCTCACGGTGTTTTTCTCCTTGAATCATGGCCCTCATGGAATGTTTTCCATATTCACCGCTATCCCGCGGCTCGCTCGGGCCTGCTGTTATTAATATTGTGCCCTCCCTGTATGAAGATGGAGTGAACCGAATATGAAGAACCGTTAAGCCGCACCAGCACAGGGATTGCCTTGCTCAAAGCCACTTTTACGAACCAAACTGGCAGACCTTCTGATTAGCCACATGTACAAGACAAAAAATTTCTTTGTATACAGGAGGATAAATACTACCAGGCCACTCCTTTGTACAATCGGCCTCATTCATTTGGAGAAACTTCAGGCGTCTGAGTTTGTACATTTGCACATATTTGGTGTTCAGGCGTCGGAGCAGACAACGGAGTGGCCCATGAACGTACCAGAAAGTCTTACCGCATATGTCAGCGCCGGGAATGTCTTCTTCCTGCTGTGGGGAGCTGTGCTGATCTTCTCGATGCACGCAGGCTTCGCCTTCCTCGAAGCCGGAAGCGTCAGGAAGAAGAACATAGTCAACGCCCTGACCAAGATCCCCACCGACTGGGCGGTTTCCACAGTTGTCTATTTCCTGGTCGGCTTCCCGATCGCCTACGGCATAACCTTCTTCGGCAAGGCAACCGACCTGATTTCAGATGACTCAGGCTATGACCTGGCGCACTTCTTCTTCCTGCTCTGTTTCGCCGCGGTCATCCCCGCCATCATCAGCGGCGGCGTGGCCGAGCGGATGAAGTTCGGTCCGCAAGTCCTGGCGGGCGCGGTTTTCGTCGCTTTCGCCTATCCACTTTTCGAAGGACTCGTCTGGGGACGCTTCAACGAACTGGGTTCGCCTGACGGCTGGCTCGCGGGCATATTCGGCGCCGGTTTTCACGATTACGCCGGCTCGGTCGTCGTCCATGCGATGGGAGGCTGGCTGGCGCTGCCCGGCATCCTGCTTCTCGGTTCGCGCATGGGAAGATATGTCAATGGCGACAGCCGCCCACTCCAGATCCATAGCGTGCCCTTCGTCGCCCTCGGCAGCTGGCTGCTGATGGTTGGCTGGTTTGGATTCAACGTCGCTTCCGCGGCAACTCTGCCCAACATTTCCGGGCTGGTCGCTGCCAACTCTCTGCTGGCCATGGGCGGCGGCCTGCTCTCCGCCGTGCTGGTCTCCAAACGGGATAGTGTCTTCGTCTATAACGGCGCCCTCGCCGGACTGGTTGCAGTCTGCGCCGGCTCCGACATCATGCATCCCCTGGCCGCGCTCGCCGTAGGCGCCGTGGCCGGCCTGATCTTCGTCAAGGGATTCCTCTGGGCGAACGAGAAACTCCGGATCGACGATGTCCTCGGCGTATGGCCGCTGCACGGGCTATGCGGAGCCTGGGGCGGGATCGCCGCCGGCATCTTCGGCTACGAAGCCCTCGGCGGCATCGGCGGAGTGAACTTCTTCTCCCAGCTGGCCGGGACCCTGATCTGCATCGCCATAGCCCTGGTCTTCTCCAGCGTGACCTATTACATCATCAAGAAGACCTACGGCATCAGGCTCTCGCCGCAACAGGAACTGCTCGGCTCCGACCTGACCATCCATTCCGGCAAGGCCTATCCCGAGGAGTTGATCTGATTGGAAACCACAGAATTCACAATGATCCAGTGTGTCTTCAAGGGTGAGCGCCTCTACGATGTGCAGAAGGCGATGGAGGACATCGACATCGTCGGCATGACCATCTGGGAAGTCAAAGGTCATGGCCGCCAGATGGGCCACATCGAACACTACCGCGGTCTTGAGACCAAGGTGAACCTGCTGCCGAAACTGATGCTGGAGATCGTAGTGCCCAGCCAGGAAGCAGAGATTATCGTCGAGTCACTGTTGAATGCGGCTCGGACCGGCGACATCGGCGATGGCAAAATCTTCCTGATACCAGTAGCCGACGTGATCCGCGTAAGGACCGGCGAACGGGGAGAAACAGCCATATAAGATCCACCCAGTGGGACACATTACTTAATTACCAATTAAGTAATGTGTCCCACTGGTGTTCACGGTGTTGCCGTGGGTGATGTGGCTTAGATTTGTACACACGTACAACGAAAACCGTAACTTTTATATACGCACGGATAATCAATTGCCGGATTCCCCGGTATAAACTTTAGCCACATGTATCATATTGGGCATCAGTTCGTATATTCTTTGTAACTTAAGCTTATAAACCCCTAAGGAGGAATGAGAGACGATGGACAAGGATCAGGTAATCAAGGCAGTAAAGGACCAGGATATAAGGTTCATCCGCTTGTGGTTCACGGATGTGGTGGGAACGCTCAAGAGTTTTGCAGTCACAGCCTCAGAGATCGAGACGGCGCTCAACAACGGCATGGGTTTCGACGGCTCCTCGATCACCGGCTACCAGGACATCGAAGAGAGCGACATGATCGCCATGCCGGATCCGTCCACTTTCAAGATCCTTCCCTGGCGCGGCGAGGAGCACAAGGTCGCCCGCATGATCTGCGACGTCCTCACCCCCGACGGCCAGCCGTACGAGGGAGATCCCCGCTACCAGCTCAAGCGCGCCCTCAAGCGCGCCGCTGAGATGGGCTTCGACCACTTCTACGTCGGCCCGGAACTCGAGTTCTTCTACTTCAAGGATTCCGATGGCACCGAGGTGCTAGACAAGGGCGGCTATTTCGACCTGACGCCGCTTGATGTCGCCAGCGACCTGCGCCGCGACACGGTGATGGCTCTGGAGCAGATGGGAATCGACGTGGAGTACAGCCACCACGAAGTCGGCCCCAGCCAGCACGAGATCGACATCCGCTACAATGACGCCCTCAAGATCGCTGACGACGCAATGACCTATCGCCTGGTCGTCAAGGAAGTCGCCGCCGAGTATGGTGTCTACGCGACCTTCATGCCGAAGCCGATCTTCGGTGAGAACGGCAGCGGGATGCACACGCACCAGTCACTGTTCAAGGGCGACGACAACGCATTCTTCGATGCCGACGACGAGTTCTTCCTCAGCGGCACCGCCAAGAGCTACATCGCCGGCCTGCTCGAGCACGCCAGTGATATCAGTTCTGTCTTCGCCCAGTGGGTGAATTCATACAAGCGCCTGGTTCCCGGCTACGAAGCGCCGGTCTACAAGGCCTGGTCACGCCGTAACCGCTCTGCCCTGATCCGCGTGCCGATGTATCATCCCGGCCAGGAGAAGGCCACCCGTTGTGAGTTCCGCAGCCCGGACCCCGCATGCAACCCCTATCTGACTTTCGCGGTCATGCTCCACGCCGGCCTCGAGGGGATAGAGAAGGGCTACAAGCTGGAGAAGCCGATGGAGATGAACCTGTACGACCTTTCCGACGCCGAGCGCGCCGAGATGGGAATAGACACTCTTCCCGATAGTCTGGGAGAGGCAATCAAGTATGCCGAAGGCAGCGAGCTGCTGAAGAAGGCTCTTGGCGACCACATCTATAACCGTTTCATCGAGCTCAAGAAGAAGGAATGGAACGACTATCGCGTGCAGCTGACCCAGTGGGAGATGGACCGGTACCTCTCGATCCTCTAATCTCTAATAGTAAACAGCAATAACGAGGGGGGCGGCCCGAAGGGCCGCCCCCCTGTTTCATCCTCCAAATCTGAGAAGCTCCGAAAAGTCAGCATCTTCCCTCGGAGTACTCCTGATCGGAGATAAAGCGCCCCGGCAGCCTCCCTATCCGGTCGCTGATACCTTGTCCGTGATGCGAAGTCCGTCCATTTCCGCCTTCTCGACCGCCTTCGCCAGGTCAAGTACCCTGACAGAGGATTCCTCGTGGTGGCCGGTGCCGCAGATCTCACAAAAACCGTATCTGTTTACCGAGCCGGCGGATTGACATACGTCGCAGTAACCCATACTGACCTCCATTTCCTCCCCCCGTGCCCATCAGCCAGTCCGATGGGCGGAACAGTAGCAAAAATATCGACACGAAAAACCGGAACTTTAGGATAAGGTTACATAACAGGAATCCGGGGAGGTCGAAACCTGCTAACGGTTTCGATGGAGTCGGGAAAAATCCTTTGCCTTGTGGCTGAAGCCAGCCCTGAGGCTGAGTCGGCCCTGTGTCCAAAGCTGCTCCAGGCAGCTGCTCTGGACGCCGGGTCCGGGCCGGTTGGTAGAAGGTAGAAGAACCGTTCCGGACCTTTCAAAAAAGCGGGCGCAGGAAGGCCCACAAAACCTGCTGGAGTCACCTTTACTTTGCAGGCCCTCCTGCTTGGGGAGGCTGAAGGTCAACAGCCAATTAGAATAGTACCAGACGAAGATTAAGATGAAGTTAAGCAGGCGTTAATCGAGGTTAAGCGGAAAAAGCGTGTTAAAACCACCGGTCAGGCAGGTGCACCGCCGTGGACTGAGCGGCCGGTTCTCAGGCTTCTTTCTTCTCCTTGCGGACCACGGACTGGCCGCTCTGCATGGAATGGATGGAGCCTTCGTGGATGCCAGGCCAGCATTCGTTCGCCAGGGCGCAGACGCGGCAGGAGTGGCGCAGGTATTCTTCCTTGAGGGATATGATGCAGAATTCGCCCACGACCCAGTCGGGGCAGGTATTCATGTTGCCGGGCCAGATCTTCATCTCAGAGTACAATCCGTTCAGGGACGTCTAAATCCTGCATTTTCGGTATCAGACGTAAAAAGGTATTTGACAGCTGGTTTAGAATAAAGTCAGAAATCGGGCGAGGGAAGGGGGTCTAACGGCGGCGGTCAGTCCCGGCTATGGGCATCTGACCGACGCGCCGGTCTATGAGTATGGCTGAGTCGGAATCCTCACTCTGCAGTTCCTGGAATTTGTCCATCAGGTCAGGCAGCCTGCTGTCGATTATGATGCAGGCGTTTGGTTCCGACGCGAGGCGGGCGGATCTGTATCCGCACAGGGGGCAAGCTGTGAACCGGTCGGGTGACGGCTTATCGATTTTCTCTCTACAATATGGACAAGTATTTTCGCTCATGTATAGTTCTAGGATAGCCAATAAGGCGATATCGGTCAACGATGGTAACCAGATTGGTCGTAAATGGGAGCAACCATGTCCTTGATTATTTTCCTTGTAGGTCTGCTTGCAGGGCTTGTGTGCATCGGCGGATTCATGTGGAGCGCCATGGAACAGAAGCCGAAGGCCATATGGCTGCTGGGCGCGGGGGTAGCTATCCTTGTGGGCCTGGCGGGGCTTGTTTTCCGCAGCGGTACCTGACTTATATCTACTGCCAGTTTATATACAGGCTGTTCCGGTCTTCCGGGTCGGTGAAGGCTTTGTAGATCTCTCCTGTGGTGATCCGTGGCAGGATTATCTTGGAGACGACCTGCCGGTAGTCTGAGACCTGATACGGCTCCCCTTCACCGGGCTCGACTCTCAGGTCGAATTCCAGAATGGGATCAAAGTCGATCAGCGCTCCTGTATCCCTGATCGCCAGCACTTCCACCCGGGCTTTGTCGCCATACTCGCGCAGGCGGTTAGCCCGGTTCATCTCCTTGAGCGTGGTAGTTGCACTCTCCATTTTGGCGATGCCCTGCTGGCGCATGGCCTTGCTCATCCGCAGCGAGCCGCGAAGACTGGTGATATCCTCGTCTTTACCGATACCTTCGGGCCGCGGCAGGTTCTTCATCACCGGAGAAAAATACCGGACGAACCAGAAATCGACGGCCGCCGCGGTAAAGCAGGCGAGCGAGCCGATGATAAGGCCCACCGTCGCCTCCGGCACGATGATCGCCATGACGGCCAGGATAATGCCGACGGCGACGGATAGCCAGGCGCCGAACTTCATCAGGTACATGGCCTCGTCCTATTTTATGAATTCGTTATAGAGGTTTCCGTAGCGGGTGCGCACCGCCATGCTCTGGCCCATGCGGGCGACCCAGCCGTTCTGGACTTCCTGCCAGGCGCCGGCGGGCACACCCATGGATTCGGCATAGGCGTTGACCGCTTCGATGCCCATGATGCCATTATTTACCAGGCCGGCGGTGATCTCGGCGTACTTGTCGACAGTGATACCCTGGATCGGCTGCATGTCCGGGTCGTTGGGGTCGGCCGGCTCAGTGGCTGCCTTCTGCTGGGCGAGGGCGTTTTCCTGCATCTCCCTGGCCTGCTCAGACATCTCGCTGGCGTTCTGCATCATGCTCTTCATGTCCTTGAACATTCCCATCGGCTGCCTCCATCCTTCAGGTTGATATTTCACTTTTCCCTTCTGCCCGGAATCGCAGGATTTCGAACCCGCATAAGAATTCACCTGTCGCCGGCGATCCGGACGGACAGAATCAGAGCGTTCCAACCCTTGCAGATCCTGACAAACAGGATTTTTTGCGATTCACATGTTCCTGTGCTAAGTTAGTAAAGTTATACTTGTATAACTATTCCTAATAGAGGGGAAGAAAATGCATGCGAACCTGAACATCACCTTTTTTGGCTCGAACACCATCGGCGAGAAGGGACAGGTCGTCATCCCGGTCGAGGGACGCCAGAAGCTTGACCTTAATCCCGGCGACAAACTCATCTTCATGGGTGATATGGCCAAGGGCGTTCTTCTCGTAGCCAAGGCTGAGGTTTTCGAACAGCACATGAGCGAGATGCAGGCGAACTTCCAGTCAGTCCAGGAACAGATCAAGAAGAAATCCTGAGCCGATGGTTGTACGGTCAAACAACGAATACAGGGGAATCTGATGCTGGCGAAGATCGCGCTTTTTTCATACAGGAAACGCTGGCTGGTACTGATCATCTGGGCGGTGCTACTGGCCGGCATGACCTACTGGTCGAGAGAGGCCGGGAGCGCCTTCTCGATGGATTTCAAGATACCGGATTCAGACGCCCAGTCGGCGCTCGAACTGATGCAGACCCGCTTCCCGGCACGCTCGGGCGCGACCGCGGACCTGGTTTTCAAGTCCAGCGCCGAGGTGCGTGATCCGGCTGTTCAGGAGTCGGTTGAAAGCGTTATCAGAAGGATATCCCAGATACCACATGTCACCGGAGTCGTCAGCCCGTATTCGCCGGAGGGCGCATCACAGGTGAGTCCCGACGGGCATATCGCCCGCGCTGTTATCCAGTTCGACCAGATCGAACATGAGATGGATAAGGACAAGGCAACGACCGGAGCTATCCGGAACATAGTCACCGGACAGGACAGCAAAGATATCCAGTTCGAGCTGGGCGGGCAGATGTTCGTCGGAGAGCCGGAGGTCGGCGCCGAGGGTGTAGGCCTTACGGCGGCGATCATCATATTGCTGATAGCCTTCGGCTCGGTGCTGGCCATGGGGCTGCCGATCATCACAGCCCTGTTCGGCATCGGCGTCGGTATAGCCTCGGTGACGCTGCTGGGCCATGTAATAACTTTGCCGGATTTCACGACCCAGCTGGCTTCCATGATCGGCATCGGCGTCGGTATCGACTACGCGCTCTTCATCGTCACCCGTTACCGCCAGGGGCTCGACGATCACCTTGGACCGGAGCAGGCGACTGTGACGGCTATTAACACTGCCGGCCGTTCAGTCATATTCGCCGGCCTGACCGTCGTCATCTCGCTGCTGGGGATGGTACTCATCAACATCAGCTTCATCCAGGGTCTGGGCATCGGAGCGGCCGTAGTCGTAGCGGTGACCATGCTGGCATCGATCACCCTGTTGCCGGCTGTACTGGGTTTTGTGGGCAAGAGGATCGACAGTCTCAGGATCCCCGGTTTGGGACGCAGGTACACCGGGCCTGAAGAAAAAGGCGTCTGGTACCGCTGGGGAAAGGTCCTGGAACGCCATCCCTGGCGTGCGTTCCTCGCCGGCTTGCTGATGATCCTGATACTGGCCATGCCCGTACTGGATATCCGTCTCGGTTCGTCGGACGCCAGCGCCCGGCCGACCAGCGATACTACCCGCCGCGCCTATGACCTGGAAGCAGAAGCTTTCGGCCCCGGCTATAACGGACCGCTGCTTCTGGCTACATCGATAAACGGTCCGCAGGACCTGGAGAAGCTTCAGCAGGTCCGGGAGGCGTTACAGGCTGACGAAGGCGTGGCCATGGTGACCCCGGCGATTCCCAACCCGGAGATGAGCGCGGCCATGATACAGGTCATCCCCAGGACTTCACCCCAGGACCAGGGCACGGTCGAGCTGATCCATCGCCTGCGTGAAGAGGTGCTGCCAGCGGCGACGGCAGGCAGCGGTCTGCAGGTCCATGTCGGCGGCCTGACCGCGACATTCGATGACCTTTCGCAGATCATGACCGACAGGCTGCCGCTGTTCATCGGCGCGGTCCTGCTACTCAGCTTTATCCTGATCATGGTGGTTTTCCGTTCTATCCTGATACCGGTCAAGGCCGTGCTGCTGAACATGCTCTCGATCGGCGCAGCCTATGGCGTGCTGGTCGCCGTTTTCCAGTGGGGCTGGGGCGGGAGTATCCTGGGGCTGGGGTCGACGGGTCCGGTCGAGAGCTTCCTGCCGATGATGCTTTTCGCCATCCTCTTCGGGCTGTCCATGGACTACGAGGTATTCCTGCTGTCCCGGATCAAGGAGGAGTACGACCTGACCGGCAACAACAACCTGTCCATCGTCCGTGGACTGAGCCGTACCGCCCGGGTGATCACAGCCGCGGCAGCGATCATGGTCACCGTCTTCGGCAGCTTCGTACTCGGCGATCAGCGCATCATCAAGGAGTTCGGCTTCGGCCTGGCGGTCGCCATTCTCATCGACGCCAGCATCGTGCGGATGATCCTGGTGCCGGCGACGATGGAGATACTGGGGAAGGCTAACTGGTGGTTCCCGAAATGGCTGGGGTGGCTGCCGGAAGTGCATGTGGATGGGAATGCGGTTGCGGCGGCTAATGGCAAGCATCATGGGGAAGCGGCAGGCGCGGAATCCGGGAGTGGCAATTGATCCAGCGCCAGACTGCGATTGACGTTTGAAGCGCCGCCCATGGCCAGTGGTTATATAATATCCACATGACCGACAAGGCCATCACACTATCTCCCGGCTACAAGAGATACGGCGCGTTCGTCCTCGGCCTGTCGACTGCCGTCGCGCTGAGGGCGATCATCATCCTCGAGCATATCCAGCCCGGTTGGGTCCGTCCGGCCTGGTACTTCGCGGTGTTGGGAAATTTCCTGTTCTTCTATTACCGGTATCAGATAACCGAGAAGCGCAAACGGGCGATCAGGGAACATCAGTTGATCGACAAGGTGGAAGGGCTGGATTCCGTGACCGATGAAGATCGGGAGGTGCTGGTCTATCTGCTCAATTCGCTTGAGAAATCACCTGAGCATCTCAACTACATGATCATCTTCGCCTTCTCGCTGGTGGCGATAGCCATCGATCTTGCGTTTGTTTTTTTCTCGTGAGAGTGTCTGACATTCTCATTACTGGAAGCTGAATTCTTTCGACACGGGTTAATCGACATCCCGCGAACCCGCTTGTAGAACGAAGGAGAGTGTGGTGTCGGAGGGGGGACTTGAACCCCCATGAGCCATTGGCTCACTAGGCCCTCAACCTAGCGCGTCTACCAATTCCGCCACTCCGACAGGAGAGGTCTGTGCCGCCGCCCACAACTGAGGAAACTCTTCGAACTTTCGCGGGTGCATCCGACAGCTATAGCCGCGATGGCGACCGCTTTAGGATTATAGGGAATGAGGCCGCAGCGGGCAAGAAGGGGCAGGATAGCATTCCTTCAGTGACGTAGCGCTCGATAAATCCCTGAACACGCACGTGACAGCGCATCAGCACAACCAGAGAAAAAAGGGATTTCAATACCCAATCTCTAATAAATACTTCTTTTGACTAATACAACGGGCTTTGATAAGTTCTAGATTCTCCGGGGGCGGGGTGCCAGTGAAACCAATTCCCTTAGTACCCTTCGTGCCCGGATATGGCAATCGACCAGAACGTACCGCTTGGAACTAAGATCTTTCAGGAGGGGGTGGTTATTGCACAAGCAGGTTCCTTTTCTTCACTCTTTTTCCTATAAACCCCTTCCCTGACATCCGTGCAACCGATGTCTTCTCGCAGCACCTAAACGGATTTCTTCACGCAAGACTCGAAGTTTTAACAAATGAAGGAGTACAGATAATGAGCAGGAAACGCAAATCGCGGATTTTAATGATTTCAGCACCGATGGTGCTGGCACTTGTGATGACTGTTGTGATCGTCAGTGGCGCTTTTGGTCTCACTGGTGGCGGCTCGGCGACTCCATCCGGTCAGTGGGCGACTGTTGCGCAATATATAGACAGTTTCGTCCAGAGCCAGTATGTGGGGACCGACGATGGCGAAGCAGGTTTCATCACTACGGCGGCTCAGCTGAAAGGGCAGCTCGACTCCAATAGCGACAATACCATCCTGGGTGAAGGCGATGACGCCGCACTTGCTCCGGTCGTCGTCGACGTGCTTTCAAGCCAGGGAACCTGGATCCCGGGAACCTCATATCGCCTGGTGGGCGCCTGGTATACCTCGGCAGACACCACCAATGCCCCGGCAGTCAGAAGCTGGGTACAGAAACGCGAGGCCGCCGGATTCAACATCGACATAGTCACTTATTGTCTGACCGGCCACACGGAGAGCCCACCGGTGATGGCATACGGCGCCATGGGCCAGGCTGATTATTTCGGCACCACGACAGCGCCTGGAGTCACCGCTCTCAAGTGGGGCCGTTATGGCTGGAATACGGGAACCAATACCTACTCGAACGTCAAGAACGAGACAGCGAACCTGGTTGCCACCAGCACGACGAATGTGCCGACAGGCCCCGATTGCTCGGCTGAGACCGATGACAAGGGACTCGTACGTTGCGCTGCAGACGCCGGTCTTAACACTGTTAACACCGCTGGCGGCACTGGCGCCGGTGTGACCCCATGGGCCTCGGCAGACGACGCCCTGTATTACCCGATCGATATCCGCACCACATTGACCAATGGCACGGTATCCGATCAGACCACGGCTGATACGGCCTACGCAAAGCAGGTACCGTTCAATATGCTGTTCAGCTCAACCAACAACTACGAGAAGATCCGCGAACTGGCCAACGGCACTGACAACACAAAGACCAATGTCATCCTGACCAGGACCCAGCACTCCGGTGGCATCGCTGCTGCCGGCACGGCCATGCTGGGATACAGCTCTGACACGATGAGATGGGGCCTGGCATACTGGAATACAAACCAGGCAGAGCAGTTCACAGCCGGGGCCGGATATGCACTGACCAGCACAGCCATCGATACGACGCCGCCGACCATCAGTAACGTGGTGGCGACTCCCACTGCTGACGGCGGCACGATCACCTGGGACACCACAGGCGATCCCGCCACCAGCAAGGTGCAGTGGTCGACCACTCCGGGCGGTCCCTACACCACAGTGCACGATACAATCCTGCATGCCAGCCATACGGTGACGATCACCGGTCAGACTCCGGGAGCTACCATCTATTACATTGTCTCCGGTTATGACGGCCTGGCTAATCCAGCCACGCCTACGACTGAGGCCAGCTTCGTCGTGCAGAGGACTATCAATCCGGCGACGGACAAGGTCTACTACCTGCCCTGGTATGACGCCAGGTCCGCCAACAACTGGATCGGCGACTGGATCGGCGTCGTCAACATGGACGCTGTTGACCCTGCGGATGTGGAGATCCGGATCGGCGGAGCGATCATGGGAGCACAGAATGTTCCGGCCGGCGAGGACTGGGTTCCTACTCCCCAGAACTACCCGGGTGAGTTCGGCGGACCGGTCCAGGTCGTCTGCTTCGGCTGCGTCACCAATGCCACGACCCTGGTCGTGAACCAGAGGGCGCTTTACGGCCAGACGTTCAGCGAGATTCTGGCGGTGGAGAGTGCCGACCTCGGGAAAGAGTATGTCTTCCCGTGGTATGACAACGTGACTGCCAATAACGTCATTGGCGCCTGGATCATGGTCACGAATGCCGACAGCACCACTGCGACCGTAGAGATCTACGTCGGTGGAACGCTCAAGGATACGCTGACAATCCCGGCAGGTCAGGCGGACTTCTACATCGATCCTACGCACACCCTGATAGGTGGTCCGGTCAGGGTCGTCACCTCCGGTGGCACCCAGAAGCTGGTGGTTTCACAGCGGGTGCTCTACGGTAACAGCTTCAACGAGATCCTGGGACAGAAGATCTCGTAGGAAGCCCGCGGAAACAGCAAGCCCAAGGGCTTGATGACAGCAGATAACGGGCTGCAGGACTGAAGCCTGTATGAAGGGAAGCAGGGGCGGCGCGCCTTCGGCGCGCCGCCCCTTTCCATATCCAGCAGCGTTTCACGCCATCAATATCCATACTCCACAGGTCCTGCCGGGCAGATCTTCCGGTTCCGCTGACTCCAGGCTCACGCCCGCTTCGCAAGAATTCCGTCCTGCGTGGGGAATATTAACTGATGGCAAAAATCTGGAAACTGATAATGAGGGTGCGGGCTGACGGCTGCACGGGGCTGGCTTCCATGCTCGCCTACAATTTCTTCCTGACCGTCATGGGTGTCTTGATCCTGACCGTATCCGCCATGGCCTACATCCCGGTCGACAACCTGGGGCAGACGATCGTCAACCAGCTGCAGGACGTGCTGCCGTCCGACGCCCTCAGCCTCATCGACCGGACGCTCGAGCGGACATTCAACCGGGGCCGCCTGCCGATCTTCCTGGTCAGCCTGCTGGGTACCCTCTACGTGATGAGCAACGGATACCAGGGGCTGATCACCTCGCTCAACCGTATCTATCGCATCGAGGACCGGCGCAACTGGCTGAGGGTGCGCATGCGGGCGCTGGTAATGAGCATGGTTGCCGCGGCTTTTATCCTTTCCGCCTTCACCATGGTGATAGTGGCGCCGCCCCTTGCCGACTCGCTTTCCGGGGACAGGGGTTTCGCCGAGACTATTGCCGTTGGCATGGACTGGATGCGATGGCCGGTGATCGTCCTCCTGGCCGTGGCGGGTGTCGAGACTACTTATCGTTACGGCCCCGCTGGCGGACCCAGCTGGCGCTTTCTTACTCCGGGAACGCTGCTTGCCGCTGGCGCCTGGCTGCTCTCAACGGTAGGGTTCGGCTTTTACGTCGATCGTTTCGGCACCTATGAGAGTGTCTACGGTACGCTCGGCGCGGTTGTTGTGTTGCTGACCTGGATGTGGATCAGCGCCATCCTGGTGCTGATCGGCGCCGAAGTTAACATGATGATGCGGGGCGGCAACAGGATGAGGCTCGAGGCTCCCGAGCAGGTCAAGGGCGAGGGGCCCGACGTCTAGCATAAGTTCCTGAAGTTCAGAAACATCCCCTGTGACCGGTGGAGTTAGTTCCTGAAGTTCAGCAACGTCCCCTTGGTTCACCCCTGGGTTCACCCTGGGCTCAGGCAGCCGCCGCGGCTGCCGCCGGTATTTCAATCACGAAGTGGGCGCCGGTATCGCAGTCTGACTCAAGCCAGATCCGCCCGTGATGCTCTTCGATAATGCCGAAGCAGACACTCAGCCCCAGTCCGGTTCCCTGACCTATATCTCTAGTAGTGAAGAATGGATCAAAGATCTGCTCTCTTACATCGACAGGCACACCCGTGCCATTGTCCATGAAATGTACGCGCAGCTCGTGATCACGCGGTTCGACGGAGGCCGTCAGCCGCAGGTTGTTGCCGCCTTTGGCACGCAGGGAGTCGATCGCATTATCGATGATATTGATGAACACCTGCTTGAGCTGGGTCGGGTCGGCGACAATGGAAACCGGGAAGCGGGTCAGGTTTGTGACGACTTCCACTCCCGCCTTGTTGAGGTCATAGGATTTCAGGGCAAGCGCATCGGACAGCAGCTGGTTGGGATCGGTCGCTACGGGCTCGGACCGGTTGTTCCTGACGAATGAAAGAAGGTGGGCGACTATATCCACTGCCCTGGCTCCCTCGCAGGATATCTTTTCCAGGTCACAGCGGGTCTCATCGTCCAGATTCCTGCGAAGAAGCAGCTCAGTCAGCGCGGTCACTCCGGTGAGCGGATTGTTGAGCTCATGGGCGGCCCCGGAGACAAGCCTTCCAACCGCGGCCATCTTGGCGGTCTGGATCAGCTCCTGCCGCAGGCGGCGGTCGTCAGTCATGTCGCGAAGCACCCCGACGCAGCCTGTGATCCTGCCCATGTCATCAAGGACGGGATCGGCGGACTGCTCGAAGATCCTGCCATTGGTCGTGCTCTCGCCGCTTAGGTGCTCCCCATCCTGCATCGCGCTCTCAAGGAGGCAGTCATCGCCCCAGCCCCGCTTTCGTGCCATCTCGGCCGCGGGTTTTCCTGGAAGAGTTTCCTCGTCGCAGCCGAGCATTGTGGCGAACGACCGGTTGGCATGGATTATCGAGCAGGAAGCATCGACCACGACCACACCCTCGCTCAGGGCGTTGAAGCTCGTCTCCCATTCAGCCTTGGCCTTTTCCAGCTCGCGCTTCTGGTTTGCCAGGAGACGGTTTCGTTCGAAGAGCGTGATACGGACCAGGAAGTAACAGAAAGCCCCGACTGCGAAGCCGGCGGCCAGGCAGGTGATCCGGAAGTATAGCTTCCGCTCGGGGTCCCAGGTGACAAAGGGATCGACCGCGAACGGAAAAGCGAAACCGATGAGCAGCCCGAAAGTGATCATCACCAGGAAAATGCGTCTCATGCTTCTTAAATGCTCTGACATCGAATCGAACATCTGCGAGCACCCCCATGCAAGTAATATTTATATTCTTATATACAGATACAGCTATGGGATTCCAATCGGACGTAATCGTCAGTACTTAAGCAGCGTTTGACCACAATTTGCGAAGGGGATCGCTCTCATGATGTCCTCACTGGTTTGGACAGAATTCTTTCTTTCTCGTATCATTGCTGATGCAATGAATATACTGATCACAGGCGGAGCCGGTTATATCGGCAGTGTCCTCACCGATCACCTGCTCGAAGCCGGTGATGATGTCATTGTTTATGACAGCCTGGTGATGGGCCATAAGCAGGCTGTCCATCCCGACGCCCGTCTGGTCGTCGGCGAGGTGGGCGACCGCGAGCTCCTGAAGAAGACCATGGAGGAATCGGGCACGGAGGCGGTCGTGCATATGGCCGGTTTCGTGAATCCGGGAGAGTCCATGGCTGATCCGGGCAAGTACTTCCGCAACAACACCTGTGAGCCGCTGGAACTGCTGGAGGCGATGGCCGCCGCCGATGTCGGCAAGGTGCTTTTTTCCTCTTCCTGTGCCGTATACGGCAATCCCGTGAGCGAGACGATCGATGAGGACCATCCAAAAAACCCGACCAACGCCTATGGCGAATCGAAGCTGATCTACGAAAAGATGCTTGACTGGTACGACAGGATCTACGGGATCAGGCACGTGGCGCTCAGGTATTTCAACGCTGCCGGGGCTTCCCGCGAGCGGGGAGAGGACCATACCCCGGAAAGCCATCTGATCCCCCTGGTGCTGCAGACCGCCCTGGGGCAGCGGGAATTCGTCGAGATCTTCGGCACCGATTATCCGACTCCCGACGGCACCTGCATCCGCGACTACATCCACATCGAGGACCTGGCCGCCGCCCACTTGCTGGCGCTCAGGAACCTGGATGATGTCAGCCTGAAGTTCAACCTGGGCAACGGCCGGGGTTATTCGGTCCGCGAGGTGATCGAGACCGCGGCGCGCGTTTCCGGCAGGGAGATCAGGGTCCGCGAAAGCGATCGCAGGCCGGGAGACCCCGCGCGGCTGGTGGCGAGTTCCCGGAAGATCCAGTCGGAGCTGGGCTGGCAGCAGCGTCAGCCGGAACTGGAAAAGATCATCGCCGACGCCTGGGAATGGCACAGCCGCCATCCGGGTGGATACAGCAGTTGGACCTGATGAAGACACGGGCTCGGCGGGGGATCACCCTGACGCTGGCTTACCTGGTGATAGCCCTGGTCATGACCGAACCGCTGGTCTTTCATTTCGGCGGATTCTCCATGGCCGGCCTGGAAGACGGTTCCATGTCCGTCTGGAACCTGTGGTGGATGAAATATTCGCTGGTCGACCTCGGCCAGAGCCCGCTGTTCACGGATTACCTGTTTTATCCGGAGGGCGTCAGCCTCACTTTCCACAGCATGCCCAAGGTGCAGGGACTGTTCGGCATCCCTCTGCAGTATCTGGCAGGTCTCACCATCGCGTACAACATCATCTTCATGACGACTTTCCTGCTGACCGCCCTGGCGGCTTACTGGCTGGTTTATCACCTTCTGGGCGAGCGGCTGCCGGCATTCATCGCCGGCATCCTTTTTACCTATTGCCCCGTGCGCTGGGCTCACCTGGGCCATACGCAACTGCTGTCGACCATGCTGATCCCGGTTTATATCCTGCTGGTCATCAAAGGGAGGGAAGCCCTGGAAGCCGGCGGCAAGCGGCCCTGGACCTGGTTCATCCTCGCCGGCCTGGCGCTGGCGGTCACGGCTTATGATACCGAGTACTATGCGGTGTTCATGCTGTTCTTCTCGGTCGTATACTTCTTCTTTTATTTTCCGCCGGGATGGAAGCCGGAGCTCTTCCGCCGCTGGGGTATGCTGTTCGCCGGGCTGATCGTCGCGGTGGCCGTGTTTGCCGCATTGTTCTCGCCGATGTTGCTGGCTGTGCAGCAGGAGCTTGCCGCGAGCGGCGACTATTTCACCTTTCCTCCGTCTGCGGTGGCCAAACTCTCGGCGGACCTGCTCTCGTTTTTCGTACCGCCGGTCACCATGCAGTTCCTTGGAGAGGTTTTTGACTTCACGCCCATTTCTGACACCACTTTCCTCGGGTGGCTGCCCTTGCTGTTCGCGGTCGTGGGGGTAGTGGCTTTCCGGCGCCGGCGGGATACCTGGCTCTGGGTGATCACGGCCGTGCTGTTCGCGTCGATGGCACTGGGGCCTCACGTGGTCATTTATAGAGAGACGACCAGTATCCCGGGCCCATACCTACTGCTCACAAAGATGCCGCTGGTCAACTCGGTGAGGGTACCGGGCCGCTTCACCGTCATCGTCATGCTCGCGGTCTCCATCCTCGCGGCTTATGGCTTTAGCGCCCTGTTCCGCTACATCCGCGGGCGTGAATGGCACCGGCTGGCTGTGCCCGTGGCCGTTGCCCTCATCCTGTTGGGGATCTTCATCGAGTTCAAGCCTCTTTATGTGATCTCATCCAACAGCGCGCCGCCGGTCTACACAGAGATAGCCGCAAGCGGCACGAACGGTTCGGTCATCACCCTGCCAATGGGTTGGGAAGGCGGCGACGATCTGACCGGGATGGAAAGGACCTACACCCAGCTATTCCAGACGGAATCTCATAAGCCCATGCTTGGAGGGATGGTGGCCCGGGCGCCCAAGGAGCTTTTGTTCTCGGGCTTATACGCGCCGGTCGTCGATTTCCTTGCTGATCCCGTGCGGCTGGAGCCTTCCGACCTCGACCGTGATCCCGCGGCGGTCGCCCGTTTCAGGGAGCGATATGATGTCGCCTTCATCGTCGCCCACAAGCTGACCCCCGAGCTGTTCTTCAAGGGCGAATTCGCGCAGCTGCCTTCTGACCTTACACCTGAGTCCCTGGATAAAGTAGACAGGTATGTGACGGATTATCTGGATATGGAGAAGTTCGCGGAAACTGACGAGATAATAGCCTGGCGGCGGCGATAAAAGATGCGGCACGGCTGGTCCTGGCAGCGATAACAGATGCGGCACGCCGGTCCTGGCAGCGATAACAGGCCTGACGCAGCTGGGAACGGAGTAATAATGCGTGCAAACAGGGGCGATTCAGACTAAAGTTATTTCATATGGACGGGAAAGAAAACAGCAAATCACACGTAGTGATCCTGGGAGCCGGCCTCACAGGGTTATCCGCTGCCTGGAAGCTCTCGGCGCAGGGTTATCCAGTGACCGTAGTCGACCGCAATCCGTATGCCGGCGGCCTGGCGACGACATTCGAGCGCGACGGCTACATCTTCGACTTCGGGCCGCACCGCTTCCATAGCCGTAGTGATGAGCTGGTCGACCAGGTGGCCGACATGCTCGAAGGAGCTCTGGACCGCCGGACGCGCACCACCCATTTCTATTTTGATAACCGTTATTTCCAGTATCCGCTCAAGGCGGAGAACATCTTTTCGGTCATGGATACGTCGCAGCTGTTCAAGTGCGCCTTCAGTTATCTCAACGCGGCCACTCGCAGGCGCCTGATGCCGGTTCAGGACAAGAACTTCGAGGCCTGGTGCAAGAGCCGGTTCGGTGCCGAGCTTTACAACTATTTTTTCGGGCCATACACGGAAAAAGTCTGGGGAGTGCCGCCGACACAGATGTCCGTGCGCTGGGCGGCACAGAGGATAGCGGTCGAGAGTCTCTGGGACGCATTAATGCGGCTCTTTAACGAGAAGCGGCAGATCCGTAACCCCTACGAGTACACGCACTCGCCATATGTGAGCGAGTTCTTCTACCCGATCGGGGGGATAGGCCGCATCTGCGAACAGATGCGTGAGGATGTCGAGGCGGCTGGCGGTACAGTCAGGCTGGGCACCAGCGTCGACAAGCTGCTGCTCAGGGAAGATGGAAGTGCATCCGGGGTGGTGGTCAGTGCCGACGGCGTGAGCGAGGAGCTCGCCGCGGACTTCGTGATCTCGACGCTGCCTGTAAACGACCTGACGTTGATGCTGGAGCCGGTAGCGCCCGCGGATGTGTCCGCTGCCGCCAGTAGCCTCAGGTTCCGCTCCACCAAATTCCTGTTCATCATGCTCGACCAGCACAAGGTGACCACCGACCACTGGATCTATTTCGCCGATAAACGGGTGCTGTTCAACCGGATCTCGGAGATGAGGAACTTCACGCCCATGGCAGCTCCCTGGAACCGCACTTCGCTGACCCTGGAGATCAGCTGCGACGAGGGTGACGATCTGTGGGACAAGCCGGCTGACTGGCTTTACGACCACTGTATCGATGACCTGCAGGCCGCTGGCCTGGCGGAGCGTTCGCACGTCGAAGGTTACTGGACCGAGCGTGCCAGCACCACTTATCCGATCTATCTGACTGATTTCGACGTCAATCTGGTGGAGACCAAGCGGCACCTTGCCGGCATCGAAAATCTGATCACCTGCGGCCGCCAGGGACTGTTCACCTATGTGAACATGGACCATGCCATGCTGATGGGTTTTGAGGCTGCGGAAGGGGTCATGGAGGGTAAAGCCCAGGCGGCACTTCACCTGATTGGAAGCGAGCAGCTGTATTTCGGCTGACAGGCACGGCGCGATGAACGATATGACAAATCTCTCCAGTCGCCGTCGTATGCTTCCTGATAATCCAGACCAAAAGGGAATGATTTGATCACGCTCGCGTTCAACTGTTATGCACATGACTCCGCCGCCGCCATCATGCGGGACGGCCAGCTCGTGGCCTGCGTTGAAGAGGAGCGCTTCACCCGCCAGAAACACACGGGCGATTTTCCCGCCAGGGCTATCCGATTCTGCCTTGATGAGGCGGGCGTCTCCGGCGCCGACCTCGACCACGTCTGTTATTACTGGAATCCTTATATCTCATTGCCGCATCAGGCCTGGTACGTAACCAGGAACCTTCCCCGCTCGCTGAGCCTGGTGCGCAGCCGGCAGGACAGGTACTTCCCCATGTTCAGGGTCAAGCAGCAGGCCTGGCGCGAGCTGGGGATCACCCGCGACGACAAGGCGAAGTTCCATTATGTGAACCACCATCTGGCGCATGCGGCCAGCGCTTTCTACCCATCGCCGTTTGACGAGTCGGCGATCCTGAGCATCGACGCTTCGGGCGAGTGGACGACTACCTGGCTCGGCTACGGCAGCGGGAATGACATCAGGGTCATCAAGGAGATCAGCTTCCCGGATTCCCTGGGGATGCTCTACGGCGCTGTCACCGGCTACCTGGGTTTCAAGTTCGCCAGCGGCGAGGGCAAGGTCATGGGCCTGGCGTCTTATGGCACACCGGCGCTGCTGGATGAGTTCCGCAAGATCATCGAAATCGACGAGGAGAACGGTGATTTTCATCTGGACCTCTCATATTTCGAGTGGCAGCTCAAAGGGCGCGGCCACTGGGTATCGGACAAGTTCCGCGGCATCTTCGGCCCGGACCGGATACCGGAATCTGAGGTCGACGACCGCCATGCCGATATCGCCTACGCACTGCAGGCGGTCACGGAAGAGGCAGCCATGGCGCTTGCCCGCTATCTGAAGAAGCAGACCGGCAGCGACAACATTTGCCTGGCCGGCGGGGTATCCCTGAACGCGGTGATGAACGGCCGGCTGCTGAAGGAAGGGCCGTTCGGCCAGATGTTCATCCAGCCGGCGGCGAACGATCCCGGAACCAGCGTAGGCGCCTGCCTGCTGACCCATATAAAGAGCGGCGGCGGGCGGGATTACCGCATGGAGCACGCCTACTGGGGCCCTTCCTACAGCAACGACGAGATCGAGCAGGCGCTTAAGGCGGCCGGTGTTGAATATCGCCGGGTGGACGACGCGCCCGCTGAGGCGGCAGCGCTGCTGGCAGATGACAGGATCGTCGCCTGGTTCCAGGGGCGGATGGAATGCGGACCCCGGGCTCTCGGCAACCGCAGCATCCTCTCTGACCCGCGAGCCGAGGAGAAAAAAGACATTTTGAACGCGAGGGTGAAGCACCGCGAAGGCTACCGTCCTTTCGCGCCCTCGGTGCTGGAGGAAAAAGTGGGCGAGTGTTTCGACAGTGACCACCCATCCCCTTATATGATTCTGGTCTATAACGTTCTGCCGGAGCGGAAGCATGATCTGGAAGCGATCACCCACGTGGACGGCACCGCCAGGGTGCAGACGGTATCCCGGAAGACCAACGAGCGCTATTACCGCCTGATAGAGGAGTTCGAGAAGCACACCGGCGTGCCGGTGGTGCTCAACACATCTTTTAACGTGCGTGGCCAGCCGATCGTCAACACGCCGGCGGAAGCAGTCGACTGTTACCTGGGCACCGGCATTGACGCGCTGGTGATCGGGGATTTTGTGACGATCAAGGAGCCGGGCCAGGCCGCAAGGGATGCGGAGAAGGATGTGGCGTTGTGAGCGCGCGTAGCCAGGAGCCGGTAGACATCCTAATCGTCAATCCGCCGTCGCCGGATGGTTCGGTCTACATGCGCGAGATCTGTCGCTGCGGACGCCAGAGCCGGGAGGGCATGATCTGGCCGCAGACCTCGCTGGCCTTCATCGCCGGCGCCGTGGACGAGAAGTTCAGCGTCGAGATCGTCGATTGTATCGGCGAGAAGATGACCTGGCCGCGCTTTGAGGAGATCCTTCGCCAGAAGCGGCCCAAATACCTGGTCACTTACCTGATATCAAGCATCATCTATAACGACCTGCGCGTGGCTGAACTGGGGAAGGAACTGGGGGCCGTCACGATAGCCATTGGACCTCATGTCACCACGATGCCGGAGTCGATCGGCGAGTTCGAGGCGGTGGACTTCGCCATCCTCGGCGAGGTCGAAGAGACCATAAGCGAACTGCTCGAAGTGCTGGAAGACGGGAAGGAGCCGGATAGCGTGCAGGGAATCGCCTATCGCCGCAACGGCGAAGTGGTCGTGACCGAAGAGCGGCCGCTGCTGGAGGATCTCGGCAGGCTGCCGCGGCCCCGCCAGGACCTGCTTCCCCTCGACCATTACCGGATGCCGATGATCGACGGGCCTTTCACCATGGTCACGACTTCGCGTGGCTGCCCTTATCCCTGTATCTACTGCCGCAAGATGGCGCTCTGGGGCAACCGGGTGCGTCTGCGGCCGGTGGAAGACATCCTCGCGGAGCTGGTCTGGCTGCACGAACTCGGCGTGGACAGCGTCGTCTTCCTCTCGGACCTTTTTACGGTCAACCGCAGGCAGGTCATCGATCTGTGCAAGGGCATAGTCGCCGCCGGGCTGCCGCTCAAGTGGCAGTGCAACAGCCGCGTCGACCACATCGACGAGGAACTGCTCGCCTGGATGAAGCGGGCTGGCTGCTGGCAGATCGCCTTCGGGCTGGAATCCGGTTCCCAGGAAGTGCTCGACATCGCCAAAAAGGGGATCACCGTAGAGCAGACCGAGAAGGCCATCAACCTGGTGGACCGGTTCGGAATCAAGTCCTGGGGCTATTTCATCATCGGGCTGCCGGGGGAGACGAAAGAGACTATCCGGATGACGATCGACTTGGCCAAGCGGCTGCCGCTCAATCTGGCGCTGTTTCACGTGGCGGTGCCTTATCCGGGCACGGAATTCAATGACATGGCCCAGGAACACGGCTGGCTGCTTTCCGACCGCTGGGAAGACCTGGACATGAACTATTCGGCGATCGTGCAGTATCCACAGCTTTCGGCCGCCGAGATCGACAAGGCGGCCAAGCGGGCTTTCTTCGAGTGGTACCTGCGGCCGGGACCGATATTCCGTCTGCTTGGCAGTATGCGCGATGTCGCGACCATGAAGACCATAATGCGCAATGCCTGGCACCATCTCAGGTGGCTGGGCTCGTGAAGGCACCGGCTTTTCTCGCAGCCCTTCTGATCCTTTTCGCATTGATCAGTGCCGGTTGCGGCGGGACGGCTGCTCAGCCAGACGGGGAAACCGGGGAGAAGCTCGCCTACGTCTACAGATCCGGTGATACTGGCAACCTCATGCTGACCACTACTGCCGGTGGTGTGGGAGAGAACCTGCTGCAGTGGCAGGGGCATGGCGAGCGGTTCTCTTTCACAAACGACGGGCGTTTTTTCACTATTGCCCTATGGAAAGTGGAGCCGGCGGCCGGCCAGCTGATCTCGCGGCACCGGTTCTTCATCGCCGCGACCGATGGCAGCAGCGCCTGGCATATTCCCGGAAACGTCGACCTGCTCACCTTTTCGCCGGACTCCACCAGGGTCGCCTATATAACCATGCCAGATAACGGCCCCAACGAAGTCAGGGTGATGGATATCGTATCCGGGGTGGCCAAGACCCTGGCCAGCGGGACTGGCCTGCTGAATCCGGTCTGGGTGGATGACCACACCCTGGTCTATACGGAACTGAACACGACACCTTTTGCTTCGCGGTCAGAGGGCGGCATCATCTATAAGGTCGATACGGCGTCCGGTGAGTCGACTCGTCTTACCAGCGGCGAACGCCTGTTCTCCACTTACGGGCCACCGGTCAGTTATGCCCGCAAAGATCTGGTGTTGACAGAGCGGGGAGAGCTGAGCAACCTCTGGAGCCTCGATCTGGGCAGCGGCAAGTTAAAGCAGATCACCAACAACACCCAGTTCCATTTTCGCGCCAGCTATCTGGGTCTGAGCAACAGGATCCTTTTCGAACAGCAAAAGTACCGGGATGACAGGATGTCGTCCGAGCTTTGCGTCATGCCGGACGACGGCAGCGATTTCAAGATGCTCACCACCAATTTTTTCTTCGACGGACTCAACTCTTATTCACTCGAGAGCGGCAGGATCGCCTTTCAGCGGACAAAGGACAGCGGTGTGACTTCCATCTGGACCATCGACGCCGACGGCAGCGGCGCTTCCATGGTCACCGAGGCAGAAACAGGCTGGCTGGGCGATCCAAACTTTGCGCCAGTCTCCGGCTGGAAGGGCGATAATCCCCTGAGTATGGAAGTCGCCGGCAGCAATGCCGGTGAACCCCTGACCGTGAGAATCAGTAACGCCTCGGGCGAATCTGTCGACGCCGTGTTGCGGGCCTTCCCGGGGATGGAGTTGATGCTTCCGGACGTTGCAGGTGGTGGGGAAGTCGAGGCGGCGGGCGGCGTTCATGGCGCTCCGGCTGCGGTCTGGAGGCTCAAGCTGGAGCCGGGCGAGACCAGGGAGATCAGCCTCTTACCGGCGCTGTTGCCGACAGTCGCCATACCTACCGAGACCGCGCTGCTTGTGACACTGGCAGTTGAAGGCGCTCCACCTCGCATGTACTGGCAGCAGTTCGAATAAGAATCGGTGAGGATCTGCGCGATCACCACCATCCCGCGCCCATTGGTTCCAGAAGTCCAGGGACGTCCCCCGGGCTGTTTACGTCCCCCGGGCTGTTTAAGAACTCCCCCTCTGCTGGTACAATAAGAGTGCAAGCCGAGCGGCCGCTCCGCCATGAGATTTGGGCTCCCGTTTAGGGCGGAGGTTCATTTTGGCGGGGAGGAAAGTCCGGACACCACAGAGCAGGGTGCTGGCTAACGACCAGTCGGGGAAACCCGCAGGCAAGTGCCACAGAAAGCAAACCGCCTGCTCGGCGGCGTGGGGCGCCGGCTTCGGCTGGAGTTCCGCGGCGCTGGCGGGTAAGGGTGAAAAGGTGCGGTAAGAGCGCACCGGAGGCGTGGTGACACGTCTGCCAGGTAAACCCCACCCGGTGCAAGGCCAAATAGGAGGGCTTTACGGGTTGCTCGCCCGGCCCTCGGGTAGGCCGCACGAGGAGCGCGGTGACGCGCTTCCCAGATAGATGGCCGCATAGAACAGAATCCGGCTTACTGGCTTGCTAACCCGGGAGTCTCTTTCGAGAGGCTCCCGGTATTTTTTTGCCCTCCCTTCTTTACCCCGGCCCTGCCCGCGGGTTAGAATCAGCGGAATCGTGGGCGTCCCGGGTAGCGGCTGCGGACGCCGGGCAGGGTATGCCTGGTCCGCGATTGGAAGATCAAAACGCAAAATCTCACATTCTTCGGGAGGCGAATTGGCAGAGAAAGATGTGGCCAGAGAAGGCGTCAGACGCGTCGACAGGAAGAAGTCCGGCAAGAATCCCTCGAGACGCTCGCAAAACCGGCGCGGAATCAGGAAATGGTTGAGGAGCCCCTGGTTCTGGTTCGTGATCGCCGCTGTCTTTGCGCTTGCCGCCGCCGGTGGTTTCCTTTTGATGAAATCCAGGGAAGGTTCGGCATCCGCATCTGAGAATTCTGCGCCCGTAGCCGAGACCGCCAGTGAGACCCAGACTTCCACGGGCGAAGTGCCGCTGGCAAGCGCCACCGATCAGATCGTGGCATCCATGTCGCTGGAGGAGAAGATCGGCCAGATGATGATGGTCGGATACGAGGGACTCCAGCCCAGCCCGGAGGTCACCAGCGCCATCCAGGAAAAGCATATCGGAGCGGTCATCCTCTTCGGGCGCAACATCGAATCCCACGAACAGGTAGCAGCCTCAAACGCGGCCATGCAGACTCTGGCGGCGCAGGCGAAAGCGCCAGCCAAGCTTATGATCGCGATAGATCAGGAAGGCGGCTCCACTCGCCGCTTCATGGACATCGGACCATATTATTCCGAGCCGATGATCGGTGAGATGGGCGGTGAAGCGGCCAGCGCCGCAGCCCAGCAGCAGGCATCATCGGCAGCGCGCGATCTCAAGAAGCTTGGCTTCAATACCAACCTGGCGCCGGATGTCGACGTCAGCGACGGCTGGGGCTCGATCATGGACGGCCGCAGCTACGGCACCGATTCGGAAGTCGTGACCGAGCTGGGTGGCATGGCCGTGAAAGGCTACAACAACGCTACCACCATCTCCTGCCCCAAGCATTTTCCCGGCCACGGTTCCGCCGACGGGGATTCAGAAGAGACCCTGCCTACTGTGGACCTGAGCCTCGAAGCGATCGAGGGGAGCGAGCTGCCGCCGTTCAAGAGGGCCATCGAGGTGGGAGCGCCGATGATCATGGTGGCCCATCTCTCCGTGCCCGCCCTCGATGCGACCGGCACCCCTGCCTCGCTTTCGAAGCCGATCGTGACCGACCTTCTGCGGAAGAACCTCGGCTTCACCGGAGTCATAATCTCCGATGACCTGGAGATGGGCGCGATCACCGGTAGCATGGGCGTGGGCGAGGCCGCCGTGGCTGCGGTCGGCGCCGGAAACGACATTATCATCGTCGGCCACACCCCGGCAAAGCAGATGGAAGCTTACGACGCGCTGCTGGCAGCGGTGAAATCAGGGAAGCTCAAGGAAGATGACATCAACAAGTCGGTAACCCGCATAATCGATATGAAGAAGAAGTACCGGCTGGAGAAATAGGGCGAGGGAGATACACCGGCGGCGAAGCAGTGACGCCGCCGGGGGCAGGGACCGGCCGCGACCAGACGCTGGTCTTTACCAGGGATTGCCTTCCCCGTCGACTCTTTCGATCCGGCTCTCGGTCTGGCGGAGGATATAGACCGTCTGGCTGCTGTCGTTGGCCGTTATTTTCATCTCGTAGCCCCTGGCGCCGCCGCTTATGACCTCCAGCTTGGGGTTCAGCTTTTCGTCGATGGTCTTCAGCTCCGCGGCGGTCCCCGCATAGCGCTCGTTTTCCACGTAATACTCTTCCTGCGCCATCTGGGCATTGCGCAGTTGCGACTGGGCTGCCAGACGGGCGGCGCGGTCCTGGGAGGTGTTCGAGGTTGAGGTGCTGGCGGATGTAGAGCCGGTGCTGGTGCCGGAATCAGATGATTCGCCGCAACCGGCTGTAAAAACCAGGACTGCGATACAAAGCAGGAAACCCAGGAAACCGGGA
Source organism: Actinomycetota bacterium (assembly GCA_016235065.1). Taxonomy (GTDB): domain Bacteria; phylum Actinomycetota; class Thermoleophilia; order BMS3ABIN01; family BMS3ABIN01; genus JACRMB01. The sequence continues at coordinate 266,802 of JACRMB010000010.1, read as the reverse complement.
TTTACCCGCACGCCGCCCGCCTTCTTGTTCTTCACAGGGATGATCATGGCCTCATTCTCGCCGGGATGGACCGGGATTTCAATAGCAGCCGGTGTCAGACTTCGCATAAGCCTGGCGAAATCGGAACACATCACAGTACTGGCCGTGCTCAATAACCGTCGGCGCCGACTTCGTCAGGCACCTTCAGATCTATGTCTGCCAGGACTACGTTCCACCATACCAGGAAGCCGTCATGGCGCCAGGACCAGTCACAATAATCGATGCCCCTGTACTCTGCGCAGGCGTAGTAGTAACCGGGCAACAGGCCATCGGCCCTGGTGAAGCGGTAATATCCGGAACTATCCGCCTGCTTGCTGAAATGCGTCAAACCATTAAAGTCTATCAGCTTCACCGTCGCGCCGCCGGCACCGGAATCATCCGGCTTTCTGACCGTGCCCGAGACTTCCATCGGAGTACCGAAATCTGCGGGAACAACGATATCCACTCCCGATGAGTCAGTGTACCAGCCGACACTGACCAGATCCGCGGCGCAGTATTCGGATCCGTCCGCCTCATCCCGAACGCAGATCCGGTAGTTTCCCGGCATCAGATAGGACCTATAGTAGTAATAACCATGATTATAATCAAAAGCATAGCTGCCTGAACGATCGGTCGTCGATATTGCCGGCCATTGCTCGATATACCCGTTCTTGACATCAGCCCGGACGTTGACACTCGGCACCGGAGATCCGTCAGGGAATGTGATGGTGCCGCTAACATTTCCGCCCTGGGGCATGGCGTTGAAGATTATGTTTTCAGAACCCGGCGAGATGGCTGCGGCATCATTGGGATCCAGCCCCGGTTCCACATAGAAAAAAAGGACAGTTCCTATATACCAGAATGTGCGGCCGCTGCCTGGCAGAACACACTTCAGTTTGTATTCACCATCGCGCAGGCCGCTGAAAGAGAATGAGTAGTTGGAAGGAGAAAGTGTCTTCCGGGCCAGTGTGACATCCGGATTCGATGCTTCTACCAGGGCGACTTCCGTGCCATAAGACGGTGGGCGATCATGAAACAGAAGGCTGCCAGAGATGGTGTCGGCGCGTTTGGGCTCCTCTTCGGGGAATCTGAAATCTACCGTAGCGACTTGTCCCTCGCCCAGGACGATATTGCTCGCAGCATCCCAGCTGCGGGTTGCGTTGAACCAGACCGGCGTACCCGGATCAGGCCTCTCCTGACGATCATAATAACCGCGCCGGTTGGGAATGGCCGTCAACTTATAAGCGCCCGGCAGCAGTCTGGAAAGATAGAAGATATTGCCGTATGAATAAGCGCCTTCACCAATATTGACATATTCTGCCTGGGCGCCGTCCGCAGGGACCGCTGCGATCCAGGCGCTTTCAGAGCCGGGACCGCTCACCTTGCCGGCAATGCTGGCCTGCGGCACGAGGACCGCATCGACGCCCGAAGAGCCGGCGGGAACGCTTAAGACTCCGACCGGTACCGAGCAGGGTTCACTTCTCCCTATGTCGTTATACCATTCCGCAGAGTGATATCCATGGACGGTACCGCTGAAGTAGACCGTGTAGGAGCCTTCCAGCGGCACGCCTTCATTCTCATGGGAAAAAATATTCGGCACGTAGCTTTCGCTGAAACTGTATTCTTCTGCGTAGGGCCAGCCGGTGTGCCATTTCATGGTGGTCACAGCATAAAAACCCATGGAGTCGGTTATTGCCGGGGTTATGATCCAGCGGGGCAGATCCGGCCCGGGTTTTCCCGGGTTACCGCAGGGTGAACCTCCAACTCCGAGGCTGACTGTGACACCGGCAATACCGTTGCCCCAGGGATCGGTGACCCTGCCGCTTATCGCGCCTTGACCGCTGCCGGCGTTGTAACCGCTATCGCTACGGTCCTGCCAGATCGTCACACCCGGAGTGACCGGGGGTGTGGGGATGCCGGGATCGATGCCGCTTCCCTCTGCGGAACCGTCGCTTTCGGCGAACCAGGTCTCATCTTCCTCTGCAGGTGGCGCTGGAGATTCCGGGGGTACGGGCGGTGGATAGGCATCGGAGCGCGGTGAACTGAAAGGACCGTCATCGATATAGCCGGACGCGCCAACAGTGAGGCCAGATGACGGACTGGAGTCGTCGGCGCCATAAAGGCTTACAACCAGGATAAGGCTGGTCAGGGCAGCGGCAGCGGCCAGCAGTATTGCCGGCAGAGGAATCCTTTTCAGCAAGTCGATCAGGCCAACCACCCCCGGTCAGCTTTTCTCGTTCTATCCTCTGCCGTCAATCGGGCAGTGGGTTCAGGAGTTTTTATTGTACGACTGATGTTCTTAAATGACAATCATCGCCGCTGGAATCCAGTACTCTTCAAGAGGGGGTAATCCATAAAAATACGACTTTTTACAATTGAAAATCATACTTTGGGATGATTCTGTGACGATCGTCATCCATTAATCTTGATTAAAGGGGGCACCCTGATGTTTGCCGTGTGTTGCCTGACCAGTTTTCTGGCATTGGCAATTCCTACCGTGCACGGTCGGCAGTGGGTGTCCCCTAATTGTTCGTAGAAGTCCTGGTGCTTTCTAATGACGTTTTATGTCCTGATGCCCGGCAGCACTATAACCCGGTTACGGAGGAATTATGACCAGGGAGCACATGGCAAAGATGAGGATGGCCAGGTTTCTGGATTTCGAAGAGGGTTGCCTTCTGGTCCTGACCGAGGATTTCAAGGTCGGCAGCGGCTGGACGGAGAACGTCCGCCCGGAATTCAACTGGTGGGTGATGGAAGGTGCTGGAGTCGTCGGTTATAGCATCGACGGCCTCGACGCCGGTCCGCCGGACTACGAGTTCCTGAAGTCGTGTGATTTTCGAGTAGTCGCCCCGCAATTCGGTCTGACCGACGCTGGCGTGGATCAGGTGACGGAATCAGCATACGGATTCTATGTATTGCAGGACGAGAGATCGGCGGCCCAGGAAGATTATCGTGAGGCGCTGATATGCACGGAAGAAGCACGAGGTCCCGAGGATCTCATCCACGCGCTTGAGCTGTGGACTTCGCTTTATCACCTCTACGGCCATGGCGACGGCCTGTACTGGCTGGGCTTTACCTGTGCCGAGCTGGGCATGTGCGAACAGGCGGTTGCCTGGCTGCTGAGATTCATCGATCTACGGCACGATAATCCCTGGGCGCATTACCTGCTCGGAAGGATGTATAACAGATTGGGCGACCAGGGATCCGCCAGGGAGCATCTGTATATGGCCGTGCTCCACGAGACCATGAACGGTTATGAGACCGGCGCGGCCGGATTGCTGGCAATACTTGGGGACTAGCTGCTTGCGGCCGTTCCCGGAGTCTCGCCTGTGGTCGCTTCCGGTCCTGCTTTCAGATGATCCAGATACATCACAAATGCAACGATCACGGCTGTCAGAACGACTGCTACCAGGAGCGGTTTCACGCCGAGTACATCCGGCAGGCTCTTGGGGCCGTAGTTCAGCGGCTCGACCAGGTTCGGTTCGATCCAGTCCCAGGTCAGCGCCAGCGTCAGCGCGCCCACCAGTCCTCCGAAAATCGTGACAGCGGCGTCGGTCTTGCCTTCGCCCAGGGCGACCAGTGATGTGCCCGGGCAATAGCCGCTGACCGCCCAGCCTACGCCGAAGATGAGCCCGCCGACGGTTATGCCGATCAGGTAGAGCGGTGCGATGCCAATATGGACGGTGCCACCCAGTGATTCAGTCAGATAGATGCCCAGCGACCCGACCCCGATCGCCAGGAAGAAGAACTTCATGACGGTCAGGTCCTTGAGCCGGAGCATGTTCACGATCATCTCGAAGCTCGAGGCGCCGACCCTCTGAAGTATCACGCCGAAGGCGATCCCGGTGAGCAGGCCGAAGATGATTGCCCGGGCGTCAGTACCGCCGACGACGCCGATAGAATCGGTGGTTGCCTGCGCGATTGTGATAAGGGGGGCGGTCATGACGCCTTCTTTCGATAGAGGAGTTTTGCAACGGGTACACCGGATGCGAACATCGCGGCGCCGAAGATGAAGCCAGCGATGGAAAGCTGGGCCACGCCGCTGAGAACCAGGCCGCTGGTGCAGCCGCCGGCGATGCGGGCGCCCAACAGCAGCAGGAAACCGCCTGCGAAAGCGGCGGCGAAGCGTTTCGGCTTACTGTCACCGAAGCGGCTTTTCCAGAGCCTTGGCACCGAACGGGTGTTGATCGTGCCTGTTAGAAGGGCGGCCAGAAAACCGCCGATGACCATGCCCAGGCTGACCATAAGCAGCCAGTCTGCCCTGGTGGGCATCTGGGCGAGATACTCGTTGGTGGATGTGAGGTTCGAGCCGAAGAGGCGCAGTAAAAAACCATCGACCACCACGTAATTCCGGGACGCTCCCAGCGCCCCATATGTAGCCACGGCAAATGTGTTGAGCAATCCCAGCAGGATTCCGCCGACGATCCAGTTCATCCTTTTTCTGGGATGTTTTTTCTGCTCCGCAAGTTCCATGGTTGCCTCCTTTCCCGGTCCGGGTCGCCCTGATCCAGCATAGAGCCTGAAAACATATACATATTAGACCTGACAGCCCCTGAAAGGATTCACTTTCGCAGGGCGGCCATAATCGCTTCGGTGAATGCCGGGATATCCCTGGGCATCCGGGATGTGATCAGATTGCCGTCGACGACCACCGGTCTGTTGACGAATCTGGCTCCCGCTTTTTTGACCTCGGGCCCCACGGTGAAAAAACTGGTCGCCGTACGGCCCTTGAGGAGTCCGGCTGAAGCCAGCACCTGCGGACCGTGGCAGATGGCCGCCAGCGGTTTTCCACCAGCATCGAACTCGCGCGTGAATTCGAGCACCCGCTCGTCCTCACGCAGTAGCGCCGGCCCCCTGCCGCCCGGAATCATAAGGGCGTCGAAGTCTTCAGCCCTGACCTCGTCGATAGTCGCGTCGGCATTCACTCTAGTGCCGTGCTTGCCGGTGATCCCGGCCTTGTCTGCTTCGTTCATACCCACAAGCGTGACCGTGGCGCCGGCCTGTCTCAGGGAGGCCACAGGCTCAGTCAGTTCTGAGTCCTCGAAGCCTGTCGCAAATACAACCGCGACTTTCTTTCCCGATATACCAGTCATCTGTTTTGCCTGATCTGACATCCTGATTACATTTTTTCCCCGGGATGGGTTTTTAAACTGTCTCGCAGATGAGGAGGCCGAATCAGGCGGGATCTGAGTTGGTAAATATACGACTTTTTACATTTGTAATTACACCCAACGGATGATTCCGGGAAGCCTGCCGTTTGTTATGGTGGCGGGTACTGATCATGCATGTCGGCAGAAAGGAGGAGCCATGGGCTTGACTTGAAAGACAGGGCGGAATTGAACAAGTGACAACTCTGAATAGATGCCTGCGAAAACGCGGATAGTGCGAGCTGAGGAAGTGAGGATACGATGTTGAGGCTGATTCAGGGGCTGCATAAGTGTAGCCCGAATAGCGCCGTTCCAAGGGGGAAGGGTGGTCGAATCAATGCCACCATAAGGCTAAGGTACATCCTTATGGTACTGGCATTTGTTGCGGCTGCGTGCTGGGATTTGTCTGATACGGGAAGTGCCGGAGCCAATGGTGAGCCGGCATTTTCCTGGGGGTGGTCAATGACTGAGATACCGGTGGCTCAGGGCCCGGGTGATCAGATTACGCCTGCCGTCGAGGATGGCACGGCGGTATACAACGATCTCGGGCGTTCAGTCCAGGGTTGGATTGTGAAGAAAGAAATATTCAGCGGCGATTCAGCTGAGGTCGGCGGAGCCGGCGTAACGGCCGGACCGGATATCGATAGCGGCGCCATCGCTTGGCAGAACAGCAATAACCAGGTCTGCCGCCGGCCCCTGGCGGGCGGGGACGATAAGTGCGTGACTGTCAGCGCCGCCTCTTCCCTTTCGCTTTCAGGAAGCAGGGCGATCACAAGCCATAACGGCAGCAGCACGATCAGGCTGGTCGAATTCGACACGGCCAGTTCGAAGATACTGGATTCCTACAACTTTTCCGGGTACAGGTATGGGCCGGACATCGACGGTGACAGGACAGTCTGGGTGCGGGAAAGGGGTTATGCCGGCAGATACTATGAGCCGGTCCTCTTTACTTACGAAATACCTACAAAGATCTCGGAGTACGTATCACGGCTGGGCGGTGGCGTGAATGAGACGGGAGCCAGCAGGTTCGGACGGCAGCATCCGACAATAAGCGGCAACCGTATCCTCTACCAGCATATGGAGAATGATATAGCCCGGGACTGGGATATCTTCGAGGCCGTCAGCGAGACCTTTGGTGTCATGGTGGTCGACGAACCCGGCGATCAGGTCAATCCGTCCCTCAGTGGCAACCTTGTCGTATATCAGGACAACCGTACTGGCCATCCTGATGAGTCGGGACACTGGACTGGTGAGTGGAATATCTACCTGAAAGACCTTGCCACCGGCATGGAGCAACCTGTCTGTACAGCGCCAGGGGACCAGAAGAATCCTGTGATCAAGGGCAACATGGTGGTCTGGCAGGATAACCGGGATGGCGACTGGGATGTTTATGCGGCGGTGCTTGCTCCAGCCTCAGAAGACACCAGCCTGCTGGAGCAGTATTCACCCTCGCTGGTCCTCCATCATAACGAGGATTTTGCCCCGGAGGAGGCAGGGGTGATGCTGGCGGCTCCAGGTGCCGTGCTCATGGAGGATGGTATTGAAAGGCTGAGGTCGCCGGGAGCACTTTCCCTGGATTCCCTTGGCGATTTTGGCGTGAACGCCTTCATCGACCTGCCGGGCAAATGCGCGATCTGCGGCCCACGCCTGCCCGATCCGTCGTTCGACCGGGTAGTCCGGGCCCAATACCAGCGGCCTTACTCCGCTGTCATCGCCGGTGGTGGTTACGAGGATGCAATATACGGCCGGGTCGTCCATATGGGGGGACGCACAGTGCTTCAGTACTGGATCAATTACTACTTCAACAATCACCCGCTGCTCAGCCATGAGGGGGACTGGGAGCTTGTGGAGGTAGAGCTGGACGGCAGCGCGCAACCGGTCCGCGTGTCGGTCTCACAACATGGCTATGGAAAGTTGCGCCACTGGCGGGACGTTGAGGTCCGTGATGGACATCCGGTCATATATGTGGGCCGGGGCTCGCATGCCAACTACTTTGAACCGGGTAGCCACAGCGTCGAGGCCTCCGGTTTGCCGGTGCCGATGTTCATCGATGAAGCGGATACATACGAAGGCGGCAGGATGACCATGCCGAGAGTGCTGCCACTGGCAGGGGCAGCGACCGATATTCCCGGCCAGAGATGGCTCAGTTTCCCTGGCCGATGGGGTGAAGTCAACGGCGCGCCGGAAGCCGATCCACCTCTGGGCCCTGTCTGGTCCGGCGACAGGTGGCAGAGGCCATTCGCCTGGCAGGGGCTTGACTGGGATGGCTTCTCGGGAATCAGGGGCAGGCTTGTCGGCATCGAGGTCAGGATCAACAATACCGTGACAGCCAGTCTGTCAGGTATGGCCGGGTCCGTAGGTGAAGACCTGTCCGGCCTTATCGAGAATAACCTGCCGGGATCGAGCTATCTGTCGATCCCGGAAATCGGACAGAAGGCAATAATCGCCGCCGGCGGCGGGTATCTGGAGGACTATCGCCTGGAGATCACCGCAGCGGCTCCCGCCGTGACGCCACTGCGAATCGTACTTTCTGATCCCGCGAAGGGAACTACTACCAGCCTGGATTACAACAGCATCGAGGTCGGCCCCGGGATCGTGGCCGGATTGTCGACTGGTCCCGACAGCCAAAGGGAGGGCTACAGGATCGGGATAGACAGCAACGGCGACGGGGCAGCCGATTCTTTTCTGGCGCCCGATGGAATGGCAGTGAGCGAACTGGACTCTGCACCGCCTGCGCCCGTGATGGATCTGACAGCACAGCGGCAGGACGACGGCGCCATCCGACTCGAATGGATGGCTCCAGGCGACGACGGAAACGAAGGGGCGGCTGCGCTGTACTCGATCCGCTACTCGGGGCAGCCGATCAACGAGCAGACCTGGGCGTCGGCTGAGCCCATTAGCATGTCGGCTGGCCCGGAGGCCGCCGGTTTTAACGAAAGCGTGATGACGAGCGAGATTCCTTCGGGCGAAGCGGTCTATTTTGCGATGAAGGCAACGGATGATGCCGGAAACGAATCCGGTATATCCAACCTGGCATCATGCACACAGCCCCGCCTGGCACTGTCGATTGCATCTGTTTTCTGGGGAAGCTATGAGGACTATCTCAGCGGCAACCTGTCAGTCAGGTATCGCCTGCGCAACATCGGAGATGGTGGTGCGCGCGAAGTTGTAATAAACCAGATCGATGCAGAGCCGGCTTCCGTGATTCCAGGTCCGCCGCCGCCGCCGTACGCGATGCTGGGAGTCAGCCAGGCTGTTGATATGGAGGTCCGTTTTTACTGTCCACCTGGAACAAGGCGATTTACTACCCGGCTGTATGCCGGCTGCAGGGATGAGGTCGGCAACGAGTTATGGTTCCCGGCGCCGGCGCCGGGAAGTGCCTGAAATCTGGCGTAACCGTTGTCTGAAAGCCCGCGGGGCGGGGTTGCGGACGCAACCCCGCCCTGCCGGAAACAAACTCAAAGGAGGGATGAATGGATAATGGCTGGAACCAGAAGGACGATGTCGAGGATCGGGAGCCTGCCCTGGCAACAGGAACGAGCGGTGCATTTGGCGCCGTAGTCATCGGGCTGGTGGCAGCTCTGGTGTTCGTTGCCATGTCGCTGATCCTGATGGTGGTCGGTTATTCATATGGCGCCCTGCTGGACTTCAGCCCCGAATACCCTTTCATGCTGTCCCTGCCCTTTATGCTGGGCGCTCTTGTGGTGGTTGTCGCATTCCCCATCGTTGGCTTGTCTGCCGGCCGCGCCGAGCTTGGCCTTATAAGGATGCGCACGGCAATCGCGACAGGAGCCGGCTTCGGCGCAGCTTCGATGGCGATAGTCTGGCTGGTCACATCGGGGCCGGGTTCTGATCCGTTCGACTGGCCTGAGCTGCTATATCTGCTGCAGTTGACCCTGTCCGGGATAACCGCGGGCATGATCCTCTTTGCTGGTCTCGCTTTTCAAAACAGGCGAGTGAAGGGCTTACCCGGCAGCGCGGGCATCGATCCGGCAAGGCACCCAGGCAGGGGCGTTCGCGTAGCGCTGATCACAGCACTGATGTGCCTGTTTGCCATGTCATTGCCGTTCCTTCTCATGTGGCAGGCGCGGCGCAGCTTCAGCGAGGAGGCACAACAGCAGGCATCTGAATATTTCAGGCTGCCCGCTGGCTTTTCCATGTCGATCGCCCCAGAGAGTTCTGGATCCGATTCACTCGAGAAGAATGTCCACTTCAAGGCAACCGGCGTCCAGGATGTAGGCGGGCGCACCTTTTCAGTCGATGTCATCGGTGAGCGCAGAGATTACGATTTTGACATCAGGGAGATCTCTGCTTCCCTGTGGGCGCCGGCTACGGATATTCCAGCCGGGGCGCCATGGGATGATTCCGGGGAAGGCAGGCGGACTCAGGAAGCGGTGCTTGACCTGGCGGGCGCCTACACGAGTTCGCCGCTGGAGATAGTCTCAGTGCAGCAACCCGGTTTAGCCGGCAAGTCGATCCTTATGCGGGGAGACGGTCTCGAAGTCGTCGCCAGGCCGGGAGGGAGTTCCCCCGAAGCTCCAGGGGTGAGCCTGGCTTTCACTGCCAGGCCCAGGTGACCGTACAGTTTTAATTTGCCGTGGCAGCATCTAAACTGAAAGCCAGATGCTGCCGTTCAAGGACAACATCCCCACAGATCGTTTTCCGCTGATGACGGTGGTGTTCATGGCGATCAATATCGCCATGTTCTTCTATGAACTCACTCTCGAAGCCAGCGGTCAGCTCGACGGCTTTCTGACCCAATACGGCATGACTCCCTACGAGATAACCCATGGCGTCTCACTGGTTCCCCGCGGCCTTCCCGTCTACATCACCCTTCTCACCTCGATGTTCCTTCATGGCGGCTGGCTCCATCTCGGCGGCAATATGCTGTACCTGTGGATATTCGGTAACAATGTCGAGGACTCCATGGGCCGCTTCCGTTTTGTGGTTTTTTATCTGGGTTGCGGCCTTCTGGCCAGCATGGCGCAGATCGCCATCGATCCTGCTTCCGATATCCCCAACATCGGCGCCAGCGGCGCCATCGCCGGCGTCCTTGGCGGCTACCTGCTGCTTTATCCCCGGGCCAGGGTCACGACTCTGGTCTTCCTGCTGGTATTCATCACCGTGGTGCAGCTGCCTGCCATCTTCGTGCTGATGTTCTGGTTCCTGTTCCAGCTCTTTTACGGTCTCTCCGAACTGGGAAGCACATCCGGTGGCGTAGCATATTTCGCCCATATCGGGGGGTTCATCGCAGGCCTTCTGGCGATCAAATTGTTCACCCTGGGAAAGGGTAGGGTTCACATTAAGAGGGGCTACATGTAGAATGGCTCAAGGGAAAGTCTTCAGGCAGGAAAAATCCCCGTTATTCGAGGGATTTTTTATTGCCTGGAACCCAGCCGGAACCGGCCTCCATCCTTGCGGGCTGTTTCGGCGGTGTGATATAATTTTACAAACTGCGAGGTACCTGTCGGAGTGGGTTTTAAGCCCACTTCTTTTTTGCTCACTTGCAGTGAAAAAAGCAACCATAATCGAAGATGTGGAACTGACTCTGGCAAAAGATTTGCCGGATGTCGACTTGGTCGATGTCGAGGTTGCCGGAGGCGGTGGAAACCAGGTTTTGAGGGTTTTTATCGACCATCCGGATGGCGTTGACCACGAGCTGTGCGCACTGGTTACCGGCCTGCTGGGCCGCTACCAGGAGGACCACACGGTCGAGGTCTCCTCGCCGGGTCTGGAAAAAAGACTGCGAAAGCCGGAACATTTCCGGAAAGCGGTCGGACAAAAGATCAATGTTAAGACATTCGGCCCGGTGGAAGGCAGGCGAAACTTCACCGGTTTTTTGTTCTCTGCGGACGGGGAAAAGCTGGAGCTCGAGCTTGAAGATGGCAGTCGGATATCGCTGCCTCTTGAAGATGTGGCGATAGCCCGCACGGTCTTCGAGTTCGACCAGCTGGAGAAGCCGCGAAAGAAGCGGCGTAAAAAAGAGTGATTGATGCCCTGGATGCAGACAGGGGCTGGCAATGATCGATAAAAGGAGTACAGATGAGCAAGGAAATCGTAGGAGCCCTCAGGCTTCTGGAGGAAGAAAAGGGGATCAGCTTCCAGGTGTTGCTGACCGCCCTCGAGGACGCCCTGCTCTCCGCATACAAGAAGACGCCGGGCGCAGTCGAGCATGCCCGGGTAGTTATTGATCCGGAAAGCGGCGAGATCAGCATCTTTGAATTGATCCTGCCGGAACGTCCGGCTGCCGTTGAGGCCGCCGAAGCAGAGGCTGCCGCCGCGGCAGCGGCCGGAGAAGCTGAAGGCGGGCAGGCGAGCGATGAGACCGCAGCCGAGGCTGAAGAAGCCGATGCAGGCGAGACGGCAGCTTCAGGCGAAGCTGCCGGAGGCGCGGCAGCCGAAGCTCCCGAGGAGGAGGGATTCGACCTCTCCATGTATGACGAGAGCGAGATCGAGAAGGTCAGGATCGAGACTCCCGAGGACTTCGGACGCATCGCCGCCCAGACGGCCAAGCAGGTCATCTTCCAGAGGATACGCGAAGCCGAGCGTGACATGATGTTCGACGAATACGAGGGGCGCAAGGGCGAGATCGTCACCGGCATCGTCCAGCAGAGCGACCAGCGCTATACCCTGGTCGACCTGGGCAAGGTCGAGGCGCTTCTGCCCGAGAGCGAGCAGGTAGACAACGACCGCTACGTCCATGGTTCGCGCATCAAGGCGGTCATCGTCGATGTACGCGACCATACCAAGGGTCCCCAGGTGATAGTCTCGCGGCGCAGCGATGAGCTGATCCGCAAACTGTTCGAGCTGGAAGTTCCCGAAGTCGCCGACGGCCTGGTAGTGATCAGGAACGTGGCCCGCGAGCCGGGCTGGCGTTCGAAGATCGCCGTTGAGTCACTGGAAGAGGGGATCGATCCCGTCGGCGCGTGCGTCGGCCCGCGCGGTTCACGCGTGCGCATGGTCGTCAGCGAGCTCGGCGGCGAGAAGATCGACATCATCCCTTATAACGACGAACCCGCGCGTTTTGTGGCCAAGGCGCTGAGCCCGGCCAAGGTGCGCGAGGTCCTGGTGGACGACGAAGCCATGTCGGCCACCGTGGTTGTTCCCGACGACGAACTGTCGCTGGCGATCGGCAAGGAAGGGCAGAATGCCCGCCTGGCGAACAAGCTCACCGGCTGGCGCATCGACATCAAGAGCGAGAGCCAGATGTCGGAGGAAGAGGATTCCATGGCTTTCTCCGACGAAGAAGTCGAAGAACTCGCCGGCCGCTGCTGCGCTGTGACCAAGTCCGGCAAGCGCTGTCCCAACGCGGCCCTGCCCGGTGCTCGTTACTGCGGAATCGCTGCTCACCAGAAGCTGGTAGAGCAGCAGGAGGCCGAAGGCCTGGAGCCGGAAGCCGAGGCAGCTGCTGCTGAGGCGGCGGCAGAGACAGCAGCCGAAGCGGCTGCTGCAGAAGAGACAGCCACCGAAGAGACAGCAGAAGTAGCGGCGGAAGCGCCGGTTGCTGAAGAATCGGCGGCCACCGAAGAGACAGTCAATCCGGGGTAACGGAGTTGGTTCACAGGGGGCATGTCCCGCGACGGATGTGCGCCGGCTGCGGCAATCGATTTGCCAAAGCAGCTCTGGTTCGCTTTACTGTGCGAGAAACCCCGGATGGAATGATGCTGGTTTTAGGCGACGTGCCGGGTAACGTCAGCGGCTCGGCCGGTAGCGGCCACCCGGGAGAGGGTGGCTCTGGCAGGGGAGTCTCAGGAAGGGGAGGCTATGTCTGTGCTTCCCTCGAATGTCTTGACAAGGCGCTCGCCAGAAAGACCCTGGTCCGGAGGCTGAAGGCAACTGCTGAGGCCAGCGGTTTGAGAGAGGATTTCGCGCGTCTTATCGAGACGCGGTAAAGCAGGACTTAAGCGCCGGCTGGCGCGAGGATGGCGAATATGGCCAAAAAAAGAATCTACGAGATTGCCAAGGAAAACAAACTGACCAGCGCTGAGCTGGTCGAGAAGCTCAAGGCTGCCGGTGTCGAAGTCAGCGGTTCCCTGGCCAGTGTCGAGGAAGAAGTGGCGTTGAAAGCCATCGGGGGCAAGGCAGCTGCTCCCAAGAAGCAGCGGAAGGCTCCGGTCAAGGCGACCAACCTCGGCAAGCGCCGTCGCGTCATAATCGATCCCTCGGCTGCCAAGAGGCGCAGTTTCGTTCCTGCTGGCCGGCATCAGCGGGCGCGGCATAAAGGGCGCAAAGGTGAAGTCACCGCTGTCGCCGAGCGCCAGGAGCAGGTCGCGACTCTCGATACCAGCGTGGTCGTCAAGATCAACTCCGGTGCTACCGTCAAGGACATCTCGGCGGCGCTCGGCATCTCCACTTCCGAGATCATCAAGCTGCTCATGAGTTATGGCGAGATGGCTACCATCACGCAGTCGCTCAGTGACGAGGCGATAAGCACCCTCGCTGACGACCTGGAGCGCAAGGTCGAGATCATCCACGCCGCTGACGAGCAGGAAGAAGAAGTATACGCCGATACGGCCGAAGACCTGCTGCCGCGGGCTCCGGTCGTGACCATCATGGGCCACGTGGATCACGGCAAGACCTCGCTGCTCGACGCTGTGCGCGAGACCGAAGTGACGGCGACCGAGGCCGGCGGAATCACCCAGCATATCGGCGCCTACCAGGTCACCCACGCTGACAAGCGCATAACTTTTCTGGATACTCCCGGCCACGAGGCTTTTACCGCCATGCGAGCGCGCGGCGCCAAGGTGACCGATGTGGCCGTGCTGGTCGTGGCGGCGGACGACGGCGTCATGCCGCAGACCATCGAGGCCATCGACCACGCCAAGGCGGCCGGAGTGCCGATCGTCGTGGCGGTCAACAAGATAGACAAGCCGGAAGCAAACCCTGAGCGGGTCCGGCAGGAACTCACGGAGCATGCGCTGATCCCTGAGGACTGGGGTGGCGATACAGTCTTCGTCGACGTCAGCGCCAAGCAGAGGACCGGCCTCGAGAACATGCTGGAGATGATCCAGCTGGTCGCAGACGTGCAGGAACTCAAAGCCAATCCCAACGCTGAGGCCAGCGGCGTGGTCATCGAGTCGAAGCTCGATCCCGGCCGCGGCGTGGTCGCGACCGTGCTGGTCAACCGCGGCACCATGCACGTAGGTGACGCCATCGTCGCGGGACAGGCATCGGGCAAGGTCAAAGCAATGAGCGATTACAAGGGACGGCCCCTGAAAGAAGCCGGTCCCTCGGTTCCGGTGGAGATCCTCGGTTTCGACATCGTGCCGCAGGCGGGCGAATCCTGCCGCGTGGTCGAGGACGAGCGGCGCGCCCGCACCCTCGCCGGGCAGCGTTCCGACCGTATCAAGGCTGAGATCCTGGCCAAGCGCCGGGCGTTCACCCTTGACGACATCTTCGCCCGGATCAAGGAAGGCGAGGTCAAGGACCTCAACCTGGTCATCAAGGCCGACGTCGCCGGTTCCGTGGAAGCGCTGGAAGAAGCGCTCAAGCAGATCAAGCACGTCGAGGTCAAGATCAACATCATCCACACCGGGGTCGGCGCCATCAACGAATCGGACGTCATGCTGGCGGCTGCTTCCCAGGCGATCGTCCTCGGTTTCAACGTACGCCCAAGCGCCGCTGCCAAGACGGTCGCGGACATCGAGGGCGTCGATGTGAGGACCTACAGCGTCATCTATAAGGTCACCGAGGATGTCAGGGCCGCCCTCATCGGCATGCTGGCCCCCACCTTCGTCGAGGAGGAACTCGGCGAGGCGGAGATCCGCAGCATCTTCAAGGCTTCGAAGCTCGGCAACATCGCCGGCTGTTACGTCACCCGCGGCAAGGTGACCCGCAACGCCCAGGTGCGCCTGGTCCGCGAAGGCACCATCGTCTGGACTGGCAAGCTGGCGTCTCTCAAGCGTTTCAAGGAAGACACCCGTGAGGTCGAGGAAGGCTACGAATGCGGCGTCCTCCTGGAAGACTTCAATGACATCAAGGAAGGCGACGTCCTTGAGTTCTTCGAGACGAAAGAAGTTGCAGCAACCTGACGGTTATGTCGGTATCCTGGCGGTGGACATCCTTTTTCCGGAGAACGGCTCCCTCAAGGACAAGCGCCAGTACCTCCGCAGCCTGAAGGCAGGACTGGCGCGCAAGCTGGGCGCCTCCGTGTCCGAAGTCGGCTATCATGACCTCTGGCAACGCTCCAGGATCATCCTCTCCCTCTGCGGCAACTCTTGTACAGAAACCTAACGCGCCCTGGACCTGGCGGTGTCGTTCCTGGAGGCGAGGGATTACTCGCTGACAATGGCGCACCGGGAGATCGTCAAGGTAGAGGCCGACTGAACATTTATTCGAGCGTGATCGAACACTGATTTTTATCCAGAACCTGGAAGGTGATTGAGATGGCAGGGCAGAGGATGCGCCGCATCAACGAGGCGGTCAGGGAAGTTCTCAGCGAAGCGATCGCGGGTGGCCTCAAGGATCCGCGAATCGGTTTTGTGACGGTGGTGAGTGTTGATACAACGCCAGACCTGAGGTCGGCTAAAGTATATGTCAGCGTACTGGGCGACGATGATGAGCGCGATCGGACGCTCGAGGGACTCACACATTGCCGCGGTTATCTGCAATCGCAGCTCGC
Source organism: Actinomycetota bacterium (assembly GCA_016235065.1). Taxonomy (GTDB): domain Bacteria; phylum Actinomycetota; class Thermoleophilia; order BMS3ABIN01; family BMS3ABIN01; genus JACRMB01. Next base: position 251,016 of record JACRMB010000010.1, on the reverse strand, counting down.
CGGTCAGCTGGGCATGAAGCGGACACCAACGCTTTCCTTCCTGATCGACGAGAGCATCGAGCGCGGTCTGCGGATCGAGAAGTTGTTGAAGGAAATTGAAGAACAGTAGGCACGAAAGTAAGTCATCTGGCGGTAACGCCGCCCATTTAGCCAGCGGCATTGCTGCCCCCGGCCCTTCGCTTCCCTGCGCCCTGCTGCTTGTCGACAAGCCGGCCGGTCTTACTTCCCACGACGTGGTCAGCCGGCTGCGGCGGCTCACAGGCATAAAAAAAATCGGCCATGCCGGTACGCTCGACCCTTTTGCCACCGGCCTGCTGCTCATGATGGTCGGCAAGGCGACCCGCCTGTTCGATTATTTCATGCCGCTGGACAAGGAGTACCTGGTCACCGTGCAGTTCGGAGCTTCATCGACCACTGGCGACATCGACGGTGAGATAGCCGCGGTAGCCGGGGGCGCGATAACCGAATCAGCCCTGCTTGATATCCTCCCGGAGTTCACCGGGACCATCGATCAGAAAGCTCACGCGTTCTCGGCGGTCAAGGTCGATGGCGAGGCGCTCTACAGGAAAGCCAGGCGCGGCGAGACAGTTGAAGCGCCGGTGCGCCAGATCGAGATCACTCAGCTGTCGCTGGAGTCGTTCGACACCGAAATACAACAGGCATCCCTCAAGGTCGCCTGTTCCAAGGGAACCTACATCAGGCAGCTGGTCGAGGACATCGCCGTCCGGCTCGGGACTGCGGCTTATGCCCTCGCGCTCAGGCGGACCCGGATCGGTGATTACAGGGTCGAACAGGCTGCCAGCCTCGAAGAACTTGCCGCGTTGCCAGCGGAATCGCTGCTCACCGGCGGCAACCCGTCTTTTATTTCCGGGTTGGGTGCGCTATATTTCCTTCCCGTGAGACAAGTGGACGAAATCGAAGCGAGGGCTGTCAAAAACGGGCGCCGGCTTGACGGCGAAGACACCGGGCCGGTTCGCGTTGCGAGCGGCAAGGAGTTGCTGGCGATCTACGGCCCTGGTGACAAACCGGGCGAGCTGCGACCACTGCTGGTGCTGTCGTGAGGGTCTATCGCGAACTCGGGGAGGTACCCAAGGGCAAGCGGATCGTCGCCATCGGCACCTTTGACGGCGTCCACATCGGCCATCAGCGGATCATCGGCGACGCAGTCGCCGCCGCGAAGGAGCAGGGCGCCAGGAGCATGGTGATGACTTTCCACCCTCACCCTCTCTCGGTCATAGCCCCGGACAAATGCCCTCCCATCCTGACGCCGCTTAACATCAAGACCGATCTCATCGGCACCCTGGGGGCGGATGAGCTGCTGATCATCCCGTTCACCGATGAGTTCTCCCACCTTTCCCCTTCCGTATTCTGCGAGATGCTTTTTTCCTCGAACCTGGGCGCCACCCAGGTGATCGTCGGCGACAACTTCCGCTTCGGCTACAAGGCCGGCGGCGACATCGCCTTCCTCGAGGAATACGGCCGCAAGGTCGGCATGAAGGTCATCGCCGAACCGCTGGTGACCGCCGGCGAGCAGCCCATCTCCTCGACCCGTATCCGCAACCTGCTGCTTGACGGTAACGTGGCCGAAGTCAGGGAGATCCTCAGCCGGCCACCCTCTACCCATGGAAAGGTCGTCCATGGGGACAAGCGGGGGCGGGCGCTGGGCGTGCGAACCGCCAATATCGAGGCCCAGGTCGACTGTATCTTCCCTGGCAGGGGGGTCTACCTGGCGGACCTTTTCATCGGCAAGGATCCCTACGCCTGCCTGGTCAACGTCGGCCAGAACCCGACCTTCTGCTCAACCGATGAGGACAGCCGCGAACGTATGCGCATCGAGGCCCACATCCTCGACTTCGACCGCAATCTTTATGGTTTCAACGTGCGGGTGGACTTCCTCGAGCGGGTGCGTGACGAGAAGAAGTTCGACGGGCCCGAGGCATTGGTGGCCCAGATAAAGGAAGATATAGCAACAGCCCGCCGCTACAAGGGATTCGCCGCCTCGCAACCCCGCAAATAAACCCTGCAAACGCAGGCCCCGCGGTCAGTCTGAAGTCAGTCCCGGGGTCAGCCCGCGGTTAGCCTTTTATATGCCGCTATGATAAGCTCTGACAGTATTAAAGACTCCCCACATCCGTTCGTGGAGCAAGAAAAGGAGGTGAAACGTTAGTGTTAAGCAAGGAGAACAAGGAAACAGTCATCGAGAAGTTCGGCAGCGCCGAGGGTGACACGGGCTCTCCCGAGGTGCAGATCGCGTTACTGACCGAGAGGATCAACGGTCTTACCGAGCACCTCAAGACCCACAAGAAGGACCATCACTCTCGCAGGGGGTTGCTGAAGATGGTGGGGAAGCGCCGGCGGTTGCTTACCTATCTGCAGGACAAGAACGTCAACCGCTACCGCACGCTGGTCAAGGAATTAGGACTGAGGAAGTAGCACCTTTATTTCCGGTTTTCATCCTGTTCTGTCTGAAACAATCCCTTTTGCCCTATCGCGTTTAACGCTGCCGCATTTGGGAACCATTTGTCCTGGGCCTGAGGCTGAAAGTCCCGCCGGGGGAACCGCCGGGATTTTGAGCCTTGAGCCTGGGGCAGGCCGCGGAAGCGCAGCTTCCTGCGGCCTGATTTATTTATCGAGGGGATGCCTGAAGGCAGGTATCCGAAGCCAAGGAGAGAGAGAAACTTGAGTATAGAGACGATCGTCACAGAGAAAAGTATTGAGATCGGCGGCAAGACAATCACCATCGAGACCGGGCGTCTGGCCAAGCAGGCCAGCGGCGCCGTGCTCATGCGCTGCGGTGACACGATGTTACTGGTCACGGCCACCGGCCGGACCGAGGCCAAGGAAGGCATCGATTTCTTCCCGCTGACCGTTGATATAGAGGAACGCATGTACGCGGCGGGCAAGATCCCCGGCGGATTCATCAAGCGTGAGGCTCGGCCGAGCGAGAAGGCCATCCTCACCGCCCGTCTGATCGACCGCCCGGTACGTCCCCGCTTCCCCAAGGGTTTTTCCAACGAGACCCAGATTGTAGCCACCATCCTTTCCACCGACCAGGAGAACGCCTACGACACGCTGGCGCTGGTCGGCGCTTCGGCGGCGCTGCACATTTCCGGGATACCTTTCCAGGGCCCGATCGCCGCGGTGCGCATCGGCAGGATAGCCGGCGAACTGGTGATCAACCCGACGATGTCGCAGATGACGGAGCCGGATTGCGACATGGACATGATCGTGGCCGGCACCGCCGAGTCGATCCTCATGATTGAGGCCGGCGGCACTGACGTGACCGAAGAGGTCGCCATGGAAGCCGTGCGTCTGGCCCAGGGTCCGATCCGCCAGCTCTGCGAGTTCCAGGACGAGCTGCGCGAGGCCATCGGCAAGCCCAAGTGGGACTTCAAGGAGCCGGAAGTGGACAAGGATCTCTACGCGAAGATCGAGTCCATGTGCCGCGCCGACCTGGAAGAAGCCAACCGCATCACTGAGAAGCAGGAGCGCACCGACCGCATCGAGAAGATCCGCAGCACCGTCAAGGGCGAGATGCTCGGCGAGGATTCCCCAGACGAGCTGGTCCGTGCTGTCAGTTCCATCACCAAGGCAATCGAGAAGGATGTCGTCCGGCGCACCATCGCCGTCGACAAGATCCGCCCCGACGGCCGCGCCACCGATGAAGTGCGCCACATCACCTGCGAGGTCGGGGTCGCCCCCCGCACCCACGGTTCAGCGCTGTTCACCCGCGGTCAGACCCAGGCGATGACCCTGCTCACCCTGGGCGCAGTCGGCGACTACCAGCGCATCGACGGGCTGGGCCTCGAGGACAGCAAGCGTTACATCCACCATTACAACTTCCCGCCGTTCTCGGTGGGTGAGACCGGTTTCATGCGCGGCCCCAAGCGCCGCGACATCGGCCACGGAGCGCTGGCGGAAAAAGCGCTGCGGCCCATGATCCCGGACGAGCATGAGTTCCCTTATACGATCCGCCTCGTCAGTGAGATCATGGAGAGCAACGGCTCTTCCTCTATGGCGAGCACCTGCGGCTCGACCCTGGCGCTGATGGATGCCGGCGTCCACATCAAGAAGCCGATCGGCGGCATCTCCTGCGGCCTGGTCGTGCGCTCGAGCTGTCGTGACTGCGGTTACGAGGGTGTATTCCTGCGCCAGTGTGACAAGTGCAAATCCATCAACGTCGACGCCAACTATGTGATCCTCACCGACATCGCCGGCATCGAGGATCATCTCGGCGACATGGACTTCAAGGTGACGGGAAGCAAGGAAGGCATCACCGCCATCCAGATGGACCTCAAGATCAAGGAAGGCATCACGCCGGAAGTATTCGCCGAGGCGCTGACCCAGGCCAAAAGCGGCCGCCTGCACGTGATCGACAAGATGCTCGAAGCCCTGCCGGAAGCCCGCGAGGAACTCTCCGAGTACGCGCCGCGCATCTTCTCCATCCAGATCAATCCGGACAAGATCGGCGCGCTCATCGGCAAGGGCGGCGAGACCATCCGTGGCCTGGTCGACGAGTTCGACTGCTCCATCGATGTGGAAGAGGACGGCACCGTCTTCATCTGCGCCCGTGACGGCGCCAGTGGCGAGAAGGTCATCGAGCGCATCAATGAGCTGTGCAAGGACGTGGAGGCCGGCGATGTGTTCGTCGGCAAGGTCGTCAAGACCACCGACTTCGGGGCCTTTGTGGAGCTGAAGCGCGGTACCGACGGGCTGGTACACATCTCCAACCTGGCCGAAGGCCGGGTCAACAAGGTGGAAGACGTGGTCAAGCGCGGCCAGATGGTTCAGGTCGAGGTGATCGAAGTCAAGGAAGACCGCGGCAAGCAGCGCATCGGCCTGAGGGTGGTTGACCTAAATCCAACTGTATAAGCTGAAACAGCTTGAAGGGGGCGGGCGGGTCGTCAGCGAGAAGCTGCCGTCCGTCCGCTCCATTTCTTTAGGCTTCTGGATCGGGGCGGGCTCCCGCTACGAGCAGGCCGGCGAGAACGGCGTCAGCCATTTCATTGAGCACCTGCTGTTCAAGGGTGGCTCCCGTTTCGACGCAGCTGAGATAGCGCAGATCTTCGATTCCTTCGGCGGTGAACTTAACGCGGCGACAGCCCGTGAATACACTGTGGTCCACGCCCGCTTTCTCGACGAGCATCTCGACGAGGCTTTCGAGGTCATGGCTGACATGGTCGTACATCCGGCCTTCACCGACATCGACCTGGAGCGCGAGGTGGTGGTTGAGGAGATCGCCATGTACGAGGATTCTCCCGGCGAACTGATCACCGACTACCTGACCCAGGCGCTGTTCGACGGCCACCCACTGGGAAAGAGCGTGCTGGGGACGACGGAGATAATCGGTGCGGTGACACCTGAACAGATACGCGCCTACCATTCCGGGCACTATACACTTCCCAATATGGTGATAGCGTCGGCCGGCAACGTTGAGCAGGAGCGGCTGGTCGAGCTGGCGACAAAGCATCTGGCGGGAGGCAGCGGCTCCGTGCCGATGGCGGCGTCGATGCCGGCGGCCCCGGTGCCGGATAAAGCCGAGAGCGCCTGCTTCTATGAGAAAGATACGCAGCAATACCATGTGTGTTTTGGCGGCCTGGGACTTTCACGGCACTCGGACCGGCGTTTCGCTCTTTCGATCCTTGACAGCATCCTCGGCGGCTCGGCAAGTTCGCGGTTGTTCCAGGAGGTGCGGGACAAGCGGGGGCTGGCATATTCGGTCTACTCCTTCGACTCGCTCTATTCGGACACCGGTCTCGTGGGCGTATACTTCGGTTGCCGCGGCGACAGCGTCGACGAGGTCACCGGCGTGGTCACCGAGCAGATAGAATCGATAATCAACGACGGCGTCAGCGACAGTGAACTGACGCGGGCCAGGGAAAGCGCCAAGGGCCGGGTTGTACTGGGCATGGAGACGACCCACAACCGGATGAGCCGGCTGGGCAAGCTGACCGTGACTGAATCAGAGATCCTGATGCTGGACGAGATCATCGAGCGCATCAGCGCCGTCACCGCGGATGAGGTACAGGCGCTGGCGCAGGAGTTCTACCGCCCCGACGAGCTGGTGGCTGTCGCCATCGGCCCGGATGTAAAAGTCTTTGAAAAGGCGCTTGGCACTCTTAGTGGCAAGCGTGAGCTGGAGATCAAAAAGGGCTGAAGCAAGCAGAGGAGACGAGAATCTCAGTGAACTCGACAAACACTTTGGACACCGTCGAAGAAAAAGTAAGGGCGGGGGAGCGGCTTTCGTTTGAGGACGGCCTGGCGCTGCTCAAGTCACCCGACCTGCTCAAGGTCGGCGAGCTGGCTGATCTCGCCCGCCGCCGCCTGGTCGGCGACGACGTCTTCTTCATCAACAACCGGCACATCAATCACACTAACGTCTGCGGCAACCGCTGCAAGTTCTGCGCCTTCAGCGCCGACGAGGGGGCTGACGACGCCTACACGATGACGCTCGAGGAAGTGCTCGATCGCGCTCGCGGCTCGCTGGCAGACGGCATCACCGAGCTTCACATAGTCGGCGGCGAGCATCCTTCCCTTCCCTATGAATATTATCTTGAGATGATCCGGTCGCTGCACGAGCTGGATCCCCAGGTGCACCTGCAGGCCTTCACTGCCAGTGAGATCGCCTTCTTTGCCAAGAGAACGAAGCGCACTGAAGAAGCGGTGCTGCAGGAGATGAAGGACGCCGGTCTCGGCAGCATGCCCGGCGGTGGCGCCGAGATCTTCGCCGAGCGGGTTCGCGGCATCGTCTGCGACAAGAAGATATCCGGCGAGAAGTGGCTGGAGGTCATGCGCACCGCCCACGGAGTCGGCATCAAGTCGAACGCGACCATGCTTTACGGCCATGTAGAGACGCTGGAGGAGCGCATCGACCATCTCATCCGCCTGCGGGAACTGCAGGACGAGACCGGCGGCTTCGGCAGCTTCATCCCCCTGGCCTTCCATCCAGCCAACACCGAGCTCGACACCCTGCCCGGGACCAGCGGCATCGAGGACCTGAAGATGCTCGCGGTCAGCCGCCTGATGCTGGATAACTTCAATAACATCAAGGCTTTCTGGATCATGATCGGCATCAAGCTGGCACAGATATCACTCCACTTCGGCGTCAACGACATCGACGGCACCGTGGTCGAGGAGAAAATCACCCACGCAGCCGGCGCCGAGACCGAGGAGGCCATCGCCAAGGACGAACTGATCCGGCTCATCCGCGACGCCGGCCGCAACCCGGTCGAGCGCGACACGCTTTATAACACCATCCGCCGGTATGAAGACTGAGGAAGAAAAAAGCGGCGCCGGCGACGACTCGCCGGATTACGCCACCATCTCCATCGGTCACTTCGAATTCCTCAACGGCTATCCCCTCTATTATGGCTTGGAGAAGGGCGAGGGCTGGGGCTGTTTCAACCTGGTCCACGGGGTTCCCACGACGCTCAACCGGCTGCTGCTCGAAGGTGAGCTGGATATCAGCCCGATCTCTTCGATCGAATATGCGGGTAACGCTGACAAACTTCTTCTATTTCCCAGGCTTTCCATCACGTCCGATGGCGCCGTCGACAGTATCCGCCTGATCTCACGGGTGCCGATGGACGAAGTCTGCTCGGTAGCCCTGACCGGCCAGAGCGCCACATCCGTGGTGCTGCTCAAGATCCTGATGAGCCAGCGGTACGGATTGCAGCCGGTCTATTCCCGTTTGGAAACCGGCGTCGCCGAGGCTCTGGAGTCGACCGACGCAGTGCTGCTTATCGGCGACCAGGCCCTCGAAGCCTGTTATCACGGTACCTGGGAACATTGCCGGGACCTGGGCAGCGAATGGAAAGAGTTCACCGGTCTGCCGATGGTCTTCGCTCTCTGGGCTGTGTCGAGGGAATTCTTCGCATCGCGCGCCGACGAGACTTTTGAAGTTGAGGAGCGCCTGCTCTACTCAGTGGATTACTGTCGTTCCCATTGGGATGAAGTGGTTGCCGCCGCTGCGAAGGTCTATCCGTTCGATGAGCCACTACTGCGCTCGTACTTTGCCAAGCTGCGCTATGACTTCACTGATGAATACCGCCGCGGCCTGGAGGAGTTCTACCGGCGGGCGGCTGAGATCGGCGCGATCGAGTCGGCACCGAAACTGGAGTTCATCTCGTGAGCTGTTCGATACATTCCAGGGAACAAGACGTCCATATTTCGATGGAAACCATTACAGATCATGACAGATAGCATCGATCAAATAATCGAAAAGTCTGCCGCCGGTACTCGTATAACTGAGGCCGAAGCGCAGGCGCTGCTTGAGAGCCGCGAGCTTATCGCCGTGGGCCAGGCCGCGGACGCCACCAGGCGCCGGGTACTGCCGGGCGACGACGTCACCTTCGTCGTCGATCGCAACATCAACTACACCAATTTCTGTACCACCGGCTGCGACTTCTGTGCTTTCCACCGGCCTATCGGTTCAGATGAAGGCTACCTGCTGACCAACGAACAGATCTTCCAGAAGATAGAAGAGACGATTGAGCTGGGCGGCACCGGCATAATGATGCAGGGCGGCCTGCATCCGAAACTGGGCATCGATTATTACGAAGAGCTTTTCCGCGCCATCAAGGAACGTTACGATATCACCATACATTCTCTCTCGCCGCCCGAGGTCTACCACATCAGCAAGGTCAGCCGGCTGCCGCTGGATGAGACCCTGGCGCGCCTCAAGGCTGCCGGCCTCGACTCATTGCCGGGTGGCGGCGCCGAGATCCTGGTGAACGAAGTACGTCACCGGATGAGTCCCAAGAAGATCGATGCCGACACCTGGATGTCGGTCATGCGCGCAGCCCATGAAGCAGGTCTGAAGTCCACAGCGACGATGATGTTCGGCAGTGTCGAGACTCAGGCCGATCGCGTCGAGCACCTGCGCCGGGTCCGCGAGCTGCAGGACGAGACCGGTGGTTTCCGGGCCTTTATCCCCTGGACCTTTCAGGAGACAAATACTGAACTCGAGGGCACGGCTTCTTCGAGCGGTATCGACTACCTCATGACCCTGGCCGTCAGCCGCATCTACCTCGATAATGTGCCGAGCATCCAGGCGTCGTGGGTGACCCAAGGGCTGAAGGTTGCACAGGTGTCTCTCATGTTCGGCGCCAACGACATGGGCAGCACCATGATCGAGGAGAACGTGGTCGCCGCCGCCGGGGTCAGTTATCGAGTGGGCAAGGACGAGCTGGTGGACGCTATCAGAGCCGCCGGGCGGCGGCCGGTGCAGCGGGATAACGCCTATCAGCCGGTGGATTATCCCTGATCTCGTCGAGCACGCGAAACAAACACCCCAAAGACACTTCGATTTGACGATTCAATAAAAATCATACTTTTTACAATTCAATATACAACCAAAGGATGATGACAGGGGGGTAAATAGTAATAGGATTCATCAAGCAGATCAATTTATCTGCCTTCCTATAAGTTAGCGGCTATTTAAGCTCTCCACGGGAGGAAGCAATTGTCTACATCTCTGGATTATTGGAAAAACAGACACGTGCCGTGGACTCGAGCGTTGCTGTTTTGCCTCCTCATCTGGGGTTCCTTCATCGTTTACAGCTCTCAACAGTACGCGATGGCTGCCGATCCCTCCCAGGACTGGCTGGTGCAGGACGCTTCCCCGATCGCTACCGGACCCGCCGAGCAGTCGATACCCGCGGCTGAAGGTGACATCGTCATTTATAGATCCGGAACCGATCTTTATGGAATCAACCTCGCCGGCAATGCCGGTTCGCAACTGCTGGCCAATAACTTGAGCGATCGCTTAAACAATCTCGACATCAAATCGAAGCGCGCGATCTATCAGAAAATCGACACCGGCCGGAAGTTCTGCAGCCAGGACCTCTCGGTTGAGCCCTGGAGTCAGGCACCACTCAACTGTGTCACCACTACGACGGGATACAACATCAGCGCCAATCCTGACGGCATGGGCGTCTTTTACGATGGCAGTTACGGCAGCAGTGGCTCCGGTGGTATCTACTATGTGGATTTCAACGCGGGAACCTATTCGAATTTCTCTTCATACATTTACACCTCGCACCCCTACGTAACCGCCCTCGGTCCGATCTGGACCAAATGGCAGTCCTGGCAGGGGAGCTATCGCTCAAACGTCATCACGCTGCTAGGCTTAGTGGATAAGTCTGGACCTGGCTGCGAGATGAATACCAACCGAGACATCGCAAGGGCAGGCGGCGGCTTCATCATCTATAACCGCAAGATAGGAACCGGCGACTGGGACCTGGTCGCCTATCTGGGCGAACCCGACTCAGATGACGCGGACATTAGATGTGCTGAGGGTGTGGTAGCAGGAGGCGTCGGTGATCAAAGAGACGCCGAAGTCGCAAGCTACAGTGACGCACAAGGGCAGGTTCATGATCTGATCGTCTGGGAAGACAGCCGCAACGGTAACTTCGATATCTATATGAAAGACCTCGCGACTTCTCGGGAATACCCCATCTGTCTGGGTGCAGGTGATCAGAAGGAGCCGGCAATAACTATTGATTCCGAAGGCCAGCCATTCATCGTCTGGCAGGACGACAGGAACGGCAACTTGGATATTTATGGGACGAAAGCGGTGATGGCGAAAACACTGGCGGAGAAACACCGGCCGGAGTTAAGAATGACCATGGGGGAGAACTTCGAGCCCATGCCAGTGGAGCAATTTCTTACCGAGCCCGATTCGACGTTGAGACAAAGAAATAATCCCGAATTCTCAATTCTTAAGCCGGCAGCGGCCACCCTGGCTCAATACGCAAATACTCCCGATCTTTATATTGATTTGCAGGGTGATTCGATAGCTGCTGGTGGTGGCAATCCTTCCCGTTCAATAAATCATGAACAGGTTCATGATAACTATGCTGTGCCCTATCAATCAAGAAGAGATCAGGTGGGTAGTCAATTCCCTCGCACGATCTATGCCCGTGTGGTTTCCAGACCCGGCGGCAATGAGAACTCGTTCATCCAATACTGGCTTTTCTATGCTGCAAACGATCATGCGGAAATATTTCACGAGGGCGACTGGGAAGTAGTTCAGATCGATCTTGACGGCAATCTGAAACCTTATAGGGCCAACTACAGCCAGCATGGCTACGGTCAATGGCGAAACTGGGAAGGCCCCGGCAGTGTTGAGAAATCAGAGGCATTGCCAGATCAGCCGGTAGTATATGTAGGCGTGGGTTCCCATGCCAATTATTTTACTGCCAACGCCGAGCACTCGATTTATGGGCAAGGTATTGATCTCAGCTACTTTAAAGTATGGGACGATGCCAGCGGCAGCGGCGACGTTTTAAACAACTCTGATGATAACAATGCGATCACTACTCAAGTCAAGCTTATACCTGAAGTCGACCAGGTTGATATTGGTTCGGGGTTTGAGTGGCTTAATTTCATGGGGCAGTGGGGCGAGTTTACCAACGCTGTTGTAGAAGTTCCGTTGCATGAGGACTTGCCAGGTCTGCGCGATGGTTCTGCAAACCCTCCCCTCCAGGCATACTGGACCAATGCCTTTGCCTGGAACGACAACACATGTGATGGCTGCCAGGATGAGCGGGCACAGGGAACAGATACCCAATGTACAGCGCTCTCGCCAGTTGACATCAGCCTCTATGATGCTCAAGGCAGACATACGGGTAAAAATGCTGATGGGAGCATCGACCAGCAGATACCCAACTCGGAGTACCTGGAATACCCCGATCTTCACCGGAAAAGCATTATCATCCACGGTAGCGACATCAATCAGGGCTACAGATTCGAGGCTACTGGCAACGGCACAGGACCCGCCAGTTTCATCGTAACCGCCCCTGATCACTCAGGGGGCTACGTTGATACCCTAAACTACAATACCGTAGAGGTTAATCCCTCAACCAAGGTCACAATGACCCTCGATTCTGATAAGAATTACACCATGAGTATAGATCCAGATGGGGATGGAGCGAATGCAATCCAGAAGTCGCCAGATACTACGACAACCAACATCGTTGACTTCACTCCACCGGCACAAATATCTGATCTCGGGGTGACAGCAACCTCCGCCGGTAGCGCCACTTTGACCTTTATCGCCCCTGGCGATGATGGCAATGCGGGTACCGCCACGGCATACGATCTGCGCTATTCAACCGCTGCCATAACCGACCAGTACTGGAAAGATGCTATTCCGGTTAGCGGTCTTCCAACGCCACTTCAGGCTGGCAGTTCACAATCCATAACAGTGATTGGCCTTAGCCCAGGCACCACGTATAACTTTGCCTTGAAAACGATGGATGAGTCAGCTCTATACTCGCCGCTATCGAATGTTGCCATTGGCACAACGACCATCCCCAGTCTTTCATGGTCGAAACTCAGGACATATTGGGCTAACTGGACCGACTATCAGAACAGGCAACTCTCGATAGATTACAGGATGAGCAACACAGGGACAGGCTTTGCCCTGGAATCAACCGTACAGGCCTCTTTCTGTAACCCAAGTACAGTCTACTCCGTTACTCAACTTCCTTCAGCGGTGGGTGATATAAATCCGGGATCGAGCAGAACCGTAACACTCAAGTACTTCGTGCCGACAAATGTAGGAAGTTTTACTACGACTACCTATGCTACCTGCAACGACGATGCTGGTAGTACGTACTGGTTCCCAGGGTCGATGCCGTGAGCTTATGAGCATAGGGTTGAGGGAGCACGTTGTTCGTTTGAAAAAAAGGGCAAATAGGAGAAACAATTTTTTCGGAGGTCAACATAAATACTAGTGATTCGATATTAAAGAAGCGGGTATTGTTAAATATTGTTTGGGGACTCGGTCTTGCAGTAACTTTATTAATTTACTGCCTATTACTTCGATCACCAGTCGCAAGCGACATTTTTTTAACAAATCGTTGGGATAAAGATTTATTATTCATAATTATCCCATTTGTGATATTTCAGGGCGTGGTCCATTGGTTCACACTTAGACATTTATTTCCTGAAAGGCGAGTTGGCAATTTTGTCTGGGTCTTGGTCATGTCCTTTTTGTTCATAATTGCGTATGCTTTTTTGTTAGCGGAATTGTTTGCACATGCCCTCGAATCAAGCCTTCGATAGCACGCTAAACGATAGAAACTACGCAGATAACCCTCCCCTCCAGGCATACTGGACCAATGCCTTTGCCTGGAACGACAAAGACTGGCTGAGCAGGCACTGGGAACAGTGAATCACCCCTTTTCCTGAAGACCTTGCAGGCAGGACCGCCTCGCTGATAAAGCAAGCCTGGCAGTCTATTGCGCACTCGTTGACTTCCACAACCCACGCTGTTAAACTTTTCACAAATATTGTTAATTGTTTCACAAGCTCGCTGGCTTGTTCCTCAGGAAAATGCTCCCATCGAAGCTGATGTCAGGGAATAGCTGACCTGGAACCGGGCGCCGGCGGGTTTTTTGCACTCTTGTGGTGGGGAAGGATTCATCTTGGCTATCCGTGTATCCAGCACCGTGCCAGGCGGAGCTGATGTAGTCGCCGATATCGAGCGCCGCTCTGGTGAGCGCGTCTCGGCCTGCTACCAGTGCGGCCGCTGCACTTCCACCTGCACCGGTGCCTTCGCCTTCGATTATCCGCCTCATCGGATCATGCGGATGCTGCAGCTGGGCCAGGTCGACGAGGTGCTGAACTCCCGCACAGCCCAGATCTGTTACGACTGCATGACCTGCTCCACCCGCTGCCCCATGAACATCGACGTCGCCAACGTCATCGAACATGCCAAGATGATCGCCGACGAGCGGGGCATCGAGGGTGATGAAAAAGAGATCCGTCTTTTCCGGCTCGCCTTTCTCAAGAACGTGCGGCGCCACGGCCGGCTGCACGAGGCGCGCCTGCTCACCTGGATAAACTTCCGCAGTTTCCGGCCTTTCAACGACCTCTCGCTGGTGCCGCTCATCCTCCGCAGGAAGAAAATCCATATCGTGCCGCCGCGGATCAAGAACCGGCAAGAAGTCCATCGGATCTTCCGGGAGATAAATGGCGGGGATAAGTAATATGAGCGATGCCTCTTCTTCCCGCTATTCCTACTTCCCCGGATGTTCACTTACCAGCTCCGCCGGCGAATACGACGCTTCGTTCCGCCTGGTGGCGAAGGAGCTCGGCATCGGTCTCGACGAGATCCCGGACTGGAACTGTTGCGGCGCTTCGCCGGCACCCCATCACTGGGGAGGCAACCTGGGCGTGCTGCTGCCGGCACGCAACCTTCATATTGCCGGCTACGGGCACGAAGCCATGGTGGCTCCCTGCGCCGGATGCTACAACCGTCATAAAAACGCCCAGCACGAGTTATCTGGCAGCGAAGAGATACGCGAGCAGGCAACAAGAGTCTTGCGCGAGCCGGTGCGCTATGAGATCGAGATACTGAACCTGGTAGAGCTGTTCGACCGGGAGGTCACTCCCGAAGCGCTGGCGAAGCGAGCCCAGGGCCGGCTCGCCGGGCTGAACTTCGCTACCTATTACGGCTGCCTGCTGACGCGTCCCGCCAAGATAATGAACTTTGACAATGCCCGTAATCCGGTCAGCATGAAGCCGCTGCTGATGGCTACAGGTGCCAACGCCGATCATTTTCCTTTCAAGAGCGAGTGCTGCGGTTCCTACATGGGCCTGGCCCACAAGGAGATTGTGCTCCGGGCCAGCCGCCGCATCATCGATGTGGCCGACGGTCTCGGATTCGACGCCATCGTCACCGCCTGCCCGCTATGCCATCAGAACCTGGACCTGCGCCAGGGGCAGATCAACAAAGCATTCGGAACCAACATCGAGATGCCTATCCTGTATTTCTCGCAGGTGCTGGGGCTGGCGCTGGGTCTGAACGCCGACGACCTTGGCATCGACTCGCATATAGTCAGCGCCCGCAAATTGCTGGCAAAGATCGAGCAGGGCGCTGCGGAGCGGACCGCCCGCGCAGCGGATGCCAGCGGACGGGGCGGCGCAAGCCAGGCAGTCTGCGCGGCAGGGGAGGCATAACCCATGCGCATCGGCGTCTTCGTCTGCGAATGCGGCACCAACATAGCCGCCACTGTGTCTACCGGCAAGGTCGTCGACGCGGCGCTGTCCATGCGCGACGTGCTGCACGCGGAGTCCATCCAGTACACCTGTTCCGACCCAGGGCAGCGCGCCGTCATCGACGCCATCCAGAAGAAGGGCCTGACCAGGGTGGTCATCGCCTCCTGCTCGCCGCGCATGCACGAGAATACTTTCCGGCGGACGGTCGGTCGCGCCGGCCTTAACGCCTACATGATGGAGATGGTGAATATCCGCGAGCACTGCTCCTGGATCCACTCCGACATCGATGAGGCTACTGACAAGGCGATCGACCTGATGCAGAAGGGTGTTGCCCGGGTGCGTAGGCAGGTGCCGCTGCATTCGACGACTGTGCCGGTGACCAAGCGGGTACTGGTCGTCGGCGGCGGCGTCGCCGGAATCCAGGCGGCTCTCGATATCGCTGACGCCGGGCTTCCGGTGACGCTGGTGGAGCGGGGACCCAGCATCGGTGGCAACATGGCGCGGCTCGACAAGACTTTCCCCACTCTCGACTGCTCTTCGTGCATTCTGACGCCGCGGATGGTCGAGGCTGCCCAGCATGAGAACATCGAACTGATGGTCAGCTCGGAGGTCGAGCAGGTGCGCGGCTACATCGGCAACTTCGACGTGGACATCCGTAGGAAGGCTACCTGTGTCGACGCGGAGAAGTGCACCGGCTGCATGATCTGCCAGGAGAAGTGCCCGGGCAAGGCGCCGGATGAGTTCAACGCCGGCGTCGGCCAGTCGAAGGCGATCTCCATCCCGTTCCCCCAGGCGGTGCCGCTGGTCGCAGCCCTGCGCAAGGAGCACTGCCGTCTGTTCATCAAGGGCAAGTGCAGCGTCTGCAAGAAAGTCTGCCCCGCGGACGCTATCGATTACGAGCAGGAAGACAGGATTGAAACGGAAAAATTCGGGGCTATCGTTGTCGCGACCGGTTACGAACTCTTTGATTGGCGCGAGTCCTACCCTGATTACGGTGGTGGCCAGTATCCCGACGTGGTCACCGCGCTGCAATACGAGCGGATGCTCTCGGCGTCAGGCCCCAACGGCGGCCATGTGCAGCGGCCCTCAGATGGCAAGGAGCCCAAGAACGTGGTGTTCATATCCTGCGTCGGCTCCCGCGACGAGTCGGTAGGCCGGCCGCTGTGCTGCAGCGTCGGCTGCATGTACATCGCCAAGCAGGCGATCCTGACGAAGGAGCATATACCTGATTCCCAATCTTACGTCTTCTATATAGACATACGGGCCGGCGGCAAGGGTTATGAGGAATTCACCCGCCGGGCCCAGCGGGATTTCGGCGCCATCTATTTGCGCGGCCGAGTGGGCAAGATCTATCCGAGCAACGGCAACCTGGTGGTCATGGGAACTGACACGCTTTCTGCCGAGCAGGTCGAGATTGATGCCGACCTAGTGGTGCTGGCGACTGGCTTTGCAGCCGCGGAAGGCGCTGGCGAACTTGCCCGCAAGCTGAACATATCTTATGACCAGTACGAGTTTTTCTCTGAGAGCCATCCCAAACTGCGGCCGGTGGAGACTACGACCGGTGGTGTCTTCCTGGCGGGAGCCTGCCAGGGACCGAAGGATATCCCCGATACGGTCGCCCAGGCGAGCGCTTCCGCGGCCAAAGTCATCGGCCTGCTTTCGCGGGGCGAACTGGAGACCAGCCCCATGGTCGCGGCGGTGAACCAGATGCGCTGCACCGGCTGCTTCAAGTGCCGCGACGTCTGCCCGTATGGGGCCATCGAGGCCGTGGAGCTGCGTGACGGCCGCGAGGTTGCAAACGTCATTGACTCACTCTGCCAGGGCTGCGGCGTCTGCAACGTCGCCTGCCCGCCGGCGGTCATTTCCCTGAAAGGCTACACCGACGGCCAGCTTATCGCCGAGACCATGGAGTTGTTGAGGTGACAATTGTCTGACCTGAAACTCATAGGCTTCCTCTGCAACTGGTGTTCCTACGCCGGCGCCGACATGGCGGGTACGGCGCGGATGAAGCAGCCAGGCGACCTGCGGGTCATCAGGCTGCCCTGCACCGGCCGGGTGAATCCGCTGCTGATCCTGAAAGCATTTATGGAAGGCGCCGACGGCGTGCTGGTCAGCGGCTGTCATCCGGGCGACTGCCACTACAATGTGGGCAACTATCACGCCCGGCGGCGGCTGGAACTGCTTCAGCGGATGCTACCGGCGTTCGGCATCGACCCCGGACGGTTCCATTACACCTGGGTAAGTGCGTCGGAGGGTTCACGCTGGGCCGGGGTGGTCTCGGATTTCACGAGGCGGATCGAGGCGCTGGGGAAGATCGGGGCGGAAGTGCCGGCTAACGCACTTGCAAAAGCCGAGCAAACGGCGATGACCGATGCCACCGGGAAGACAACCTCATGAGCGAACTGGTTTCCACGATCCAGAAAGTCCTGGCCGAGACCGGCCTGGTGCTCGGATGGTCCGCTACCGGCGCCGGCGGTGTGGCCGCGCCAGAGCGTTTCCATACGGCTGAGGAAGCCGAGGTCGCCATCTTCGATTCCACCTGTGTCCATAACCTGTCCGTACATCTGCCGCGGTTGAAGGGCCGGGCTGTTGGCATCGTCGCCAAGGCCTGTGACGCCAGGAGCATCGTCGAGCTGATCGCCGAGCGCGAGGTCGACGGGGATCAGGTCAGGGTCATAGAGGTCAGCTGCACTGATACGCTCGACGTCAAGGCGATCTGGCGCCGCTATGGTTATGGCGCCTTGATAGAAGACGATGGCAGCGAGTTGCGCGTGAATGGCGAACCAGTGGAGAGGGAGGCATTCGTCCAGGCGAAGTGCCTCGACTGTGAGGATCGGCAGCCGGCTACGCCGGCCGGAAAGCCAGTTCCGTCCGGCAGCAAACCAGCGAACGCCCGCCAACAGCTGCGCGAAGATTTCCAGGCGATGAGCGTCGGGGAACGGCGCGCTTTCTGGCGCGAGCAATATGCCCGCTGTATCCGCTGCCATGCCTGCCGGGAGGCCTGCCCCATGTGTTATTGCCGGGATGTCTGTATCATGCAGACAACCGATCCCCACTGGACCGGTGGCGGCATAAACACTGCCGAGGCGGAGATGATGCAGCTGATCCGCGTCAACCATCTCGCTGGCCGCTGCACTGCCTGTGGGGAATGTGAGCGCGCCTGCCCCGTGGGCATCCCGTTGATGCTGCTGATGGAGGAACAGAACCGCGCCATCGAGGAGATGTTCGACTACCGCGCCGGAGTCGATCCGGAGGCGAAGCCGCCGCTGCTGACTTTTGACATCAAGGGCGACAGTTGGGATGGTGAATAAAAAACAATGAAGTTCATATCCAGCGAGAAGATACCGGGATTCCTCGAAGCGCTTTCGGCACGATCGACGGTCTGGGCGCCCCGGGAGCTGACCGGCTCCGGCGGCACCGTCATGTTCGAGCGCTGGCGCCCCGGCGATCCCATAGATCTTGAACATTATTCATCACTGTCCGCCAAAGACGTGGTGCTGCCACGCACGGAGAAGCTGTTCGGTTACACATATGCGTTTGGCGGCAGCCCGTTCAGTGGTGGTCTCGGAGCTTCAGGTACCGCGGTTGCGGCCTCTGACTCAGATCAGGCTCCTGCAACCAGCGGCGAACAGATCGTCATCAAACCGGCTGAGCCTGCCCCATCGACAGTCCTTTTCGGCGTCCGTGCCTGCGACGCCAAATCCATCCAGGTTCTCGACGCACTTTTCAATAATCCAGGAGGAGAAGGCTACAACGATCCCCAGTACAGCGCGCGGCGGGAGGGGCTCACCGTCATCACCCTGGCCTGCACCACCTGTGACGACGCCTGTTTCTGCTCGTCCTTTGAGAACGGCGCTTCAGAGAAGGCCGGTTCTGACCTTATCCTCTATCCGGTCGACGGTGGTTTCCTGGCCGAAGGGGTGACCGGCAAGGGTGGGGAACTTCTGAGCGAACCTTTCTTTGAGGAATCGGAACTGGCGCCGCCGCCGCTGGCCGAGACCGCTGTGATCGAAGGTCTGGAACGGCTGCAGGAGATCCTCCCCGGGCTGTTCGATGACCTGGATTTCTGGGAGAGAGTCTCCGAGCGCTGCGTCTCCTGTGGTTTCTGCACTTATGGCTGCCCGACCTGCCACTGTTTCAACATCCATGATGAGATGCAGGGCGACCGCGAGGGCGAGCGCCTTCGCAGCTGGGACGCCTGCATGTTCGCGCTCTACACCCAGGAAACATCGGGACACAATCCCCGGCCGACTCTGGCTCATCGTTACCGTAACCGCATCAATCACAAGTTCAGCTACTATCCCGAGAACCAGGGTGAGATCCTCTGTACCGGCTGCGGCCGCTGTATCAGGGGCTGCCCCGCGGCTCTTGATATCCGCGACGTCCTCAGGGATGCGCTGAAAGCTGCCCGGAAAGAATGATGAGCTCAGCCATGACAAAACTCTGTCGCGTTATGACAATGACTACAATCTCACCGCGGATGCCATGAGCACGACCATACCACAGGCAGGCATGAAGGCAACCGAGCCGCTGCGGCCCGAACCGGCCACGGTGCTCGAGGTCATCACCGAGACCACCAACATCAGGACTTTCCGGATCGCCTTCGACGATCCCGCCTTGGCTGAATCTTTCAGCTTCCTGCCGGGACAGATCGGCCAGCTCAGTATCATGGGTGCCGGCGAGTCCACCTTCGCTCTCTCCTCGGCGCCGTCACGGCGGGGCAGCTTCGACTTCTCGGTGATGAAGACCGGCGTGGTCACCAGCGCCATCCACGAACTCTCGGCCGGCGACCGGGTAGCCGTCCGCGCCCCCATGGGTTGTGCCTTTCCTACGGACGACTGGAAGGGGAAGAACATCGTGCTCGTCGGTGGCGGCATCGGCATGGCGCCGCTCAGGTCACTGCTTTTCTACCTGCTTGACAACCGGGAAGATTATGGAGACATGACGCTGGTCTACGGCGCCCGCACCCCCGGCGATCTCTGTTACGCAGAAGACCGCCGCGACTGGGAATCTCGCGCCGACCTGGATTTCGCAGCCACCATCGACACCGCCTGCGCCGGCTGGGACGGCTGCGTCGGTCTGGTGCCCTCGGTCGTCGAAGAGAAGGCGCCGTCGCCGGAGAACGCCGTGGCGGTCACCTGCGGCCCGCCGATAATGATCAAATTTGCGCTACAGAGTTTGGATAAAACGGGCTTCAGGGAAGAACAGATCTATACTACGCTCGAGCGCCGGATGAAGTGCGGCATCGGCCTCTGTGGCCGCTGCAACCTGGGTCCGAAATACGTCTGCACCGACGGGCCGGTTTTCTCGCTGGCGGAACTGCGGGAGCTGCCGGACGAACTTTAGTGGGGGAACGAGGCGACGTCGGGAATTGCGTCAGCGTGCGGAAAGGACTGCGTTGAAGGTCAAGTGGCTCGGACATAGCTGTTTCCTTCTGACCGCCGCATCAGGGTCGACGCTGCTGACCGACCCTTATGACACTACCGCTTATCCTGGAACCCTGCTGTATAAGCCGCTGGACGATCCTCCCGGAATTTCTCCCGATGTCGTCACCGTCAGCCACGGACACGCGGACCACGGTAACGTGGAGGCGGTTTCAGGAATGCCGGAGATAGTGAAAACACCAAGGGCGCGGCAGGCTTCTGGCTTCAACATCCGGGGAGTCGAGAGCTTCCACGATATCGAGCACGGCGCCCTGCGCGGCGACAATGTGATGTTCGTTATCGAAGCGGACGGACTCGTGGTTTGCCACCTCGGCGACCTGGGTCACGAACTCGAACCAGCCCAGGTCGAAGCTATCGGCGAAGTCGACCTGTTGCTGATTCCCGTTGGCGGCACTTTCACCATCGACGCCGCGGCAGCGACGCTGGTCTTGCGGCAGCTTTCGCCGCGGCTCGCCATCCCGATGCATTACCGCAACGATAAGTGCCTGTTCAGGATCGACGGGGTAGACCGGTTCATTCAGGGGAAACCAGGACTAGAGACCCCCGGCGTCAGCGAGATCGGGCTCTCGAAGGAAAATCTGCCCGCGAGCCCGAAAATATTCGTGCTGGAGCCTGAAAACTAGTAAGCTTCAGCTTCGGGCGGATTCCTTCGACTTCTATGGTGGTGTCCTTGATTCCATTGCTGGTTATCCTGTTTGTGCTCGGGGCTGTCATCGGCAGCTTCCTCAATGTGGTTATCTACCGGTTGCCGCGAGAGCTTTCGCTTGTCGCGCCGGGTTCACATTGTCCCAGATGTGATCAACCGGTCAAGTGGTACGACAATATCCCGATCCTGAGCTACGCGCTGCTGCGCGGCCAGTGCCGCCATTGCGGCCAGGGGATCACGATGCGATATCCCACCGTGGAGCTGCTGACCGCGGTCTTGTGGACGCTGGCAGGCGTCGAATTCGGCATGAGCTGGGAGTTGTTGCCGGCCCTGCTGTTCGTGTCTTCGCTGGTGGCCATCTATTACATCGATCTGGACCATTACATCATCCCCAACGTGATCGTCCTGCCGGTCGCGGTGATCGGTCTGGCGGCGAATATCGCCATCAGCCTTACCGGCGACGATACAGTGCCATCCTGGCAGCCCTGGTATGCATATCTGGCTGCTGGCCTGATGAGCGCCACCTTCTTCTTCGTAGTCGCCCTGCTCAAGCCGGGCGGCATGGGGATGGGGGATGTGAAACTGGCCGGGATGATGGGATTTTTCCTGGGCGAATATACGCTTGTCGGTCTTTTTCTGGGCTTTCTCATCGGTGCCATAACCGGTGTGGTGCTCATGGCTGTGGGAATAAAGGGACGCAAGAGCCGCATACCCTTCGGGCCGTTCCTGGCGATCGGCGCGGTGATCGCCCTGTTTTTCGGAGCTGACATCCTTGACTTTTGGATGGGTCTGTTCCAGAAATGAGACCTGTCGTTACAGCTTTTTCATGTGAATAAGCTATAATATGAACGAATTCTCCCCGGAGGTAAGTTCTTGAAGTTCAAATCCTATTACTGGGCGATCATAGCGGCTGCCATCGTAGCGCTGCTTGCAGTCAGCGTACCAATGTTTATCCTCCGCGACAGTAGTGACAGCGCCCCCCATTCCGCAGAAGACCTGCAGAACATGCAGAATAACGAGCCGGTCGATTACACGCCCCAGATCGAGGCATTCCAGGATCTGATCGCTGCCAATCCCAATGATGCCCTGGCGGTCGCCGGGCTCGGAGATGTATACATGCAGTCCGGCAGGTATACCGATGCCGCGGACCAGTACAACAAGGCTGTCGCCATCAGCCCGAATGAATCCGTCTATTACAGCCGTCTGGGAGATGCCGAGTTCGCCCTGGGTATGGTGGATGTGGCGCTGCGCGACCTGCAGAGGGGGCTGGAGATCGATCCCAACGACCAGGAGATACTGCTGTATCTGGGCTCGATCTACGCGCAGACAGGCAAACAGACCGAAGCCACTGCTTACTGGCAGAAGGCCAGGGATATCAATCCCAACTCCCGTTTCGGCCATGTCGCCCAGCAGCTGCTGGCCGAGCAGGCTAATCCTGACGCTAACGCCAACGCACCGGCGCTGCCCTAGCGGTTTCTGAGGACGCTGCTCCGCGACAGATCTACCGCGGACCCAGGCAGCAGGCAATCTCATCTATCCAATCCCCTGGGAACCAGCTCTCCGCTTCACGATGCTCCCACTTGACCCCACCGGGTAGCGAATCCCGTTTCGGCGATCTCACCCTGTAACGAAATCTCTTCGGAAATCTACCTCTGATCTGGTTCCGTCTCCCTGATTCAGCCTCTCTGATGTCGTTTGCATCCATAGCCAGGACCTGACCACAGAATCGACCCCAAAACGCAATAAAGGGGGACTCGCCGCGGTTATGCAACGCAAAATGCGGCTTTTAATGGAATTTGCGAGAAAAAATAGGGGGATTCCCCAAAAAAGTTGCATGAATATGCTTGTTCCGTGGGGAAAAGTGGTATAAAGTGGGGGACATTGTGGGACGGAGCTTATGGAATACGACTTTATAGGAACATACACGCACTCATTAGATTCGAAGAACAGGGTCGCGATTCCTGCAAAATACCGTTCGCAGATAAAGGACGGCAAGGTAGTCGTGACCAAGGGATTCGATGGCTGTCTGACCGTCTACCCGCTGGATGAGTGGGAGAAGTTCCGGCAGGACCGCATTGCCAGGCTGGATCCGATGACCAGCCGCAAGGACCGCGACCAGATGCGTACATTCCTCAGTGGCGCGACTCACTGGGATGTGGACAAGCAGGGGCGGATCGGCCTTACCGCCGATCACCTGAATCGTTCGAATATCACCAAGGAGGTGGTCTTCACGGGGATGGGCAACTGTTTTGAAGTATGGGCCGCAAGTGTGTGGGAACGGTATGAGGCGGAATCCATGGAACGGGAAAGGGCGGAGCAGTAACAGGCAGAGGGGCCCCGTCGTTTCCCCCGTAAAGGGAGAAGGGAAGTATGCAGTTGAACGACAGCATACAGGGACTACCATCAAACGGCTCGGCGCATGTGCCGGTTCTGGCAGCCGAGCTTCTCAACCTGCTCGATCCCCAGCCGGATGACACGATCATCGATTGCACCTTCGGGGCCGGTGGCCACGCCCGCAAGGTCGCCCGCGAGCTGGGCCAGGACGCCGTGTTTATCGGTGTCGACCGCGACCCTGTAGCCAAGCGCTACTTCGACCTGTTCAGCCAGTACCAGCCATTCCGCTGCCGCTTCGTCCACGGAAATTTTGCCGACGCCCTTGAAGACATGAACCAGAACGGCTTCGAGGCAGACCTGATCTATCTCGACCTGGGAGTTTCGTCCATGCAGCTGGACCGTCCCGAGCGTGGCTTCTCATACAGCTACAACGCTCCGCTGGACATGCGCATGGATCCCAGCGGCAAGACGACGGCCAGGCAGCTGATCAACGAGCTTCCCTATGCGGAGCTCACGCGGATCTTTAAAAGATACGGTGAAGAGCGCTATGCAAGCCAGATCGCCAGGCGCATCTGCCGCGAGCGCGACGAAAAACCTTTTGAGACTACCCTGCAGCTGGTGGATACCGTCAAGGCGGCTATCCCCACGCCGGCGCGTTTCGGCGCCGGGCATCCGGCCCGCAGGGTATTCCAGGCGCTCAGGATCGCCGTGAACGACGAGCTTGATTCACTCGAGCGGGGCCTGGAGAACGCCCTCTCGCTGCTGGCTCCCGGCGGACGGCTGGCGGTCATCAGCTTCCATTCGCTGGAAGACCGCATCGCCAAGCAGTTCTTCGCGGCTCGGATCGGCAAATGCACCTGCCCGCCGGACCTGCCCAGGTGCGTCTGTGAGGCGAAGGCGGAGTTACGGATAGTCACAAGGCGCCCGATCGCGCCTTCGGAAGAAGAAATAGCCGAGAATCCCCGCGCTCAGTCGGCCAAGTTGAGGGTCGTGGAGAAGCTCGGATAGGCAGTGCCTGGCAGGACAGAGGTTGATTTGGGCGGATGAGCATAAATGGTTCAGATGAGTACTACCTGGGAGGGAGGGTGAGATGGCCAGAGCAGCAGAGCAGGATTGGGGATTTACCGAGATAACGCGCAAGTTCGAACGCCACGGCAAGCCGTCGCGGCGTCCGGCGCCGCGTGTTCGGGCCCAGCGTGCCCCGTCGGGGGGCACAGCCCATGTGGGCGTATGGCTGTCGTTCGTGGCCCTGACTCTCGTCGGCCTGGTGGCCGTCAACGTCGGCCTCCTTCAGAAGAATCTCGAATACAACGGCCTGCTCGAAGAGAAGAGCGACTTATCGGCCGAGAATGCCAGGCTTTCTACAGAGGTTGCGGCGCTCAGCTCACCCGAGCGGGTGGAGCAGATCGCCTCGAAAAGCCTTGGCATGGTGCCCGCTGAAAAAGTCAGCTATGTATATATCAGTCCGGCCGAAACCGGCCAGAGCTACGCAGATCTCGACCCGCTTGGCGCCGGAGGCGCCGGGAGGGCTGCTCCCTAGGTGCCGGTGCTTGCCGACCCGAACAGGCGAATCCGCTTTACTCTTTTCCTTTTCCTGTTAGTGTTCTGCGCGGTTATCGGCAAGACCCTCTACCTGCAGACAGTCAGGGCCGAAGAGCTCTCGGCCAAGGCCAATGAACAGCAGGTCAAGGAATTCACTTTTCCCGCCCGGCGCGGCACCATCTTCGACCGCGACGGCCATGAGCTGGCCGTAGGCGAAGAGGCCAAGTCGATCACAGCCGATCCTTACTTCATCGAAGACCCCCTCAAGACGGCGAAGTTCCTGGCGCCGCTGCTCAAGGTGAGCGAGCAGGAGCTGCTGGAGAAGATGGCCGACCGGGAGAAGTCCAGTTCGGTCTACCTGGCTCGCAAGGTCGATCCCGCCATAGCAGCGGTGATCGAAGCGGAGCATATCACCGGCCTCTGGATCCACTCCGAGGAGAAGCGCAGCTACCCCCAGAAGACGGTCGCGGCCCAGGTGCTGGGATTTGCCGGCACTGACAACCAGGGTCTGGCAGGAATGGAACTGCAGCTGGACGGATACCTGGCCGGCACCGGCGGCAGCCAGAGGATAGTCTTCGACCCGGCCGGCAACCAGATCGAGACGCTAAGCCTTGAGGAAGGAAGCCGCGGCACTGATGTGACCCTGACCATCGACCAGGCGCTCCAGTTCGAGGCGGAGAAGGTGCTATCTGAGACGGTCAGCCAGTGGTCGGCAAAATCCGCAGCCTGCATCGTCATCGACCCGAAGACCGGCGAGATCCTGGCGATGGCCAATGCGCCTACCGTGGATGCCAACAGTTTCAGCCAGATCAGTGAAGACCAGCGCCGGAACAGGACTGTGGTCGATACTTATGAGCCTGGTTCGGTTTTCAAGGCGGTAACCGTCGCCTCGGGCCTGGAAACAGGCGCGGTCGTCCCCGGTCAGACCTATTACCTGCCGCCGACCCTGGAGCTGGGCGGCCGCACCATCAAGGACGCGGTCGACCGTGGCGAGGTGGACTGGGACCTCGGAGAGATACTGGTCCACTCCAGCAACATCGGCGCGGTCACAGTCGGCATGCGCACGGGAGAGAAGCGGCTCGACGAATGGATCCGCAAGTTTGGATTCGGTTCGCCGACCGGCATCGACTTTCCCGGCGAGGAGAACGGCATCGTCTGGGCGCCGGAGGACTGGTCTGAATCCACGATCGGTAACGTTCCCATCGGCCAGGGTCTTTCAGTGACTGCGATCCAGATGGCAGCGGCCTATTCCACGATCGCGAACGATGGGGTGGCGGTCACACCGCACCTCGTCAAGGCGGTCGGCGGCGAGCCGTTGCCGCCGGCAGAAGGCCAACGCATCATGAGCGAGCAGAACTCCCTGCAACTGCGCAGCTACCTGCAGATGGTCGTCGATGGTGACGGGGCGCCGCTAGCCCGGATAGACGGTTACCATGTAGCCGGCAAGACCGGCACAGCCCAGAAACTCCTGCCTGATCACAGCGGCTATTCGGACGAGGATTACATCGGCTCTTTCATCGGCATGGTGCCGGCCTCGGATCCGCAGCTGGTCGTGCTGGTGATGGTGGACGAACCCCATCCCTTCGGCGGCGGCGCCACGGTGGCGGCTCCGGCCTTCCAGAAGATCACCCGGTTCGCCCTGCAAAAGATGGAGATTGCGCCATGAGCACGGTCTCAGGGATATGCTGCGACTGGCCTCTGACTCAGCCGGGGTGTTCAAGTACCGCAATTTTTTATAGAATAAGGTCCCGATGAAGGCGGAATCATACTTCACCCTTCTCGACGGCCTGCTGGCCACTGCGGTCTACCATCCCCATAAATACAAACCGGGCGCTCCTTTGAGGACGCTGTTTTTTTGGTCCGTATCCCTTGGCAGCGCTATGGTCACACCGGATTCCCTGGGCTCGACCGTGACGCGCATGCCCGAGTCGCTGAGCCGCGGCCGCGCGGCAGTGGAAGAGATGGGGATGAGGACGTCGACCACGCCGGTCTGCAAGTACTGTTTTTCGCTATAGCATCTGCCGCGAAAGCTGACGGAGAGGATGTCGGGCGCGATACCAACACAAGTTGAAGAATTGATAAAGCTTACCGCAAAAGATATCTGCGAAGCCTGCGCGGGCGAGCTCCTGGCGGGCTCCAGCCTGGCCGCGATCGAGGCGATCTCCACCGATACTCGGGACGATCTGGCCGGAAAACTCTTCATCGCGCTCAGGGGTGAGAACTTCGACGGCGGCGAATTCGTGGAGGAGGCCATCGCTGGCGGAGCCCTGGGGATTGTGGCGGAGAGGCCTGCCGCGGTCAGGGCGGCTGCTGGTGGTAACGGCGGCCATGGCGGAATTTCTGGAAGTGGCGCCAGCGAAGGCATCGGCGCAAGTGAAAGCACCGGCGCCATTATCATCGCGGTTGATGATTCAGGCGGCGCCCTAAAAAAGATAGGTTCCCTGGTAGCCGCCCGCAGCGGCGCCACTGTAGTAGCCATAACCGGCAGCACCGGCAAGACTTCCACCAAGGACATGCTGTCTGGGCTGCTGGCTCCCCGCCTGGAGTTCGTCGCCAGCCGGGCCAGCTTCAACAACGAAGTCGGGGTGCCTCTCACCCTGCTGGAAGCCGGCGAAGGAACCGAGGTCATCGTAGTCGAGATGGGCATGCAGGCTCCCGGCGAGATCACCGAGCTCTGCCAGGTCGCCGCTCCCGATATCGCCGTGATCACCAACATCGGCCCGGCTCATCTGGAATATGCCGGCAGCCTCGAGAACATCGCCCGGGGCAAGGCGGAGATCGCCCGGGGCCTCTCCCCCGGCGGCATGCTGGTGGTCCCTTATGGTGAGCCGCTGCTGGAGCCGCATCTCGCCGGTCTGGATCTTCAAAAAACAACTTTCGGATTCGATCCGCTGGCGGATATCCATCCCGTCTTCCACGAGCATATGGAGGACGGCAGCCTGCATGCGGTCATCTCCTGCCGGGGCCAGGAGATCGAACTCTGGTTCAATTTTGCTCCCCATCACCACCTGCTCAACATGATGGCCGCCATCGGCGCCTACGACATGCTCGGCCTGCCACTGGAAGAGGTGCCGGCGGCAGTGGAGAGCATCCATCTCTCAGGCCTTCGCGGTGAACTGATGATGCTGCCTAGCGGAGTAACCCTCCTCAACGATTGTTACAACGCTAATCCGCTATCGATGCGCTCTTCCCTGGATTACCTGGCCAGCGTCGGCACCGGCCGCCGCACTGTGGCAATCATCGGGGACATGGGCGAGCTTGGCGGGGATTCCCGGGAATACCATCGTGAGATCGGCCGGCGGGTCGCGGAACTCGGCATCGACTGCCTGTTCGCCATCGGCCAGGAGGCTATCGGCTATATCGAGGGCGCCCGTCAGGCTGGCGGCTGCCGAGAGTGCTGCTTCCATTTCGAGGACCGAAAGGCGGCAATAGAGGCTGTTCCAGGCATGCTCAGACAATCTGATGTGGCTTTGGTCAAGGCGTCGAGGTTCATGAAGCTCGAAGAGCTGAGCGAGGCGCTCGCGGATTCTGGTCCTGCCGGCCGGGCCAACGCTGAAGCCGGAGATTCCTCCGACACGAATACGGAGCGTTAGTCCGGCATGTTCCAGCTTCTGGCAGCCGGCCTCGCCGCCATGTTGATAACCCTGTTCCTGGGACCAAAATTCATCAAGTTCGTCAAGAAGAACGAGTTCGGCCAGCAGGTCCGCGAGGAAGGCCCTGAAGCTCATCTGACCACAAAGGCGGGCATCCCCACCCTGGGCGGCATCCTGATCATCGCCGGTATGCTGGTTCCCTATTTCATCCTCTGGGAGATCAGCGCCAAGAGCCTGATCGTGGTAATAACCACTCTGGGCTGCGCTGCCATCGGCTTCGCTGACGATTTCGCCAAGATCAGGATGAAACGTTCGCTTGGCCTCCGCGCCCGCGGCAAGCTGCTTTTACAGCTGGTGCTGGCATTCGTGGTCGGATTGCTGGCAGTGCGCTATGCAGGCCTGACCGAGAGCATCAGGATACCGATGAGCGACCAGGTAATCGACGTGGGTATCTTCTACTATTTCATCATCTTCCTCTGGCTGGCTTTTTTCTCCAACGCGGTGAATCTCACCGACGGGCTGGACGGCCTCGCAGCTGGCTCGGTCGCGATCACTACCCTGTCATACATGACTATCGCCTTCCTGACCGATCAGAACGATCTGGGGATCATCGCCGCCTGCCTCGGCGGAGCCTGCGTCGGCTTCCTCTGGTTCAACTCTTTTCCGGCAGAGATCTTTATGGGTGATACCGGCTCCCTGGCTTTGGGGGGAGCGTTGGCGGCCATGGCATTCCTCACCCAGACGGAGCTGCTGCTGATCGTCATCGGCGCCATCTTCGTAGCCGAGGCAGCCTCGGTGATCATCCAGGTGCTTGTCTTCAGGATGACAGACGGCAGGCGGGTATTCCTGATGACGCCTATCCATCACCATTTTGAGATGATGGCCTGGTCGGAGACCAAGATCATCATGCGCTTCTGGATAATCGCGGCGATCTTTGCCTCGACCGGCTTTACGATCTTCTACATCTCACTCCCGGGACGATGAGCTTCAGCGGCCTCGACGACACCGGTCGCCTGCTGATAGTCGGCATGGCCCGGTCGGGCATCGCCGCGGCGCTTGCCGCGCGCAGGATGTTGCCTGCTGCGGAAGTCATCCTCGCAGATCGTGATCCTGCGCCGGTTATGGCCGAGGAGATCGAGCGGCTTCAGGCGGCCGGAATCCGGGTCGAGCCCGGCCGCGAGGACAACTCCCTGCTGGATGGCTGCAGCCTTGTAGTCAAGAGCCCGGGAGTTCCCCCGGAAAGCTCTCTGCTGCTAGAGGCGAAGATGCGCGGCATCCCCATATGGGGAGAAGTGGAGTTCGCCTGGCGGTTCCTTCCCAATATCATCGTGGGGGTAACCGGAACCAATGGCAAGACCACCACGGCTGAGCTGCTCGGGCACATCATCGGCGCCACGGGCAGGCCGTGCCGGGTAGCGGGGAACGTGGGCGTCGCCCTCTCTTCGCTGGTCGGCGAGGTGGACGAAGACGAGGTCCTCGTACTCGAGCTCTCCAGCTTCCAGCTTGAAGACATGATCAGCTTCAGGGCAGATATCGCCATCCTTCTGAACCTGGCGCCCGATCATTTGGACCGGCACCCTGATATCGAAGCTTATTTCATCGCCAAGCTGCGGGTGTTCGAGAATCAGCAACCGGAAGACATATCGATCATCAACCTGGATGACGGCAACTGCAGGCGTCCGGTCCCTGGGCACGCCTCGCGGGTCTGGTTCAGCCGCAGTGCCGGCGATGCCAGGCCCGACGCCGGCGAATCCGGTGAGCCGATCGTATTCAAGCGGCAGGGCGTCATCCGGGCGAGCCTCCACGGACTTGATATAGCCAGCACCGGGCTGCGTTCCCGGCTGCCTAGGGAATATTCCGGCAGGATTGACACCACCAGCGGCGAAGTCAGAAAAGAAGGCGCGTCGACGGCGATACTCGAGTGGTCTGAATCCTCCCTGAGGGGTGAGCACAACCTCGATAACTGCCTCGCCGCCACTGCGGCCTGCCTGTGCCTGGGGCTTTCGCCTGAGGAGATCGCTGCCGGGATCAAGAGTTTTCCCGGTATCCCCCACAGGCTTCAGGAGGTGGGCGTGGTCGACGGCGTCACTTATGTGAACGACTCCAAGGCTACGAACGTGGACGCGGCGCTCAAGGCGCTGACCGCTTATCAGCGCGGTATCCATCTGATCCTTGGAGGCCGGACCAAGGGTTGTGACTTTGACGACCTGGCCGTGGCAGCTTCGGACCCAAAGGTCACTGAGGTCATCCTCATCGGCGAGGCGGCGTCTGTCATCGCAGCAAGTTTCGACCTGGTGGGAGGCGATGTCCTGATCGCGGGGGATCTTGAGGAGGCGGTGCGGGTTGCCCGGGAGCATGCGGAGCCCGGAGACACCATTTTGCTGTCACCTGCGTGTGCCAGCTTCGACCAGTATGACAACTTTGAGCAGAGAGGCACACATTTCGTGAATCTAGTCAATCAGATGAAGGCCGGGTCGGAATGAGCCTGATGACCCGGCGAAAACAGGAGGCAACTGCGCGTTCACGAATGCGGAGTGAGGAAGGCAACTTCGAGTATGTCTTCCTTGCCATCGTAGCCATGGGGATGCTGGCGCTTGGTGTGGTCATGGTCTTCAGCGCCAGCCTGGCAAGGGCTTATTTCGAGAACCAGGACGGTTATTACTACCTCAAGCGCGAACTCTTCTTCGCCGCCTGGGGTGTGGTGGCCATGTTCCTCATGGCCAGATATGATTTCACCCGCCTGCGCAAGCTGGCCCCGGTACTGATGGCGATAGCCATGGTGCTGCTCTTTGTGGTCCTTATACCAGGAGTAGGAATCAGCGTCAATGGTGCTCGCCGCTGGCTCGGCGCCGGTCAGGCGACCTTCCAGCCGGCGGAGTTCGCCAAGCTGGCTGTCATCCTGTTCGCGGCCGCGGTCATGAGTTCGAGGCCGCGGCTTCTGGTCTCCCTGAAGGACATGGCCCTGCCGGTGCTTGCCATCCCGGTGGCCGCCTGCTTCCTGGTGCTGCTGGAGCCGGACATGGGCACCGCCATAACTCTCAGCGTGACCCTGGCCGGCATGTTGCTGGTAGCCGGCGTCAGCCTCAGGGTACTGGCGCTGCCGGCGATGGGAGCCGCGTTCCTGTTCCTGCTCTCGGTCTTCGTCAAGCCGCATCAGATGGACCGCATCACGGCGTTCCTCGATCCCTGGCAGGACCCTTCGGGAACCGGGCATCAGATCATCCAGTCGTGGGTCGCCATCGGTTCCGGCGGCATGTCCGGCGTCGGCCTGGGGCAGAGCGTACAGAAGTTCAACTACCTGCCGGAATCTCACACGGACATGATATTTTCCATCATCAGCGAGGAGACCGGCATCCTGGGTGCGCTGCTGGTCGTCGGCGGTTTTATCGCCTTCGCCTATATAGGGTTCCGCATCGCCCTCAACTGCCGCTACAGGTTCGGCAAATATGTGGCAGCCGGGATAACCTCCATGCTGGTGGGCCAGGCCGCGATCAACCTCTGTGCCGTGACCGGCCTTCTGCCTCTCACCGGCGTGCCGCTGCCGCTTGTGAGCTACGGCGGCAGCAGCCTGATCGTCGTCCTTGCCAGCATCGGTATATTACTTAACATCGCCGTCAACCCACGGGGTAAAATTGCCGCAGCTCCCCAGAGAAAAAACAAAGCCGTTGAAAGTCGTGATCGCGGCAGGCGGGACGGCCGGGCACCTGGTGCCGGCGCTCGCTCTCGCCGGCGCGCTCACGGATAGAGGCGCCCAGGTCTCATTCATCGGCACCGGAAGGGGGCTGGAGATGGAGCTGGTACCGCAGGCCGGGTACGAGCTCGATCTTGCCGA
Organism: Actinomycetota bacterium; assembly: GCA_016235065.1. Lineage (GTDB taxonomy): Bacteria > Actinomycetota > Thermoleophilia > BMS3ABIN01 > BMS3ABIN01 > JACRMB01. The sequence goes on along the minus strand of JACRMB010000010.1, from coordinate 218,616 downwards.
CCTCAGGGGTCTCGACCGCCATTTCTCTCTGCAACTGTTCCTTTTCATCTGGTCGCTGATCAAGGGCAGCCTCGACTGTTTCAGGATCCTGGGCCGGCGGCGGCCGGATGTGGTCGTTGGCGGCGGCGGCTACGTTAGCTGGGCGCCGGTCTTCACTGCTTTCCTGAGGCGGACTCCGACTCTGATCGTCGAACTCGATTCCCACATGGGCCTTGCCAACCGGGCTCTGGCGCCATTTGCCCGGCGCGTGGCCCTGAGCTTCTCCATCCCGGGCCGTGAGGGCCGCAAATACCTGATGGCGGGACGGCCCATGTCGCGCGAACTGCTCGAAGCGTCGGCCGAAGCAGGCCGTCACAGGTTCGGCCTTTCAGCCGGCAGGCCGGTCGTGCTGGTCAGCGGCGGCTCCCTGGGAGCCAGGTCGGTCAATATCGCCTGTGTCGAGGCCTTCGGTGTACCACGGCTCGATTTTCAGCTGGTGCATGTGAGCGGCCGCCGCGATCACGAGATGGTCAGGGAGATGCTGGATAAGCGAGGCGCCGACCCGGAGAATTATCATTTGCTAGACTATACAGTTGATTTACCGCTGGCCACGGCTGCCGCGGATCTGGTCGTGGGACGCTCAGGCGCCTCGGTCCTGGAGGTCGCGGCCCTGGGAAAACCGGCAGTGCTGATCCCCTATCCGTATGCAACCGCTGACCACCAGCTGAAGAACGCCGAGTGGATGGCCGGAGCGGACGCGGCGGAGATCATCCTCGATGGCGATCTCAGCGGCGCCGTGCTCAAACAAAGGGTGGAAGCCCTGCTCGGCGACAGGCAGCGTCTGGCCGCGATGGCGGCCGCCAGCTCGGTTCTGGGCAGGCGCGATGGGGCCGGACGCATCGCGGATGAGATATATAGTCTGTCCGGGAAGCGTTGATATGGCCGGCTTACAGTCATTGACGAAGAGAAATAATTCAGCCGGGAGGCAGTGATCAAAAAAATCCATTTCATAGGCATAGGCGGGGCGGGCATGAGCGGCATCGCCCAGGTGTTCCATACCCTGGGTTACGAGGTCAGTGGCTCGGACCTCAAACGTTCGCGCTACACCCGCATGCTGGATGAGGCCGGCGTGACCGTGGCCATCGGCCATGCGGCAGAGAACCTGGAGCGCCCGGACGCGGTCGTCGTCTCGACGGCCATCCCGCCGCATAATCCCGAGCTGGTCGCGGCGGCGCAGCGGGGCATCCCCGTGTTCCAGCGGGCCCAGATGCTGGCCGAGCTCATGAGCATGAAGCGTGGTATCGCCGTCGCCGGCACCCATGGCAAGACGACGACCACTTCGATGATAGCCAATACCATGGAGTTGCTGGACCTCAAACCGTCTTTCGTGGTCGGCGGCGAGCTCAACGACGTTGGCAGCAACGCCCGGGCAGGAGAAGGCGAATGGCTGGTTGCCGAGGCCGACGAGAGCGACGGCTCCCTGCTGCATCTGAGGCCCGAGATCGCAGTCATCACCAACGTGGAGCTGGACCATCATTCCCATTACGCTTCGCTGGACGAAGTCGTTGAGGTCTTCAGGCAGTTCGTCTCGGAGCTTCCCGAGGACGGTGCCCTGGTCATATGGGACCAGCCGCTTCTGCGCGAGATCGCCAAATCCACCCGCGCCAGGGTAGTGACCTACGGAACCGACGAAGGCGCAGATTATCGTGCGATGGACCTTGATTCGAACCGCGCCGGGACGTCGTTTAGTCTTGCATGGCCGGAGACCGCCGGCGTCGACGCCGAGCCCTGCCGCGTCTCGCTCATGGTGCGCGGCCTCCACAACGTGCTCAATTCCCTGGCCGCGATCGCCGTGCTCGATCTTATCGGGACCCAACCGCCATCAGCTGCGGGAGCGCTCGCCAGTTTCAGCGGCGCCGCCCGCCGTTTCCAGGTCAAGGGCGAAGCCGCGGGCGTCACCATAGTCGACGACTATGCCCATCATCCCACCGAGATCGCAGCGACTCTCGAGGCAGCACGCTCCGGCGGCTGGACCCGGGTGATCGGAGCTTTCCAGCCACACCTTTATTCGCGCACCCGCTACCTGCACGACGAGTTCGGAAAGGCGCTCAACAATTGCGATCTCGCCATCGTCACCGACATATATGGCGCCCGAGAGGAGCCCGAACCGGGTATCAGCGGCAAGCTTGTCATCGATTCGGCGCTCAAGTGGTCGCCCAACGCCAATGTGGCCTACATCCCCAGGAAGGGCGATATCGTGCCGCTGCTGTTACGCGAGCTTCGCCCGGGAGATCTTTTGTTGACGATCGGCGCCGGCGATATCTTCAAGGTTGGTGAAGACCTGCTGGCCGCCCTCCAAAGGCAGGAAAGCCTTGTTTGACCGAAAGGTCCTCGAAGAATTCGAAGCGGCCGCCGGTCGCGCGGGAACCACTGACGCCAGTCTGGACCGGCTTACCACCCTCGGCTGCGGCGGTCCCGCCGCCCTCCTCCTTGAGATTGATTCATCAGAAAAGCTTGCTGCCGCAATGTCTGTAGCCGCCGCCCATGGGATCGACTGGTTTGTTCTCGGTTATGGGTCGAATCTGCTGGTGGCTGATACCGGCTGGGACGGTTTGGTCATCAGGCTGAGCGGGGAACTGAAGGAATGCAAAGCGCAGTCCGGGGGGCGTCTCGAATGTGGAGCCGGTGCTTCCCTCACCCGCGCCGCATCCCTGGCCGCTGCAGCCGGACTCTCTGGCCTGGAACCACTCGCCGGCATCCCCGGATCAGTCGGCGGCGCCATCGCCATGAACGCCGGCGCCTGGGGGACCGAGATCGGCAGCCTCGCGGCGCGGGTGCTACTTTGCCTGCCGGGAGAATGCCGGGCGCTTGAGGCCGGTTCCCTGAGTTTTTCTTATCGGCATTGCGAACTGCCCAAAGATTCGGTCGTGACCCGCGTGGTGCTGGCCTTGGAACCTGCAGAACCTGAAGCGGTCCGTGAGACGATGGCGGAGTACAGCCGCCGCCGGGGAGACGCTCAGCCTTCGGGCGAGCGCACCTGTGGAAGCGTCTTCCGCAATCCGTCGGAGGGTGCGAGCGCTGGCGAACTCCTCGACCGTAGCGGCTGCAAGGGCCTGGAACATGGCGGCGCCTCAGTCTCGCAGGTGCACGCGAACTTCATCGTCAACCGCGGCACGGCGACTGCGGCAGATGTCATCTGGCTCATGGATGAATGCCGCCGCCGGGTACACGACAGTGAAGGCATCGTTCTCGAGCCCGAGGTGAGGTTCCTCGGCGACATCGGCCTCGCGCCCCTATAGGAGGACGGCAGATGTTCACATACATCTGGAAGATCCTGATGGTGGTCCTTGTGGTCGGCATCGGCGCCGGCGCAGCCTTCTGGCTCAGCCAGTCATCGGTGCTGGCTATCGACGAGATCGTCATCGAGGGCAATCGCGCCGTCACCAGCGAGGAGATCATGGAAAAAGCCGGGCCGCTGCTGCGCGGCCAGAGCCTGGTCCGTCCGCCTTTCGATACCGTACGGGGAGAACTCGGTGATTTCGCTTTTGTCGAGGACATCGAATTCGACCGGGATTTTCCCGGCACAATAGTTATCCGCGTCAGGGAGCACCGGCCATTTATCTGCCTGGCGGCAGCAGGTGGCAAAAACTTCATCCTGTCGGCGGAAGGTAAAGTCCTGGCTGAGCAGGGAGCGGCCGCCGCTGCATTCCCGGTACTGACGACCAAAGAACCCTGCTCGGCCGAAGTAGGCAGGCAGGCCGATTGTCCGGATGTTCTCACCGGTGCCAGGTTCCTGGCCAACATCCCGGTGAATTTCAATTACGAGCTGGCCGAAGTGTCGGTGGATAACGGCGACATCAACGCCAAGACGAAATCCGGGGTCAGCGTCCATTTTGGATCACTCGCTGACTATGAGCTGAAGTTCGAGGTCCTGAGACAGCTGCTGGCCCGCGCGACTGCGGCCGGTGTCCAGGTCATCATCGATGTTTCAGTTCCGGAGCGGCCGGTGACCAGGGAGATAGCTCCACCGCCGCCCCCGGCGCCGGTGGAGCCGGAACCTGCCGAAGAGCCGGCGCCGGTAGAGGAAGAACCGGTTCCTGCAGAGCCGGATCCCGCGGCTGCCGCGCAGGATAATGCCGCCCTGCAGGGAACGGGGCAGGAAGGAACCGCTGTCGATGGAGCCGGAGCGCCGGTTGCCGGGACCCAGTGACTTTATGAAATCCATTAAAGAGAAATCGAAAAAGCCAAGGAAGCAGGAGCCGGAGCTGACTGTGTCCCAGCCGCCCATTTCAGAATTCCCGCCCGTTGTCGCCCTTGATGTCGGCACAACCAAGATAGCCTGCCTGATCGGTGAGCTGGATTCGGAGGGTAACCTCGCCCGCCTCGCTGGTAGCGGCCATGCCCCGGCCAGGGGGATGCACAAGGGTGTGGTAGTCGACCTGGAAGATGCCGCCCGGTCGATAAGGGATTCGGTTGCTGAAGCTGAGACTGCCGCGGGCTACCAGGTACAGGAAGCTTTTGTCGGCGTAGCCGGCGCTCATGTAGTCTCGATGAACCGTAAAGTCTCGCTCGCCAATCCCAATGAGGATGGCCGGGTGACCAGGGCCGAGCGAGAAGCGCTGCTGGCGAAGCTGAAAAAGGTGGAGGTGTCAGCTGACCTGCAACTGATACATGCACTGCCGCGCGAGTACACCCTGGACGGCCAGGATGGCATCCGCAGGCCGGTAGGCATGTGGGCCAAAAAGATCGAGATGTCAGGACACCTGGTTTTCGGAGCCATCAATTCGATCCAGAACCTGGTTGAGGCCGTGGGCCAGGCCGGGCTTTCCACCGCGGACATCGTCCTTGAACCGCTGGCCTCCAGCGAAGCCTGCCTGGACGATTCAGACCTGAACTCGGGTGTGATCCTTGTCGACATCGGTGGCGGTACCACTGATGTCGCCATGTTCGTCCATGGGAGGCTGGTTCATACCGCCGTGCTGCCGGTCGGCGGCAATCACGTGACCAAGGATATTTCCGTCGGCCTGAAAGTGCCGCTTGCCGCCGCCGAGGACATCAAGCTCAGGTACGGCCACGCCGAGAGTTTTCTGGTCGAGGATATCGAGATGGTCAAAGTGCCGATCACGGCCGCTGGCGCAGGCTTGGGCACTGGAGGGGACCGGACCGTGACTTTCTCAAAAAAGTTTCTTTCAAGGGTCATCGAAGCCAGGGTCGCGGAGATATTCTCACTGGTCATGAGACAGGCTAAGGACAGCGGATATCTCTCAAGTGTCGCTGCAGGGATGGTGGTCACGGGTGGCTCGAGCCAGCTCGAGGGTATCTGCGGACTGGCCACAAATGTGACCAAACTACCGGCGCGGCTGGGGGAGCCGACGGCTGGCTCGGGGGCTGTTGACATCCCTGTTAATCCTGTCTATGCTACTGCCGTAGGCTTGCTTTTGTATGGAAGCAGGCGTATTTTTTTGAGGGGGCCAAGTCAGCCGCCGGAACCCTCTACCGCTACTGTAGGGTTGTGGAACGAGGTTCTGGCGAAGGTCAAGGGTTGGTTTGGACAAACAGGCAAGGCCTAGACCTTGGAGGTTTTGACAAAATGCTAGATCCCGGCAGCAGTTACCTGGCAGTAATAAGGGTCGTGGGGGTAGGCGGCGGGGGGACCAACGCGGTAAACCGGATGGTTGACGCGGGGCTCAAAGGTGTTGAATTCATAGCCGTCAACACGGACGCGCAGGCACTGCTTATGTGTGACGCCGACGTCAAGCTCCATATCGGCGGCAAGATAACCCAGGGGCTTGGCGCAGGCGCCAACCCCGAAGTAGGCAGGGAAGCGGCGGAGGAAAGCCGCGACGAGATCCGCGAGGCGATCAAGGGTTCCGACATGGTGTTCGTCACCGCCGGCAAAGGCGGCGGCACCGGCACCGGCGCGGCTCCGGTCATCGCCGAGATAGCGAAGGAACTCGGAGCGCTTACCGTCGGCGTGGTAACCCGCCCGTTCTCATTCGAAGGCAAGCGACGCAGCGACCAGGCCGAGGAAGGCATCCGGGCGTTGCGCGAGAAGGTCGACACAGTCATCATCATCCCCAACGACCGGCTGCTCCAGGTCGTGGAGAAAAGGACTTCCATCATCGACGCATTCAAGGTCGCTGATGATGTTCTCAGGCAGGGCGTGCAGGGCATCACTGACCTGATCACCGTACCCGGCCTGATCAATCTGGACTTTGCCGACGTCAAGGCGATCATGAAGGACGCCGGCTCGGCGCTCATGGGCATCGGCGTGGCCAGCGGTGAGAACCGCGCCTCCGAATCCGCCAAGGCGGCCATCTCATCGCCGCTGCTCGAAGCTTCGGTCGAAGGCGCCACAGGCATCCTGCTCAACATCACCGGCGGGTCCGACCTGGGCCTGTTCGAGGTCAACGAGGCGGCGGAGGTCATCTCCAGCGCCGCTGACTCCAACTGCAACATCATCTTCGGCGCCGTGATCGACGAGAGCATCAAGGATGAAGTCAAGGTGACGGTCATCGCCACCGGCTTCGACCGCCAGCCCGGCGGCCGCATCTCCCGCACCCGCGAGACCACGATAATCACGAAGGGACCGTCCGAAGCGCCGCGCCGCGACACCGAAGACGTGCCCGACTTCGAAGTGGGCGAGGACGTTCTTGATATCCCGACATTTTTGAGGGATAAGGACTGAGGCCGGTTCGATCGTCGAACAGACCGGCATGACTTTAAATCAAAGGGCCCCGAAAGGGGCCTTTTTTGTTAAGTACTGATGAGAAGTGATAAATCGATGATTTTCGGATTCAACAAAGCTGAAGAAGAGATAGCCGGAGAAGCATACTCCCGTGAAGACTGGGGCGATATCGTCCTCTGGCGCTTTCGGATGGCTCCCGAAGGTGTGAATATCGTTTTCTCAGGCAGGCATGGCGGAGTCAGCCAGCCTCCGTACAGTTCTCTCAACCTTGGTTTCCATGTTGAGGATCTTCCCGAGCACGTCACGCAGAACCGTGCGCTCCTGGCAAACGTGCTTGGTGTCAAGGCAGGCCGTATAACTTCTCCCCGACAGCAGCATACGGCGATCGTCGAACTTCTTGAAAACGAAAGCCAGGTCGGCAGCGGGGCATTCAGCGAGGATTCCGGATTCGACCCGTGTGACGGACTGGTCACCTCCCTCGAACAGGCGCCCATACTCCTTCATTTCGCGGATTGCACGCCGGTTGTGCTGACAGGCTCCGACTCTGGTGACAAACCGGTGATCGCCGTTCTTCATGCCGGCCGGAAGGGCGTCATGGAGGGCGTGGTCGAGAACGGTGTCAGGCTGATGCCTGATATCTTCAGCATCCCTGCGGAAAAGATCGTCGCTGCAGTTGGTCCGGCGATCGGAGCCTGCTGCTACCAGGTAGGCGACGATATCGCCTCTGAGTTCGAATCCCGCTTCGGGCCGGACGTTGTCGTCCGTGATGATGAAGGCTCATGGCTCGACATGCATAGCGCGACAGAAACAGCACTCCTTGAGACAGGCCTCGCTCCTGAGAACATCCATGTGCTGGAAATCTGTACCTGTTGCGACTATGACTTCTATTCCTACCGCCGCGACGGCATCACCGGCCGCCACGGCGCCATCGCCTGGATCGAGGAGCGATAAATGGCCCGACGCGCGACCTACACACCCGAAACCCTCGACCACAACCTCATCCGCGCCAACTTCTCTCGAGTAAAGGATGAGGTCGCGGCCGCCTGCAGCCGCGCCGGCCGCGCGCCGGAAGATGTGGAGATCCTGGTCGCCACTAAATACGTCACTCTCGAAGGAATGGAAGCGCTGGCCCAGGCTGGAATAACCCTTGTCGGCGAGAACCGCGCCCAGGATCTGGCAGCCAAACACGCCCTTTATGGCGACCGCTTCACCTGGGACTTTATCGGTCACCTGCAGAGCAACAAGGTGCGCCAGATACTGCCTTTGGCCAGGCTGATCCACTCGGTGGATTCGCTCTCGACCGTCGGCGAGATCGACCGCCGCGCTGCCGGGCCAGCCGAAGCCCTCCTGGAGGTCAATATTGGCGGAGAAGCGGGCAAGTATGGTATCATTCCATCCGAAGTTGACCGCTTTCTCGAGGAGGCATCACGATACCCGAAGGTGAACTTCACCGGACTGATGACCATGCCGCCCCTGGCGGCAGACCCCGAAGCCGTCCGGCCCCACTTCGCGGCGCTGCGCCGTCTGCAATCCCAACTGAATCAAAAATGGAGCGGAAGCCACGATTTCCGGCATCTGTCCATGGGGACCAGCGGCGATTACGTGGTAGCGGTGGAAGAAGGGGCGACCATCATCCGGGTCGGCAGCGTGGTGTTCGGCTGAGTCTCGAAGGCGGACGCAAGCGCGCATGGCTGAACCAGGATCGATCGAACAGGGCTGAACTGTGAAGTAGAACTAAAGGGATAGCGGGACGGGCGAAGAAATACAGACCCGACTCTCTATTGTTACCGGAGGTGATTTCCATCAGCAACATGTGGCAAAAGACAATGGTATATTTCGGGCTGGTCGAAGACAGCCTCGACGAGAAGGATGATTTCGACGAGGAGGAAGAGCATCTGGCGGCGCACCGCGAGCTGGAGGAGTCATACAAGGAGCGCCCCAACGTCCGCAAGATCAGCCGGTCCGCGCGCAGCAAGCGCCGGGTCGACTACGACGACATCTATCCGGAAGAGAACAGCCACCGCAAGGTCTCGCGGGTAAGGCCGCTCCGCGCCGCTGCCTCGCCGGCGAACGTCAGCGTGCATCTGGTGCTTCCCAAGAATTTCAACGACGCCCAGCAGGTGGCCGACAAGTACAAGTCGGACATCCCGGTCATCCTCAACCTGCAGGGCACCGACAACGAGCTGGCCAAGCGGCTGATCGATTTTTCCAGCGGGCTTACCTATGCCCTCGACGGCGGCATGCAGCGGGTGGCCGACAAGGTATTCCTGCTGACTCCGCGTAACGTCGACGTCTCCGCCGAAGAGCGGGCGCGGCTGATGGAGAAAGGCTTCTTCAACCAGTCATGAGTGTCAAGCGCATCGGCCTCATAGGCGCCGGCAACATGGGCTCGGCAATGGTCAGGGGCTGGCTCAAGGCTGACCCCGGCATGGTGGAACGCATCACCGTCACCGACGCTGTCCCCTCATCGGCCAAACGGCTCGCCAAGGAAACCGGCGTCGCGGTGGCATCATCCAACCTGGAGCTGGTGGAGAACTCGGACCTGGTGATGATCGCCGTCAAGCCGCCGGATATCGAGCATGCCCTCGAAGGCACCCTGGAACAGTTCGGCCGCGGCAAGATCCTGGTATCGGTCGCCGCCGGCCGCACCATCATCTCCCTGGAGACGATCTTCCCTGTGGAAGTGGCCGTGTTCCGGCTTATGCCTAATGTAGCAGTCGAGGTCAACGCAGGCACCATCTGCTTCGCCACCGGCAGTAACGTCGACCCCCAGACGGAGGAAGAGGTCTTCGAGCTCTTCCGTCCCCTCGGCCGGGTCATCGTATTGCAGGAAAAACTTTTTGCTGCGGCAACCGCCATCGGCGGCAGCGGCCCCGGCTTCATGGCACTTTTTGCCGACGCCTTCATCGACGGCGGCGTGATGGCCGGCCTGCCGGTCCCCATCGCCCGCGAGCTGACGGTGACGATGCTTCACGGGACCGCCAAGCTCCTCATGGAAAAAGGCATGCTGCCCAGTGAACTGCGGCACATGGTCACTTCCCCGGCGGGGACGACCGCGTCAGGCATCGCTCAGCTCGAACGCGACGGCGCCAGGTCGGCTATAATCGATGCGGTACAGGTCGCGGCCGGCCGCGCCACCGAGCTGGGCTAGGCCATGTCCAAGGCAGGCATACTCGGATTCCTCGACGCCCTTTTCTGGATCTACTACGCGCTGATATTCGCCAGGGTCATCTTCAGCTGGGTGGGGATCCCCAGCCATGGCGCCCTCTACGAGATCTTTCGCTTCGTCCACAATGTGACCGAGCCGTACCTCGGGCTTTTCCGGCGGTTCATCCCGGCGGCAGGGCCGATCGACTTCAGTCCGTTCATCGGGATGATCGTGCTGATGATCATCCACCGGATCGCCGCGGAGATCGTCGTCAGTCTTTGAGCCCCGGGCTCATGTTCTCCGAGCCCGTAGCCTCCGTGGATCCGGCCGGCGGGCTCCTGTAAAAATTCAATGGGGTTGATGTCTGTTTGTGTGGTATATGCGGATTCAGCGGATTTAAAGACGAGGAACTGCTAGGGCGCATGCTGGGTTCCCTGGTACACCGGGGACCCGACGACGAGGGCAGGTTCGTCGAGGGCGACTTCTGCCTCGGGCACCGGCGCCTCTCGATCATCGACCTCGATACCGGCCATCAGCCGATCCACAACGAGGACGAGACTCTCTGGATCGTCTACAACGGCGAGGTCTACAACTACCGCGAGCTCCGCGAGGAACTAGAGGCCATGGGCCACAGTTTCTACACCCGCACTGACACCGAGGTGCTGCTCCACGCCTACGAGGAATACGGCGAAGACTGCGTCAAGCGGTTCAACGGCATGTTCGCCCTGGCGATCTTCGACCGTTCGGCGCGCAAGCTATTTCTGGCTCGCGACCATTTCGGCATCAAGCCGCTTTATTATCACTATGATGGCAGCGCATCCGGAGCCGGCAGCGCATCCGGAGCCGGCAGCGCATCCGGCGTATCTTCACCTGCTGCCTCCTTCCTCTTCGCCTCCGAGATCAAGGCCCTGCTCGAATGGCCCGGCCTGAAGCGAGCTCCCGACGACGAAGTCGTCTACGAATATCTTCGATACGGCTGGCACGAGCATCGCCCCGAGACTTTCTTCCAGGGGATAAAGAAACTGCCCGCCGCCCATTACATGGTCGTCGATGAGACTGGGATGCGTATCGAGCGCTACTGGGATATCAGCACTCAGCCGGAAGCAGCGGGTGGCGCAACCGGCTCCGGCGACGCCGGTAACCGTGATTTCCGCCGCCAGGCCGAAGATTTCCCCCACCAGGCGCGCGAGTTCGGCGACCTGCTGGAGGATTCCGTGCAGCGGCGTCTCATCAGCGACGTGCCGGTTGGTTCATGCCTCAGCGGCGGCCTCGATTCGTCCGCCATCGTCTGCATCATGGACCGCCTGCTGAAAAAGAGCGTCCCCGAATCGGAGGCGATCGGTGACCGCCTGAAGACCTTCTCGGCCGTATACCCCGGCGAGCACCTGGACGAGCGGGAATATATCGACGAGGTGCTCAGGGATACCGACGCCGAGGGCAACTTCATCTTCCCGGCCCACGACGAGTTCTTCGACGAGCTGGAGAAGTTCGTTTATCACCAGGAGGAGCCTTTCGTCAGCACCGGGCCTTACGCCCAGTGGTGTGTCATGCGCGATGTCGCCCACAAGGTGAAGGTGGTCATCGACGGGCAGGGGGCGGACGAGCTGATGGCCGGCTACACACCTTATTTCTTCGTGTACTTCCAGCAGTTGAAATCCGAGCACCGCTATATCTCGATGCTCAGGGAGATGCTGGCGGCCCGCGACGTGGCCTTGCCATTCTTCAAAAACTATCTCAGCGACCGCTTCAAGCCCGGGCGCAAGGTCGAAGCGCGGTCGTTGATGGCCGCCGGCTTCAATGAGCGTTTTCAGCCCGACCGGAGGCAGAGGCACGCCGCGAAAAGCCTGCGGGGCCGCCTTTACGAGGACGTGTTCGTCCACAGCCTGCCGGCGCTGTTAAGATATGAGGACAAGAATTCCATGGCGTTCTCGGTAGAATCGCGGGTGCCGTTCCTCGATCCGCGGCTGGTGGAGTACATCTTCTCCCTGCCGCCCGAGGCGATCATCGGCAAGGGCTGGAACAAGCGGGTGATGCGCGAGGCGCTCGCCGGCATCCTGCCGGAGAAGATCCGCCGCCGCCGCTGGAAAGTCGGCTTCACCACGCCGGAGATGGCCTGGCTGATAGCCCGCAGGGACCTGGTAGATGATATCTTCAGCTCAGACAGCTTCAACTCGCGGCCGTATTTCGACGCCACCGCTGTGCGCAGCGCCTTCGGGCGCATCTGTGAAGGCACCGCCGAGGAGACCCTGGCGATCTGGCGGGTGCTGAACCTGGAGGTCTGGCTGCGCGTCTTTTTCGACTCGGAGCGGGGCGCAGGGGTCGCGCCGGCCGCAAGGCAGGAATCTTCTGTCATCGAACAGGAGCAATAAATGTACGAGTTCGGCCAGCCCAACCCGGGCAAACAACTGTATATAGACATACCCGCGGGCCGCTACGCCCGCTATCCGCTGTTCTCGCATCTGGTGACCGCCAAGGACGACATCGTCGCCGTCGTGCGCGAACACGCCGTCCCCTACCTGGAGCCCGGTGATATCCTCGCCATCAGCGAGAAGATAGTCGCCATCTGCGAGGGCCGCGCTTATCCGCTCGACCAGATACATCCAAGGCGACTGGCCACCTTCATGTCGAAGTTCGTACAGAAGACGCCCGCGGGCATTGGTATAGGCAGCCCCTGGACCATGGAATTCGCCCTGCGCGAGGCTGGAGCGCCGCGTATCTTCCTCGCCGCCTTCGCCAGCGCGGTCACCAAGCCGTTCGGCAAGAAGGGCGTCTTTTACCGCATCGCCGGACCCAAAGTGAAGGCCATCGACGGGCCCACGGATGGCACCATCCCGCCGTATAACCGCTGTGTTACCCTGGGCCCCAGCGACCCTGAGCGGTCGGCGGCAACGATATCCGCAGCCCTCGGCGGCCAGGCGGTCGCCATCATCGACGCCAACGACATCGGAGTGAACATCCTCGGCTCTTCAGGAGTCGATCCGTCTATCGTTGAGCAGGCTTTTAAGGATAATCCCCTCGGCCAGGGCGAGGAACAGACGCCCATGGCCGTGCTCAGAAGGGTGGAGGGACAGCCGGCGGCGGTCTGACCGCCCCGGCGCCGACATTGTCACCGGCAGATACCGGTGTCAGTCTGGGCAATCCGGAAGGAATCCGGCCCGGAAGGAAGAAGGGAGTCAGAACAGGTACAATATAGGTCCAACCAGCATCATCAATCCAGACTACTCGTAAGCACTCTGTAAAATTACTCAAACAGGGAGGAAAAACAGATGAGACTTACACCACTGGACATCCGTCATAAGGAATTCGGCCGCTCCATGCGCGGCTATAAGGACCTCGAAGTCGACGAGTTCCTCGATGACATAGCCGACGAGTTCGAGCGGCTGTTCAACGAGAACATCGACTACAAGGACAGGCTGGAGAGCCTCGAAGAGAAGATCGAACAGTACCGGAACATCGAGGACACCCTCAAAAAGACGCTCCTGTCAGCGCAGCAGCAGGCTGAGGAGCAGAAGCAGAATGCTCAGAAGGAATCCGACCTCATCCTGCGCGACGCCGAGCTGAAATCGCGTTCGATCGTGAACGACTCCTACGCCGAGCGGCAGAAGATACAGCGCTCGGTCTCGGCGCTCAAGCAGAAGCAGGAAGACCTGCGATTCCAGCTGAAATCGGTGATCGATGCCTACTCGAAGATACTCGACCAGGAAGGCGACCTCGATTTCGAAGACACCGGTGAGACCGATTTTGCTTCTCTCTCCGATTCAGCAGCGGGCGCTACTGAAGAAGAATTCCCTCCCGGTATCGACGCAGCGGTTTCCCGCGAGATCCTCGGTGAGGAAAGCAGTACGGAACCGGAGATGATCGAGACCGGCGCCTCAGAAGAGGACATAAGCTTCCTGACAAATGAAGCAGAGGGCGAGCCCAAGCTTGAGGAGCAGGAACAGGAAAGGGAACCGGTACGTTTTCCTTCCCTCGATCCTTCGGCCCGGAACGCCGACGAAGACGATCCCTTCGCCGATGTCGAGATAGACACCGACGAGCACAAGTTCAAGTGGTAGAGTGCTCTCCGGCACGCCGGACGGCACGCTGCTCCTGGTCCGGGTAAGCCCCGGAGCCAGAAAATCCGAGATCATGGGGGAAGCCGGCGGGCGGCTGCGAATCCGCCTGCAGGCTCCTCCTGTCGAAGGCAAGGCTAACCGGGAGCTGACACGGTTCGTCGCCCGCGAGCTGGAGCTTAAGAAGAACCGGGTCACGCTCGCAGCCGGGGAAAAGTCCCGGGAGAAGACCCTCCTGCTCCAGGGAATAGAGCCAGAGGAAGTCCGCGACAGGTTAAAGTCCGCCCTTAAAGAGGAATGATTCACCTATGACCGATCTGATTTCGAAAAAACAGGTCGAAAAACTGGAGTCGATCCGCGACAAGCTGAGCCATGACCTGGAGCGGCTGGAACAGGACATGGAGACAACCCAGCGCGAGCTCTCGGAGCAGTCCAGTAACGACGACCGTATCGCCGAAATAGCCTCGCTGGCTGTCGGCCGTGAGCTGGACATGTCTCTCGAGGAGAACGTCCGGCTGCTGCTGGAGCGGGTGGATGACGCCATCGCCGCCATCAAGGGTGGCACCTACGGCATCTGCAAATCCTGCGGCAAAGAGATTCCCAAGGAAAGACTCGAGGCACTTCCCTATGCCTCCATGTGCGTCGACTGCCAGCGGCGGCACGATAAAAGATAAGTTCCTTGCGCCGCCCCCAGTTCAAACTCCTGTTGCTGATACTGTTCCTGCTGGCCGTGGATCAGCTGTCCAAGTACCTGGTGCGCCTTTGGCTGGACCCCCATAACCTGATCACGATCCTGCCGTTCTTCCGGCTGGAGCATATCCAGAACAGCGGCATAGCGTTCGGCATGATGGACGGTCACTCTGCGACAATCCTGGCAGTAGGTTCCGTTATCGTGATGCTGCTGGTGGGCGCTGCCATCTATTCGAGCAATAACACCCGCTTGGCTTGGCCCATGGCCCTGCTGGTGGCGGGCAGCGCCGGCAATCTCATCGACCGGGCCCTCAATGGCAGTGTCACCGATTTCCTCCACTTCCAGTTCTGGCCCGCGTTCAACCTGGCGGATTCCTACATCGTCATCGGCGTCGGCCTGCTGGCCTGGCGGCTGCTAAGCGAGCCTCATGGGATCGATGCCCGGGGAAATGATGCCGCAGAGGGAAAAGGGGCGGGCGAAAGCCGGGCCGCGGATGAAAAAGGGGCTTCGGTATGACGCCCGGCGATCCTGAAAAACCGTTCACTATCGAGGTAGCGCCGGCAGACGCCGGCGAGCGCCTCGACCGGCTGGTCGCCGCCGCCCCGGAGATCGGCTCCCGCGCCGCCGCCCAGAAACTGATCGCCGCCGGGATGGTCTCGGTGAACGGCCAGGAGCGCAGCAAGAATTTCAAGGTCTCCGCCGGCGAGCAGGTCGAGGTCTTCCTGGCTCCTTCAGAACCTATGGACCTGGAGCCGGAAGACATGGATCTCGACATCCCCTACGAGGATGAGAACCTGCTGGTGGTCGACAAACCCGCCGGCATAGTCACCCATCCGGCCAAAGGCCATAACACCGGCACCCTGGTCCATGGCCTGCTGGGCCGCCAGATCGCCGGCGGCGAGCACCCGCATCGCCCCGGCATCGTCCACCGACTCGACAAGGATACTTCAGGCCTGCTGATCGTCGCCCGCGACGAGGAGACCCATCGTGCCCTTACCGAAGCCCTTTCCCGTCACAAGATCGAACGCACCTATCTCTGTCTCGTCCACGGATTATTCGAGACCAGGGAGGGAACCATCGAGGCGCCGCTGGGGCGTGACGCCCGCGAGCGGCAGCAGATGGCAGTCACCAAAAAGGGCGGCCGCGACGCCGTGACCCATTTCCGGGTGCTGGAGAGCTGGGGCGGAGCGCCCGCCGGTACGACAGCCGCCGCCGGCCGGGCCGTGGCAGCCCCACGCAAGGGCGCTGCCGGCTATTCCCTGCTCGAAGTCAGGCTCGAGACCGGCCGGACCCACCAGATCCGCGTTCACCTGGCGGCGATCGGCCATCCGGTTGCTGGCGACAAGGTCTATGGCCGCCGCAAGGACGAGCTGGGCGTCGGCCGCCAGTTCCTGCACTCGGCCAGGCTCCGTTTCACCCATCCTGACACCGGCGTCACCGTCGACGTCAGCTCACCGCTGCCGCAGGATCTCGATTCGGTGCTGGTGAAGCTGCGCGGCCACTGACGGTCTTCCGTGCAGGTCAAGCTTTGTGGCGCTGCTGTTCAACTCGCATGCGCCTGGCGACTCAGCCGCTGGCTCGTTCCCGATTTGGCTAGTCACCCGCACCGTGCAAGAATAGGCACATAATGAAGCTTCCCAGAATAGTCATCTCCGCCCCCCATCGCAGCTCCGGCAAGACCACTGTGAGCATCGGCCTCTGCGCGGCGCTCAGCGGCGCCGGTATGGCGGTACAACCATTCAAAAAAGGCCCGGATTTCATCGACCCGATGTGGCTTTCCGCCGCCGCCGGCCGCGAATGCCGCAACCTGGACCTGTTCATGATGGGGGATGAAGAGATCGCCCGGTCGGTCAGCCGTAACGGCGCCAACGCCGGCATCGCCGTCATCGAGGGCAACATGGGCCTGTTCGACAGCATCGATGTGGAGGGTAAAGGCAGCACCTCCGACCTGGCCCGGCAGCTGGGAGCGCCGGTGATCCTGGTCGTCAACACGCGCAACATGACCCGTTCCATCGCCCCGCTGGTGCAGGGTTTCACCCAGTTCGAACCGGATATCAATATCGCCGGCGTCATCCTCAACATGGTCTCCGGCCCCCGCCACGAAGAAAAACTGCGCGCTGTACTGGAGCGCTACTGTGACATCGAGGTGGTAGGCGCCATCAGCCGCCGTCCCGAGATCGGCATCATCCAGCGGCATCTGGGGCTGCAGCCTGCCCGCGAGGCCCTGGGCTCGGCCGAAGTGGTCGCCGAGATCGAGAAGATCATCAGCGAGAGCGTCGACTTGGACCGCGTGCGCGCTATCGCCGCCGCGGCGCCGGAACTGCCGGACATCGAGATCGGCACCGTACCGCATCCTGCACCCACGGTCAGGCTGGGCGTAGCCCAGGACCGCGCCTTCACCTTTTACTATCCGGAAAATCTTGAAGCGCTACGGGCCGCAGGCGCCGAGCTGGTGCCCTTCAGTCCGCTCGCCGACGAACATCTACCCGAGGTCGACGGACTCTACATCGGCGGCGGCTTCCCCGAGGTCTTCATGGAGGAACTCGAGGCCAACCGGGCTCTGCGCGGCGAGATCAAAGCGGCCATAGAAGCCGGCATGCCGGTCTACGCCGAGTGCGGCGGCCTCATGTACCTCTCGGGAACGATGTCATGGCAGGGCAAGAGCCGCGAGATGGTCGGCGCGCTCCCCTGTGACATCCTCATGCACGAAAAACCGCGCGGCCACGGCTACATGGAGCTGGAAGCCATCGGCGCCAATTGCTGGTTCGAGCCAGGCCTGACCATCCGTGGCCACGAGTTCCATTACTCCGAAGTGGTGGGGCTTGATCCGGATAAGACCAGCTTCGCCTACGAGGTGCGCCGAGGCACCGGCGTCGACAAGGAGCATGACGGCATCCTTTATAAGAACGTTCTGGCGTCATATACGCATCTGCATAGCCTGGGATCGCCCGGATGGGCGGAGGGGCTGGTGGCGTTTGTGGGGGAGAAGGCCGGGGCAATCTAGGCCAGAGGCTCTTGCTCTCACTAAAAGTACGACTTTTTACAATTAAAAATACACCCAACGGATGATTGACTACATTGAATTATCCGTATAAAGTCCCCACGTAGCAAAATGGGCATAATAGTAGTCTTGTGCCATAAACAATAAAATAACCAGTGGGGAGGAAACTTGGGCGCTTCTTCTTGGGGGCAATGGCAACCACGCACTTCCGTTTTCCGTCTTTCCAGGTTTATTTCAGCTATTGCGTTTCTCATATTATTCTTCGCTGTATTCTTTACCGCATCTGCTCAGGCCGCCACCACTGTCAATGGCACCATCAGCCAAAATACTACCTGGACTACTGCCGGCAGCCCGTATGTGATCAATGGCAGCGTGACCGTGGCGTCAGGTGTCACTCTCACCATCGATCCCAGTGTGGTCGTTAAGGGACGGGGCGCTTACGATGCTCTTACCGTAAGAGGAACGCTGAACGCCACCGATGCTATCTTCACTTCTTATAAGGATGACACCTATGGCGGCGACACCAACGGTGACGGCTCCGCTTCAGCGCCTGCTGCCGGTGACTGGAAAAACATCAATTTCATCAACGGCGGCGGAACACTTTCGGGCTGTCTGATCCTCTGGGGCGGCTCTACCTCATCCAGTGGGAACCTTGTCGGGACATCTGGTTCAGCCACCAATGTGACTCTCACTGGCTCTACTATCCGGCAGTCCAAAGGGTATGGCCTCAATGTTGCTGCTGATACCGGGGCGATCTCAATATCCTCTTCGACTTTTTCCAATAACGGTTCCGACGGGATCTACTCGACAAAACCGCTCTCATCTCTTTCGGGCAATAGCTTCACTGGCAACAATGGCAAAGCCATCCGGCTGCCGGCCATTATCGGCACCGGGGTTTTCAACAACACATACTCTGGCAACAAGATAAACGCCATGTATGTAACTGGCCATGTGACCCAGAGCACCACATGGCCAGCCTCGAATTCTCCATACGTGGTCGAAGGAATTTCAAGCGGCAATTTCCATTTTGATGTAACCGCGGGAAACTCGCTTGATATCGAAGCCGGGACCACTGTTAAGATGTTCGCTGGCCTAAGTGGTCAGACTCACACCAACACCACCCGGTCGATCCTGGTTTATGGGACACTGAACGCCACCAACACGGTTTTTACCTCGTTTTTTGATGATATACATGGCGGTGACACCAACAACGATGGCTGGGCCAGTGGCCCGCTTTCCGGTGACTGGTACGATATTAAGTTCTATGCAAGCGGCGGTGGTGTTCTCGATGGCTCAACGCTCGCATATGGCGGTGGCGCCACTTCCGGCAATCTGCTCACCATTGCCGGCGCTTCACCCACTCTCACAGGATGCACTCTAAGTAATTCCAAGAACCGCGGTATGTACGTGAGTGCCGGCAATCCTTCGGTAAGCTCTACTACATTCACATCGAATGGTAACAACAGCCTTGAGTCCATCGTGCCCCTATCAACCGTCTGGGCCAATATCTTCAGCGATAACAACGGGACCGCTGTCATTCTGCCCGCCAACCTTGGCGTAAACGTCGCTGGCAACTCCTACGCGGGCAATAAGATAAATGGGATGTATCTGACCGGCCATGTGACCCAAAATACCACCTGGCCGGGCAGCAACTCTCCATATGTCCTGGAGGGTGTATGGGGTTCAGCGGCAAACACCAATATCGAGACAGGCGTGACGCTAACGGTTGGTGATGGCGCGGTTATCAAGCCGCTGGCTGCTTATTCCAACGGTCAGCATGCAAATACTGCCCATAACCTGGTTGTCAAAGGAGCACTCAACGCCTCCAGCACCGTATTCACATCTTTCTTTGATGACACATATGGCGGCGATACCAATGGCGATGGTACGGCTACCTCACCGCTTCCAGGCGACTGGTATCAACTGCAGTTTTCCGATGGCAGCACCGGAAGCATTGGCGACTCGCTGATCAGTTATGGCGGCGGCGGACCATCCGAGGCGCAGCTCTTCATAAGCGGTTCCTCACCTGCGATCAACGGCTCATTCATCAGCAACTCGAACGCGAAAGGGATATACGTCTACTCCGGCAGTCCCTCGCTTTCGAGCAATCTCGTCTCCAATAACGGTGGTGACGGCCTTGTGGCAAGCACCACCCCTGGTGCGCTCACAGACAATATATTTGTAGATAACAGCGGGATCGCGGCCCGTATCCCGGCGACCACGGGAGCGCTGGTGTCGGGCAATTCGGCGTCCGGCAACCAGGGTGATGGCATATTCCTTACCGGGGACGTCACCGCAAACAGTACCTGGGGTGCTTCTGGCACGCCTTATGTCCTTGAAGGGATCCGTAGTTACCCAGGCCCAGCCGTTACCAGCATTGCTGCTGGCGTCACCCTCGACATCGGGCCCGGTTCCATTGTCAAATACAAGGCTGATCTAATCGGCTCCACGCACGTTAACACGGATCATTTGCTTAGCATCAACGGCAGCATTAACGCCAGCAATACCGTATTCACATCCTTTTTCGACGATGCTCATGGCGGTGACACGGATGGCGATGGTGGGGCCACCTCGCCAGTTCCAGGCGACTGGCAGAATATCGAGTTCTCAGCGGGCAGCTTTGGAAGCATCGATGGCTGCCAGGTCAGTTATGGGGGTGGCTCAAGCAACGCCGAGGTCACTGTATCGGGCTCATCGCCCAGCATCGCCAACTCGACGATAAGTGATTCGGCTTCGCGTGGCATATACGTCTCAGGAACGTCGGGAAGCCCATCGGTGTCAGGCAACACGATAACCGGTAACGCCGGGGTGGGTCTCGAGTCCGAGTTAATTATGAGTGTCCTTTCGGGTAATTCATTTACTGGTAACGGCGGTGTAGCCGTCCGAATCCCGGCAACAACCGGCACCGGAGTGTTCAATAACACCTACTCGGGAAATACCGGTGACGGTTTGTTTTTGTCGGACGACATTATCTCCAATAGCACCTGGCCAGCTTCAAGCTCGCCGTACGTGCTTGAAGGGAAAGACACAGTTCCAAGCGCAAACGTCGATGTTGGCGTGATTCTGACTATCGAGCAGGGTGCGGTAGTCAAATTTATGGCAGACCTCAATGAGGGAAACCATGTAAATACCAATCGATCACTTGAGGTGCATGGCTCGCTTCTTGCCAGTGGCGCCATATTCACATCATATTTTGATGACGTTCATGGGGGCGATACCAATTCAGACGCGGATGCCAGTGTTCCCATTCCTGGCGATTGGGCCTTGATCAGTCTCAACGGCCCTGCAGCCACCGTGGATGCCTGCCAGATATCGTTCGGAGGCTCGGGCATTGCCGGCAGCGAAGCCCAGCTTCAGCTTAGCGCGGGCTCGACGGCTATTATCAATTCCACGATATCCGACTCGTTTACACGCGGCGTCATAACTACTTTTGCGGACAGGCCCGTCATCACCGGCTCAACCATCACTCGCAACGGTTCCGACGGACTTCTCTCCAATTCAGTCGTCGGGACGCTGGCAAACAATACATTCAGTGACAACAATGGCATAGCTGTAAAAATACCGGCCACTCTTGGCAACGGCGTCACCAATAACACTTATTCCGGAAATATCTATAACGCCATGTACCTGAGCGGCGATGTTGATGCTGATTCCAATTGGCCGGCCAGCAACGCTCCATATGTTCTAGCCGGCGATTCGGGCCTCTACAATCCCACTCGCACGAATGTAGCGGCTGGAGCCACCCTGAATGTAGAGCCGGGGGCCACCGTGAAGTTCCTTGCCGGCCTGTCAGATGGCAGACATGTCAACACAACTCATTATCTGCAGGTGAGCGGCGCCCTAAATGCAACCGGGTCCGTCTTTACCTCGTTCTTTGACGATTCTCATGGTGGTGATACCGATGGCTATGGCAGCGCTGTCGAACCGCTTCCCGGGGACTGGTACGAAATCAGGTTCACCAGTGGCAGCACTGGCGGCATCACTAATTCGGCAATCAGCTTTGGTGGCGGCGCTATAGATGGGAGCATGCTTGCAATCGATGGCTCCTCCCTGAGCATTACAGGTTCAAGCATCAGCGACTCCCTTGGCCGCGGAATCGATATATATTCCGGGGATCCCACAATCAACAACTGCTTCATAGTCAGGAATGGCTCTGATGGGCTTTTTTCCCAGACGTCTCTTTCAAATCTTGCCTCAAACACCTTTACTGACAACAGCGACATAGCCGTCAAACTGCCGGCAACCATTGGCGCGGCTGTGACCGGCAATACTTATTCAGGCAACGGCATGAACGCCATGTATCTGACCGACCACGTAACCATGGACACGACCTGGCCGGCTTCCAATTCGCCCTACGTGCTTGAGGGTATACCACCCAATCCAGGCGCAGAGGTCATGCAGACCAAGGTAATGCAGGGGATAACACTGACCGTTGACGATCGCGCGGTTGTTAAGTTCAAGGCAGACGCGAATGGCTCTTTTCACGTCAACACCAACAGGACGCTGTTGGTAGAGGGTGTTCTTAACGCTACTGGAGCTGTATTCACCTCTTTCTATGATGACGAGTTCGGCGGCGATGCTGACAATGATCCGGCTACAAGTGGCGCAGGACCCGGCGACTGGAGGAGTATCAGGTTTGAGGCGGGCAGCAACGGCAGCATCACCAAGAGCCTTATACGTTATGGCGGCGATGATTCCGATTCAGGCGAGCTGGTAATCAGCGCTGCATCACCCAACATTTCCGAGACTGCCGTCATGGCTTCTGAGTACTCGGGCTTAGTCGTCTATTCAGGTGAGCCGAGCATCCATCACAATGATATCTTTGCCAACGGTTCCGGCTGGTATGCATTAACATATAGCGGTACTCCCCAGCTAGATGTCACTGACAATTTCTGGAACGATACCAATGGCCCCAACATCAACAGTGAAAACAGGGTCAGCGGTAATCTCGACTACGATCCCTGTGCCGATGTGGCCCAGACCTCTTTTGGCCAGGCAGCGATCGATAAGGGCATGGATACTTACGCTGCCCTGGCCGGTGAGCCAGTCAATATGGCCACCGGCGCCTTTGTCTATGAGCACCAGGACATCAATATCCTGACCAGAGGCGTGCCGCTTGCTTTCTCAAGGACCTACAATTCAAACGATTCAGTGCACGGTCCCCTTGGCTATGGCTGGTCATATAACTGGCAGGTGAGCGTTAGTCCCATGTCTAATGGCGATATCGCTGTATTAAGGGAAGATGGCAGAGCGGACCTGTTTGTCAGAAATCCGGATAATTCGTACCGGGCGCCCGCGGGCCGGTACGACACTCTCGTAATGAATCCCGATCAGACCTGTACTCTAACAACCCATGAAAACGTTATCTACCAGTTCGATGCCAATCATCGCCTTATCTCACTGGCATCAGAGACAGGCCAGTTAACGCATCTAGGTTATGATGGCAATGGCCGGCTGCTAACTGTATCCGATCCCAGCGGCAGGACGCTTTCGTTCACATATTATATAGACAACTTGATAAATGAGATTACCGACCCGGTTGGAAATACCGTCTCCTTCGGCTATACACCCGAGGGAGACCTCGCCACAGTCACTGATCAAAACGGCGGGGTCACCACTTTCACCTACGCGGACCACCGGGTCATTTCGGCAACTGATCCAAACGGCCACTCATTCGTGAACAACGTTTACGACCTGGAAGGCCGGGTCGTTAGCCAGACCGATGCCGAAGCCAACCTGATGACGTTCGATTATGATACGGCGCTCCACAAGACAACTGCGACCAACCATATGGATCCCGGTGACCCCTCAAAAGATCACACGAATATCTTCTATCACGACGCCGATGGCCGGCTGGTGAGGGAAGAGGATTCCTACGGAAACCAGACCTCATACACTTATGACGCCATGGGAAATCAGGATGGCGTCACCAACCGGCTTGGCATATCCACCAGACAGATCTTTGACGCCGACGGCAACATTGCTGATGTCTATCTGGCCTATGGTCGACCTGAGCAGCAGCACACTCATACCGTCTATAACGCGAATAATCATCCCATAGCCGTCACAAACGCCCGTGGCTACACGGCGACCTTCGCCTATGATGCATCCGGTTCGCTGCTTACCGAAAAGACATATCCATCAGTCACCAATTACGATGGAAGCGTCTCGAACTACTCGCAGTCATTTTTCTATAACACAGACGGCCTTGTGACCTCTGCCACGGATCGAAACGGGGATGTGACTACATATAGCTACGACGCCCATGGTTATCCCGACCAGGTGACCAAGAATACCAACAGGCCCCAGGCAGAGCAGGCGACGATCGATCTCGATTTTGATCTGATGGGAAGAAGGACAGCCCTGGTCGACGGCAACGGTCACGAGACCACCTTCGAGTACGATCCCATCGGCAATCTGAGGTTCGTGCGCTCCCAGGTAACCAATCCCGAGACACAGCTTCCGGAAGACCTTGTTACCGAATACCGCTACGACGGCGCCGGCAACAAAACCATGGTCATCGACCCCGAAGGCAAGACAACTTCGTTTGCCTATACGGCGATGGATAAGCTGAGCCTGATCACCGACGCCAGGCTAAATACCATTGAAAACACCTACGACGCTGTCTATAAACAAACCGCCACCAAAGATCGTAATGGCAACTGGACCTACTTCGGCTATGACAAGAACGACCGGCTGGTCTCGGTCATCGATCCCGAAGCCCACGAGTCAACGTTCTCCTATGACGCTGAAGGAAACCAGACTTCTGCTACCGATCCCCTGGGCCAGACCGTGACCAGTAATTATGACGCACTCGGCAGGCAGATCTCGCTGACCGAGCCCGATGAAGGCGGCGCCCTGAGGATAACAAACTACGCCTATGACCAGTCCGATAACCTGCTGTCGAGCACCGACCCTGCCGGACACAGCTATAGCTATGCTTACGACACCCTGAAACGGCTGCAGACAGCGACCGATCCGCTCGGAGGCAGCGTCAGCTACCGCTATGACGGCGTCGGCAATCCGGTCAGGGTCAGGGACCAGCGCGGTTACGAGACTGATATGAGCTATAGCGCCAGCGATCTGCTCATTGGGGTTACCGATGCACCTGGCGGCGTCACTTCCTACTCCTACGACCATAATGGCAACCGCACCGGGCAGATAGACGCCAACGGTCATTCAACCGCATACGAATATGACGAGCTTGGCAGACTGATCAGTGAGAAGGTTGACGCCGGCTCGGGCTCTTATCTGCTTGAGCGCAGCTACTTGTATAACAAGACCGGCAATCCGGTCAAAGACACGACTGCTGATGGCTCGATTAGCTTCGGTTACGACGATGTCTACAATCTCACTGCAGTAACCGACCGTCAGGGCGCCACATACAGCTTCACCTATGACGCCAATCAGAACCAGCTGACTGCGACTGAGGAAGCGACGTTAAAGACTGTCAGCTCCAGTTACAACTCCATGGGCCTGCTCACCCAGTCGACCGACGCCCACGGCGCCATCGAGAGCTTCACCTACGACGACGCAGCCAATCTGACCCAGCGCCAGGATAGCGTTGCCGGAGAGAGCTTCATCACTTCATATCAGTACACTCCAAGAAGCCAGCTAAAGAGCGTGACCAGAGGCGCCGAGACAAACGGCTTCACTTTTGACGCGGCGGGCAATCTCGCGGGCAAGACATATGCCAACGGTGTCGCAACAAGCTATAGCTACGATGTAGCCAACCGACTCACCGCCCTGCAGTCGACAATGGGCGGTCAGACACTGCAATCGTTCACCCAGACCTATGATGCCGCTGGAAACATCACGGCCATGGATCAGGTTGGCCTTGGTTCGATCGCCTACTCCTACGACGCCCTGAATCGCCTCACCTCTGAGAATATAACCGGCTACGGCGCGATAGGCTATTCATATGACCCAGCCGGCAATCGTTCGACTCTATCAGAACCAACTTCCGGCCTTACCAGCTACAGCTATAACCAGGCCAACCAGCTAACCCAGCTGACCAACGGGCAGGAAATCACTGACTTCTCCTACAACCCCATTGGCGCCCTGACCCAGAAAACCACCGGCTCCGAAACCACCACCTATGCCTATAACGGCCTCGACAAACTGACCGAAGTAGCCACACCCACCGCCACTGTGAGCTACGCCTACGATGCCCAGGGCAGAAGGATACAAAGAAGCGAGGGTGCAAACACAACCAACTACCACCTAAGCCCCGGCAGCGACGTAGCAGACTACGAAACCAACGCCACCACCACCCTCAAAAGCTCCTACCTCCAGGGCGCGGACGGCCTCATCAGCCAGACCGACTACACCGGCCAGACACCGGCAACCAGCTACCATCTCTATAACCCCCATGGCGACACCAGCGCCCTAACAGACGATAACGGCACCGTAACCGCCTCATACCGCTACGACGCCTTCGGTAACGCCATTAACTCAGCCAGCCCCACTAACGGCTACACCGGTAAATGGCAGCGAGACAAAGACAACCTGACCGGCACTATCAGGATGGGAGCAAGAGAGTACGACCCCTCCCTGGGCCGCTTCACCAGTGCAGATCCGTTAAAAGGATCTGCCACTGATCCCCAGCAAAGAAACCGCTACGCCTACGCTACCAATAACCCGCTGACCCGGTACGACTTAACCGGCCTTTCTACCTGCGGCCCCGGCATAGGGGATAACATCAAGGACGCCGCCAGCTGGACCGGCGACGCTGCTGGCGAGTGGTGGAATGGAGTTCAGATCGGCTACAACAACCCTTCGATGCTCTGGGACGCCACCGGCCAGTTCGCCAACGACTTCTTCATCGAGGACTTCAAGGTGCTGTTCTCGGCTGACGCGAGCCTTAATGAGAGATTCGGGGCCATGGGGTTCATCGCGCTGAATTTCGTACCCGGGGGGAAGCTGGGGAAGTTAGGAAAACTTGCGAAGATTGCGAAGATTGAACGAGCCCAAGGTAAGCTTGCAACAGTTTACAGGGCAATAGACGAGGCCGGCAAGGTCAAGTACATCGGTATAACTAATAACATCGAACGTCGGACTGCCGAACAAGCAAGAAGGGGTCTAAATATTAAAAGAATTCCTGGTCTCGTCGATCTACCCCGATCCGAAGCACGGGCTGCTGAGCAGCTATTGATAGAACATCATGGTCTTCAGAAAAATGGAGGCACTCTTCTGAATAAAATCAATAGTATTTCAAGAAACAATCCTATCTACGAGGAATCTGTCATTCGAGGTAGAGAGTTGCTGAAATCGGCAAGCTATTCAGGATTTTAGGAGAAGATATGCCAAAGAGAGTAAAGATAGGCGATGTCATTGAGATCAAAACAAAAAAAGGGCTTGCTTACGCGCAGTTTACGTTTAAGCACGACAAGCCGCCCAGATACGGTGCGCTTATTAGAATCCTCCCAGGTTTTTTCAAAAAGAGACCCAGCTCATTCTCTGAATTGGTAAAGGAAAAGGAACGCTTTATCGCTTTTTTTCCGCTCGCCATATATGTAAACCGTCAAGTTGTTACTGTCGTGGGAAATGAAGCAGTGCCAGAGGAATGGAAAGAGCTTCCGCTATTCAGGGATGGTATTATAG
Organism: Actinomycetota bacterium; assembly: GCA_016235065.1. Taxonomy (GTDB): domain Bacteria; phylum Actinomycetota; class Thermoleophilia; order BMS3ABIN01; family BMS3ABIN01; genus JACRMB01. Next base: position 191,454 of record JACRMB010000010.1, on the reverse strand, counting down.
ATCCCGAAACCGGCCAGGTTTCGGTTTGGTGGCTTTGGGATGGCGAAAACGACCGGAAAGTCGGCGAACTAACACCAGAACAAAAGAAGCTTCCGGTAATGCCGGGTACTTGGAACGACATCATGCTCGTCCACAGAATTGAATCTGGATGGACAAGTGAGAGCGACCCTCTTTACAAAGCTTAATAAATATTGGATAGGTATGCTGTCTAGACGTACGAAAAAATGCAGATTTACTGAATCGTTCCCGCTGATCTTTGAAAACTAAATAGCTTTTCACTAGCCGCTCTGACTACGAAACCAACGCCACCGCCACCCTCACCAGCTCCTACCTCCAGGGCTCCGACGGCCTCATCAGCCAGACCGACTACACCGGCCAGACGCCGGCAACCAGCTACCATCTCTATAACCCCCATGGCGACACCAGCGCCCTAACAGACGAAAACGGCGCCGTAACCGCCTCATACCGCTACGACGCCTTCGGTAACGCCATAAACTCAGCCAGCCTCACTAACGGCTACACCGGTAAATGGCAACGAGACAAGGACAGCGTAACCGGCACTATCCGGATGGGAGCCAGAGAGTATGACCCGGCACTGGGCCGCTTCACCAGCATGGACCCCTTAAAGGGCGCCCCCACCGATCCCCAGCAAAGAAACCGCTACGCCTACGCCACTAATAATCCCTTAACCAGATATGACTTAAACGGCCTCTCAGTATGCGGCCTTAGATGAGGCGGGTAAAGTCAAATACATCGGAATATCAAACAACATGCCACGCAGGACTGCCGAACAAGCAAGAAGGGGTCTAGAAATTATGGAAATCGATGAATGGGAGCTCACCGAGATACGTTAGAAGTGAATATCAAGCCGGATTAACCCGCTGGTTCCACGTAATACCACCGCTGGATAGACCCCACCCCGCCACCACTCAGATTGAATCAAAAATCACTATTGACAAGAGCCAGAATCGGGTGTAGATTTCCTCTTGCTCCGTATACCCTCTAAGGTATTAAGGTCTTCGAATCACGCTGGGCGGGCGGGTTTGTCTCTTTTAGTTTGACACATTCCGAATCAGCGTGATATCTTTGCCAATGCCCCGGGGGGTACCGGGTGGGGATTTCTGCGCCAGTGTGCTTTTTCACGCGGTTGTTCCTTTCCAAGTCAGTCCGTAGAGTGCGAACTCTCCATTGAACAGGAAGAGGTGTGAGCGGTTTGACAGCATTATTCGTGGTTCTCGGTTACGCGGCACTAGCGATCTTTCTGGTAGGCGTTCTCGCCAAGGTTTGGAAATATGGCACCACTCCGGCGCCACTGAAGATCCCGCAGACGCCAGCCCCTGTGACCGCTACCGGTGTTCCCGTGCGGGTGCTTTCCGAAGTAGTGCTCTTCAAGAGCCTTTTCAAGAGCAACCGGGTCATCTGGCTGGCCGGATACGTCTTCCACATCGGCCTTCTGCTAGTCCTCGTCAAGCACTACCGTTTTCTCTTCGCCAGCGTCCCCGCCGGCCTCAGCTATTTCGACACTTTCGAGATGTATCCGGGCATCATCATGATGGGCGGCCTCGGCCTCCTTTTCCTGCTGCGCCTGGTGGTCGACCGTAACATGTTCATCTCAGTCATGACCGACTACATCCTCATCATCCTGCTCATCTCCATCGCGCTCACCGGTACCCTGGCCAAGCACTTCTACCGGGTCGACATCACCCAGGTGAAGGAGTTCATGATGGGCCTGGTCGCCTTCAAGCCGATGGCGACTGATTTCCCTTCGGAGACGATCTTTATCATCCATTTCAGCCTGGTGCTGTTCCTGCTGGCATACTTCCCGTTCAGCAAGCTGATGCACGCAGCCGGTGTCTTCTTCAGCCCGACCAGGAACCAGGTAGACAATCCGCGCGAAAAGCGGCTGGTAGCCCCGTGGGCCGCGGATATCTCAGGCAACACTGTTGTCACGGTAAAAGAAGAGGTCGCGGAGGCACCAGCAAAGGCGTAAAAGCAAGAGTATTACTCCAGGGACACGAATGATCATGTCCCGCGCAGAGTATTAGTCCGGGGACACAAAGAATTATGTCCCCGGGACATAGTGGTAGTGGTTAAGTGAGAGGCGCTCCACCGAGCAGACTGCTCTCTTAATATAGGCCGGGGACAGGCGATCAGGGCCCCGGGGACCAAGGCAAGTCATACAAACAGGAGGAAATGCAAAATGGGTAGCTTCGATATCGACGGCAAGACATATGAGACAGATGATGACGGTTATCTGGTAGACCTCAACGAGTGGAACGAGGACGTCGCCAAGTACATCGCCGACCTCGAGGGTGTGGATCTGACCGAGGCGCACTGGGAAGTCATCAACTTCCTGCGCAACTATTACAGCGAGTACAACATCGCTCCCGCAATCAAGATCCTCATCAAGGAAATGAAGAAGATGTTCGGTCCGGAGAAGGGCAACAGCGCCTACCTCTATGACCTGTATCCCGCCGGTCCGGCCCTCCAGGCCTGCAAGATCGCCGGGCTCCCGAAGCCGACCGGCTGCGTCTAATCCGGATCAGCTTGTTTTAGGGCGTTTATCCAGAGGTCGGCCGGGCGGTTTCCGGCGCGGCCGGCCTCTGATCCAGTTTCAATAAGGAAAGTTTCAGTACGGGCGGGCGTTAATTCCTTTGTGCGGAAGCGGCTCAGGCTGCTTTATAAGTGCCGGCAGTGGCACTTTTAGTCTCCGAAAGGAAAGCATTTAATGGCAGATAAAGAGGCAACAGCAACCGAAGAAGAACCAAAAGTTTTGACCGACCTGGAGAAGGTCGGCGAACCCTCAGTTCCCAGGAAGAAGCCGAACGAGATCCATCCTGACGAGCTGACGGGTTCCATAAAGATCCCCAAGGTGAAGGAAGGCTCAGCAGCCGGCAACAAGCCGTACCTCTGCAAGCCTGAAGCCATGGAGAAGCTGGGTTTTCCCACCGATCTGCGCGAGGACTGGCACGACGCGGCCATCGCCAAGATGGGCGACCTGCTGGAGAAGTACAAGTCCCTTCAGGTCTATATGGACATCTGCGTCAAGTGCGGCTCCTGCACCGACAAGTGCCACTATTTCATTGGCACCGAGGACGGCAAGAACATGCCGGTCGCCCGCGCCGAGCTTTTCCGCAAAGTCTACCGCAAATATTTCACCACCGAGGGCAAGATACTCGGCAAGCTTGCAGGCGCCGAGAAGCTCGACCTGGAGCTGCTTGGTGAGTGGTACAGCTACTTCCACCAATGCTCCCAGTGCCGCCGCTGTTCGGTCTTTTGCCCCTACGGCATTGATACCGCTGAGATCTCCATGGCGGCCCGCGAGATCATGGACCACATCGGAGTCGGCCAGAAGTATGTGAACGACATCATTGTCAAGGTCCACGACGTCGGCAACAACCTGGGTATGAACCCCAAAGCCCTTGGCGCGACTCTCGAGTCCACTGAAGAGGACCTGGAGGAAGAGACCGGCAAGAAGATCAGGCTGCCACTCGATGAGGTGGGCGCTGAGGTACTCATGATCACTCCTTCAGCCGATTTCTTCGCCTCACCGCACGTGGAATCGTTACTTGGTTACGCCAAGGTCTTCCATCAGGCAGGAGTAAGCTGGACATTCAGCTCCGCCGCCTCCGAGGCCGGCAACTTCGGCATGTTCATCGGTAACTACGGCCAGATGCAGAAAGTCGCATCACGGCTGACTGACGCGATCCGCGAGATCAAGCCCAAGCGAGTGATCGTCGGCGAGTGCGGCCACGCCTGGAGGGTTGCGTATTCCTTCTGGAACACGCTGATCGGACCATTCGATTCGCTGGATCCGAATTTTCCCCGCCCGCAGCATATCTGTGAATACACTCTGGACCTCGTGAACCGCGGGGCCATCAAGCTAGATAAATCCCAGAACGACGACCGCGTCGTCACTTTCCATGATTCCTGCAATGTTGCCCGCGGCGCCGGTATGGGCGGCAGGCCCAACGGCCAGTTTGACATCCCGCGCGAGCTTATCAAGGCGAGTTGCAACAATTACGTGGAGATGGATGAGGATACCATCAAGGAGAGGACCTTCTGTTGCGGCGGCGGCGGCGGTCTACTGACCGACGACCTGCTGGAACTGCGCGTCCAGGGCGCAATGCCCAGGATGCAGGCTTTCAGCAAGGTGCAGGAATCGCACGGAGTCAACTTCCTGGCGCTGATCTGCGCCATCTGCAAGGCACAGTTCACCAAGATCCTTCCGAAGTACGGTGTCAGCATGGAAGTGGCTGGCGGCGTCCATCAGTTAGTCGCCAGCGCCATTGAACTGGGAGCAAAAGAATGAAAAAAGCCGTTATCGCAACAATAATCTTCCTGCTGGTCCTGGCGTCACCGGTGCTGGTCAATGCCGCCAGCGGCAAGCTCGGCAGCCCCGAAGAGGCTCCGGACCTGACCAAGGGCACCGAGGCCGACACGACAATCTGTGTCGCCACGGACGGCGGCGCCCGGGGTGGCACGCCGGAATCAACCAAGGACTATATGCGCGTCAACCACATGAAAGAGCTCAAGAACGAGCGCGTCAAGGTGGTACGTGAGGGCGAGCGCGACGAGCGTTTCCAGATCGAGCGTTGCTTCAGCTGCCACAAGTACGAGGACTTCTGCAAAGAGTGCCATAACTACAACGGCGTTCAGCCCGGGTGTATGGATCAGACAGGCGGCTGCCACTCGACCGAGGACCAGCCCCGTTCGTTCCGTCCCGAAGGCTATAAGGAATAGTTCAACCTGGATTACCCTGACCGGGCCGCGGCCTAAAAAGACAAAGGGAGAAAAGGTCAAGCAATGGCTAACGAAGGAATGGATAGAAGAGCGTTTCTGAAGCTGGGTGGTTTGGTTGCTGCGGCAAGCGCCGCGCTGCCGGCGTCACAGCTGCTGGTGACGTCGACCATGGCCTCCTCCGGGAGCTCGAAAAAGGATTCCATACAGTACGCCATGACCGTCGATCTCAACAAGTGCGACGGCTGCAAGAAATGCGAAGAGGCGTGCCGCGAGGAGAACAACGTCCCCAATCTTGAGGCTGTCTATGGCGAGGACGCCAAGCGCTACACGCCTTACTGGATCAGGGTAGGGGAGATGGAGCAGGAAGTCTCCGACACCGAGATCGACGCACGGCCGATCCCGCTGCTGTGCCAGCACTGCACGAAGCCTCCATGCGTCGATGTATGCCCCACCAAGGCTTCTTTCCGTCGGGAAAAGGACGGCATCGTCCTCATCGATGAGCACCGCTGCATCGGTTGCCGGTATTGCGTCATAGCCTGCCCCTTCCGGGCCAGGACCATCGTGTTCCGCGAGAACCCGATCCCGCCGGAAGACCAGAACACCAAGGTGCCCGCGATGATGCTGGGCGTCGCCACCAAGTGTACTTTCTGCGCTCACAAGGACCTCGAAGCCGGCGAGAAACCTGCCTGCGTCGAGAAATGCCCGATGGGCGCTCTCAAGTTCGGCAACCGCAACGAGAAGCGGCAGGAAGTGACCCGGATGATCGCCGACGGCCAGACGCTGACGCTGAGGCCGAACATGGAGCTCGAGCCGAACGTGTTCTATCTGGGCCTGTCCAAGAACGAGGGCGTTCTCGAGAAGGTCTTGGGATGATCGTGATTACAGCAACTTCTAATTCAGGGACTGAGAGGTCGTAGTGGCGAATTACTATTTCTCCAGAATCGATGGTAAAAGCGCGGGTTTCTGGACCGCCAGCGCTATCTGCGCGGGCCTGGTACTCGGCTGGCTTGTGGCAACTCTCATCAGGTTCACGCAGGGCTTCTATCTGACCGGCCAGAGCACTTCGGTGACCTGGGGCGGCGCCAAGGTTATCTTTGTGCTGTTCGTGGGTCTTAGCGCCGGTTCTCTGATGATCTCGGGACTCGCGGTAATCTTCAAGCAGAAGGAATACAAGGTGCTTTCCAGGGTAGCCGCTTTCAACTCGGTGCTGTTCATGGTGGGCGCGCTCTCCATCCTCATCTCCGACTGGGGCCGCCCGGATCGCCTGTTCCTTCCCTTCTACATGATCAATCCGCGTTCGATGCTCTCACTGAACGCTTTCATCTATATGAGTTACATGACCATCGGTGTGCTCTACCTCTGGGCGCAGTTCAAGGAGAGCGATCGCTGGACCAATGTCATGGGAACCGCCGCGGTCGTAGCCGCCGTCTTCGTGCACTCCGGCACCGGCTTCATCTTCGGTATCATCAACGGTCGCGACATGTACTTCTCGTCGATCACGCCGCTCGCTTTTGTAGTCGCGGCCCTTTCTTCGGGAACCGCGCTGGCGATGGTGATGCTTTTCCTGACTTTCAAATACACGAAGCGCTATATCGACCCGCGTTTCTACCTGCAGCTTTCCAAGATCATGCTGGCTTTGATGATCTTCGTCTTCTACCTGGTGACCATCGAGCACCTGACTCACCTGTATGATCCCGAGTTCCAGCACGGTGAGATGTTCGTCATGTTCGGAGGCAATTTCTTTACCTTCGTCTTCTGGGTGCAGCTGTACCTGGTGGGGCTTTTCATCCCCATATTCATCCTCTTCAACCCGGCTACGAGGAACAAGATCGGCTGGATCCTGGGCGCATCGGTCATGCACGTCATCGGAGTGCTCGGCGAGCGCATGCTGTTCATCCTTCCCGGACAGGTGCTGGCTCAGCCGATCCTGCCCGGGTACGAGCTGTCCAGTGGTTTCCAGGACGGCATCAACGTCACCTATATCCCGCGTCTGGTCGAATGGGTCCAGTTCGCTGGTATTTTCGCTCTCATTGGGCTCGTATACCTCATGGGTCTGAAGCTGCTGCCGCTCATGCCGAGGGAGGGCATCTTCGTGAAGCCCGTCCACGCTGAGGAGCCAGTAGAGGAGACTGAGGAAGAAGAGAGCGTTGGGGCAGTAGAAGGTTTGGCAGAGGGAGCCCAGGCCTAAAGCTTTTTTACCGCCTGATATTCACATCAAGCAACCGCAGGACTAGCAACCGCAATCAAAGCAAAGGAGAGCAGGAATGGCAGATGATCTCAAGACTCCGCTCCTAGACGAGCTGGAAAAGGGACCCTGGCCCAGCTTTGTCACGGACATCAAGACTTGCGTAGACAAGTCTGACATGTGCAAAGACCTTCTGGGTCAGCTGGAAAAGTCCTATGAGGACAGGCGTGGCTACTGGAAGCACGGCGGCCTCGTAGGCGTCATGGGCTATGGCGGTGGCGTTATCGGCCGTTACTCAGCCCTGCCGGAAGAGTATCCCGGCGTTTCACATTTTCACACTGTTCGTGTGAATCAGCCTTCCGGCTGGTTCTATACCACGGACGCGCTCCGCGAGATCATGCAGATCTGGGACGAGCACGGCTCAGGCCTCACCAACATGCACGGCTCCACCGGTGACATGGTCCTTCTCGGAACCCGCACGGAAGAGCTGGAGCCCATCTTCAGGGCCCTGACGGAAAAAGGCTGGGACCTTGGCGGCTCCGGTTCTGACCTCCGTACGCCCAGCTGCTGCAACGGCCCCGCCCGTTGCGAGATGGCCTGTTATGACACGATGGACATGACCTACAACCTGACGAAGAGTTATCAGGACGAGCTGCACCGCCCCATGTTCAACTACAAGTACAAGATCAAGATGTCCGGCTGCCCGAACGACTGCACCGCCGCCATCGCCCGCTCGGACATGGGCATCATCGGTATCTGGCGCGACGCGATCAAGGTCGACCAGGCTGCCTTTGCCGAGTATGTCGATAGCGGCATGGACATCCAGGGCGCTGTCGTGGACCTCTGCCCGACCAGCTGCATCACGGTCGAGGGCAAGGAGATCAATATCGACGACAGCGATTGCGTCAAGTGCATGCATTGCCTCAACCGTCTGCCCAAGGCTCTTTCACCGGGCGACGACAGGGGCTTCGCGATCTGCCTCGGAGCCAAGGCTCCGATCGTGGAAGGCGCGCTCTTCGGTTCGGTCATCATCCCCTTCATGAAGATCGAGGATGGCGACTACGAGCCGCTGCACGACCTGCTCGAGCGCATCTGGGAGTTCTGGGATGAGCACGGCACCGCCCGCGAGCGCATCGGCGAGTTCATCGAGCGCATCAGCCTCGCGACCTTCCTGGAAGGTATCGGCGAAGATCCGTCGCCGAAGATGGTCAAGGCCCCGAGGGACAATCCCTACATCTTCTACGAAGAGTACTACGAAGAAGAGGGAGAAGGCGCAAGCGAGGAATAGTCAAGCGATCCAAGCAGGGCCCGCGATTCCTCGCGGATTGTCCTGAGTCAACTTTGACAGTTACAGGAGGTTATATTTATGGCGACTGAAGCAAAGAGAGTCACGGATATCGGACCGCCTCATTACGAGCAGTTCCTGCATCCGATCATCAAGGAGAACTACGGCAAGTGGCAGTACCACGACTCGATCAAACCGGGCGTACTCTCCCATACTGGGCCGTCCGGAACGATCTACACCGTGCGTTGTGCTTCACCGAGGCTTGTGAGCACAAACTTCCTCAACAACATCATGGACCTGGCGGACAAGTACAGCGACGGTTACTTCCGTTTCACCAGCCGTAACAACATCGAGTTCCTGCTCGCCAAGGAAGAGAACATCGATCCGCTGATCGCCGACCTGAACGCGATGGGCACCCTGGTAGGCGGCACCAACAACGCCATCTCCAACCCGGTCCATACCCAGGGCTGGGTACACTGCCATTCGGCGGCTACCGATGCCTCGGGTCTGGTCAAGGCAGTCATGGATGAGCTGTCCGAGTACTTCACATCAGAGAAGCTGCCTGCGAAACTGCGCGTGGCTGTGGCCTGCTGCCTGAACATGTGCGGCGCCGTCCACGCCTCTGACATCGCCATCCTCGGTCTGCACCGCACGCCGCCTCGTATCGACAACGAAGCGTTGCCGAAACAGTGCGAGATCCCGACCACTGTCGCTTCCTGTCCGAACAACGCCATCCGGCCGACTTCGGTTGATGGTAAGACGACGGTCAAGGTCGACGAAGACAAGTGCATGTACTGCGGTAACTGCTTCACCGTATGCCCGGCGATGCCGCTGGCCGATCCAATCAACGACGGCGTCTCCATCTGGGTCGGAGGAAAGATCTCCAACGCCAGAAGCGAACCCATGTTCACGAAGCTGGCAATACCGTACCTGCCGAACAATCCGCCGCGCTGGCCTGAAGTCACCGACGCGGTCAAGTCGATTGTCGAGCTGTACGCCGCTAACGCCCGTCCGTTCGAGCGTGTAGGCGAGTGGATCAACCGCATCGGTTGGGAGAAATTCTTCGACATGAGCGGTATAGAGTTCACCAAGTACCACCTCGATGACTTCCGTCACGCGGGTACGACCTACAGAAGGTCTCTACACAACAGATACTAGGAGGTCAGGCAGAATGGCTGAAGTCACAGTAGAGCAGTTGGCTGATGACATGTATGAGCTCGTCGCCAGCGTAGCGGGCCAGAAGAAACTCAAGGCCGGCGACCTGACCAAGGCGATGAAGGAAAAGTACGGCGACGTGTCCCGCGCGGACACGAAAGCCGCCATCAAGTCGCTCATCGACTCCGGCCGGTGTGTGTATGGTTACTTCGGCGGCAGCTCCATCGAGCTTCCGCGCGTAGAGGGTTCCGCAAACGAGTAATCGCAAAGTCGCTTAGGCGAAAACGCACCGGGCGATAGGACAACTTAAAAAAGGCTCTTGATCACCAGGTGCGGTGACGCCTGAGAAAAGGAGAAGCGTATGGCAGTAGTATTAAAGATCAGAAAGCGAGAGATCGGCGCGGCCAGTTACAGCCGCGGCGGCGAAGGTTCACACCTGCGTCCGGCTTACGTCAAGAAGACGCCGCCTTGCAGCAACGCCTGCCCTGCAGGTAACGATATCCGCGGCTTCCTGACGACCGTCTCCCAGACGGAGATGTTCAAGCGCGAATATGACGAGTCCTTCGAGCAGGCATGGCGCCTGCTGACTGAGACCAATCCGCTGCCGTCCATCATCGGCCGTGTCTGCCCGCACTTCTGTGAGACAGACTGTAACCGCAACGCCAAGGACGGCGCCGTATCGATCAACCAGGTAGAGCGTTACTTGGGTGATTTCGGACTCAAGCATAACCTGAAGCACGAGAAGCTAACCGACGAGACAAAGAGTGAGAAGATCGCCGTCGTCGGTTCGGGTCCGGCTGGCCTTTCGGCTGCCTTCCAGATGGCCCGCCGGGGTTATCCGGTGACCATCTTCGAGGCATTCGAGAAGTCCGGCGGTATGCTCCGCTATGGTATCCCGAGCTATCGTCTGCCGGAAGACATCCTGGACGCCGAAGTAAAGGCGATCACCGACCTGGGAGTCGAGATCAAGTACGGCACCCGCGTTGGCACCGATGTCTCCATGGACGATCTCAAGAAGGACTATGACGGGATCTACCTCGCTATCGGCGCCCACGAAGGTTGGACCATGGGCATCCCCGGCGAGGAAGGCGAAGGCGTCATGAGCGCCGTCGAGTTCCTCAACAAGGTCAACGCTGGCGAGAGTATGGACGTCAGCGGCAAGAAAGTGCTGATCATCGGTGGCGGTAACAGCGCCGTTGACGCCGCCCGCGTCTCCTGGCGCATGGGCGCGGATTCCGAGATCATCTACCGGCGTACTCGCGACGAGATGCCGGCTGAGGAAGAAGAGATCGACGATACCCTCGAGGAGGGAATCAACATCCAGTACCTGACTGCTCCGGTCGAGATAGTGCGCGACGGTGGCAAGGTCACCGGTCTCAAGTGCATCAAGATGGAGCTGGGCGAGCCTGACGACAGCGGTCGCCGGCGTCCGGAGCCCGTCGAAGGTTCCGAGTTCGTCATCGATTGCGACATGGTGCTGCCGGCCATCGGCCAGGGCGCCCAGTTCGATGGACTCGACACCTTCAAGGATGAGAAGGGCTGGATCACCGTAGATGAGGCCACCGGAGCCACCAGCGAAGACGGAGTCTGGGCCGGCGGCGATGTGACCAACAGGCTTGGCACCGTGACTGAGGCTATCGGCCTCGGCCGCAAGGCTGCCAACGCCATGGATCATCACATCCGCGGCGAGGAGATCCCCAAGGAGTTCCCGCTGAAGGTCATCAAGTCCGACCAGATGGCGCTGAATTACTATGCCGAGGCGTCGAGGGTGGAGAAGCAGCATATCCCCGTCGACGATCGCAAGGGTAACTTCAACGAGGTCGTCTCCACCTGGACAGATGACCAGTGCAAGGAAGAGAGCATCCGCTGCATGAGCTGCGGCATGTGCTTCGACTGCGGTAACTGCTACTCGTTCTGTTCCTACAGCGCCGTCAAGAAACTCGACGAGCGTGATGAGAAAGGCAACCCGTACAAGTTCAGGCTCGAAGTCTGCGTGGGCTGCGCCAAGTGCGCAGAGGAATGCCCGTGCGGTTACATCGATATGGCCTGATGCCGTAGGCGGATCGCCTTTACGGTTGGTTTTTCAAAGGCGGCTGTCTTCCGGGGATTCTCCCGGGGCAGCCGCCTTTTATCAGCATCACGGGCATAGGCGCGGCTGGAGTGCAGTTGTGCCGGGAGGGTGTTGAAAAGTAAGTGAAATCGTCAAACGATATTCAGGAAGGAGTGAGGAAGTGAGATTTGGATTATTGATCACGGAAGGGCCATATCAGCACGAGGCTTCGGACAGCGCCTACCAGTTCGCCAAGGCAGCGCTGGCCAAGGGTCACGAGATCCTGCGCGTATTCTTTTATCAGGATGGCGTACTCAACTCCACCAAGCTGATGGATCCGCAGGCGGATGACCGTCACATCCAGAAGCAGTGGACCGAGCTGGCGACCAGCAACAACATCGATGTCATCGTCTGCGTAGCCGCAGCCAAGCGGCGCGGCATCAACGATGACGTCATCGCCGAAGGCTTCAAGATCGGCGGCCTGGGAATGCTAACAGAACTTGCGATCGAGGCGGACCGCCTCGTTGAATTCAGAGCCTAAGGAAGAGGTGACTACAAGTGAGTGAAGAAATGGCAAAACTTATGGTCGTATTCCGCACGGCTCCGTACGGATCGATCTATTCTTTTGAAGGCCTGGAGAACGTGCTCATCATGGGCGCGTACGATCAGGATGTCAGCGTGCTCTTCATCGATGACGGCGTGCTTGCCATCAAGAACGGCATGGATAATTCCAGCACCGGCATCAAGAACTTCTCGCCAACCTTCAGGGCCCTTGAAGCCTATGATATCGAAAAGATCTATATCGACAGGACATCCATGGAATCCCGCGGGCTTACGCTCGAGGACCTGGTCATCGAACCCGAGATCATCGAAGCCGACGCAGTCGAGAAGATGATGGAGGAGCAGAAGAACTTCTTCATGTTCTAGAAAGGAGCGGCATGCTTCACCTGATTAATAAATCACCATTCGAATCAATGTCACTTGAGGATTGCCTCAAGTATGCTAACAAGGGCTCGTCCATCCTGCTTTACGAGGATGGCATCTATGCGGCAATGCCAGGCACCGCAGTCGCTGAAAGAATGACTGCCGCCGCCAGTGACTACAAGGTCTACGTCCTCAAGGAGGACATGCAGTTACGCGGCGTCGACAAGGTGATGGATGGCATCACTGAGGTCGACTACGCTGGCTTTGTGGGCCTGGTCGAGGAGAGCAAGACCGCCAGCTGGTAAAACTTGCTGGTTAAAGCCCTGCAGGACACATAACCTGCGGCGCATAACCTGCGGGACACATTACTTAATTAGCAGTCCGGGGGACACATTACTTAATTCCAATTAAGTAAAGTGTCCCCCGGGTTATTTGTGTCCCCCGGGTTATTTTCCTGCCCATTTCTCCCCGGTTCATCTCCGACCATTTTCACCTGATCCTTCACCTGAATTCCCGTAGCTCTTTACGCAGCAAGGGCAGCAGGATCCAGTCCGTGAGCTCGATTATCTCCTTATAAAGTCCGCCACAGCGCCGGGATTCAGAAAACAGTTTCCTCCTGAGAGACAGGATTCGTTCATCGCCGGATTTAAGCGGGCTGATCGGGCCTTCGCCCATGGCATCGCGCTCCAGCAGCAGCAGCTTCGGGGCGTCCTCGAAGAAGGTCAGGGACACATCTTTCAAGCGCCGCAGGTCATCGATAACCTCCTCGTCCACATCATCGATAGCAGCAAGGCTGGCGGACAGCCTTCTGAGCATGGCAGCAAGAGTCGAACACTCGACACCCCTGACACCGCGCCGCCATTGCAGGATCCAGTCGTTGCGCTGATACCAGAGAAAGTTCCCTGTTCCGAACGAGATCAGCCCATCAGCGGAATCCCGGAGGCCGTCCGCAATAGTCATTGCTTCTTTCCAGTGAGCAGAGCCGGCTTTGGCAACATCCCCGGCAGCGCGAGATCTGCCGGTTTTCGTGACGGCCACCGGAACAGGTCTCGTAACTGTCTTTGCCCCCGCAAGGTACTGGAGGATATTCAGCAGTATCCGATGCCCGGTCTCGTCTCCAGGGGTCTCAAAATGGAGGTATGACAGCAGGACCTTGCCCTTGCCGAAACTGGTCTCGATCACGGCGGGCTCGCCGATGATTCGCTCCGGATTCAGGTTGATCCCGTAATTCCGCTCCCAGGCCATCCAGTCCATATCAGGAAGCACCGGCAGATCGGTGACGCAGGAATTCGTTGCCGGGGTGCCATAAATGCCCAGTACTGTGACATCGTCCGCGTCTTCCAGCGCGAACTGTCCGGGCCACCAGGCGTGACATTCGGCGCCCTCCGGTATGCCCCGCCAGATTGGGTGATCAGCAACCGCGTGACGAAGGCTGATGCCGCCACTGAAACTTGGTAGCCGGATCCGTGTAGGCACCCTGCTGACTGGTGCCAGCGCCAGGCCGGTCTCGTGGCTGAGCGCGAGGCCGGCTCCTCCACAGATTCCGAGATAGCTGCCGCCAGAGTCGACGAAGGCGCGGATCTTCTGACGCCCCCTTTCTCCCAGCGCCACGATCTTGTCACTCGCCCAGCCCCCAGGTACAAAGAGAATATCGTAGCCATCCAGCATGTCCTGCCGGATCTCCTTCGACGCAAGCAGGTCGAAATCAATACCGAGTTCCCGGAACGTATCGTAAGCGATAAGACCCCAGAGGAACGACTCGTCCCAGAAAAGGGCGACTTTAGCGGTCGCCGGCATCGTCGCTTTCTCCAGTATCGCTGGTATCTCCGCCTTCTTCCTCATCGGGCAGGGTGAGATTGAGGATCTCCGCCGCCGATTCAGATGGCAGTTGCTCGACCTCGCGCAGCTTGCGCTTCATCGCCCGTGTGCGCACCTCGGTGTCGCCGATGGTCTTCTCAGCGGTGTGCAACTGCTTCCTGACCTTCGCCAGCACGTCGCCGAAATTCCCGAACTCCGTCTTGACCGCCGCCAGCACCTGCCAGACTTCACTTGAGCGCTGCTCGATAGCAAGGGTACGGAATCCCATCCAGAGGCTGTTGAGGATAGCGGAGAGAGTGGTTGGGCCGGCGACTACCACCCGGTATTTCTGCTGCATCTTCTCGACCATGCCGGGATGGCGCAGGACCTCAGCATACAGCCCTTCAGTGGGCAGGAACATGATGGCGAAATCAGTGGTCTTCGGCGGATTGAGATACTTGTTCTGGATATCCCCGGCCGCTTTTTCAACCGCCCGCAAAAGGGCCGACAGGGCCACTCTCGCAGCTTCTGCATCTGCCTGCTCGGTGGCGTCCACCAGTCTGGCATAATCCTCATGTGGGAACTTGGCATCAATCGGCAGCCAGACCACCGCTTCAGGCTGGTCTTCCCTACCCGGCAGCTTTATCGCATATTCGACCCTCTCTGAAGAGCAGTCGCTGGTCTGGACGTTCGCGGCATACTGGTCCGGAGTCAGGATCTGTTCGAGGATGGCTCCAAGCTGGACTTCGCCCCAGGTGCCGCGCGCCTTGACGTTGGTTAGAACTCTTTTGAGGTCGCCGACCCCGGTGGCCAGGTTCTGCATCTCGCCCAGCCCTTTCTGGACAGCCTCCAGCCTCTCACTGACCAGTCGGAACGACTCGCCCAGCCGTTTTTCCAGGGTACTGTGGAGTTTTTCATCCACGGTGACGCGCATCTGGTCGAGCTTCCGCTCGTTGCTTTCCTGCAGGACCTTCAGCTGGCCGTCGACGGTATCACGCAGTTTCGCCAGCTGTTCTGCATTCGAGTCGGTGAGCCTGCCGATGCCGGCAGCGACTCCCTGAAGCTGCTCCTGCTGACTCGTGCCCATGGCGCCCATGGTTCGGACGATAGTGTCAGCTGAGGCTTTCTGAGTGTGGGCTACTTCTTCGCGCAACTCGCGGGCCGCGTTCGAAGCTTCTTCACGGCTCAGCCGGAGTTCCTGCCTGATCGCTGCTCCGGTGTCAACACCATCTCCAGCCGGGAGTCTGCGCAGGACGACAACCAGCAGAAACAGGGTCGCAAGCGATAGAACAAGGCTTGTTATAACGATGAGATCCATCATGGGATGAGCCTATCACACCCCCAAGACGGAACAAGCCCATGGGTCCAGCGCCTGCTAGAACCCGAACTTCGGCCCCGTCCTCGCTCCATCCTGGTTATATCCGCGCGACTCCCAGTACCCGCGGAAGCTAGGGTCGCTGGTCAGCTCGATCTTCGTGATCCACTTGATCCATTTGTAGCCCCACTTGTCCTCGGCGACCAGGTGGAAGGGGAAGCCGCGTTCAGAGGGGATGGTGATATCGTTCATCTTCCAGGCCATGATGATATCCCTGTCATAGAACCACGACAGCGGATACGAAGAGGTATAGCCATCCGCCGCGTACATGACCACGGTGTTGGCTTCCGGCTTCACGCCCGCCTCCTGGAAAAGGTCGCGCACCAGCATCCCCTCCCAGAGGATATCCACCTTCCAGCCCTCCACGCACTCCAGGGTGGAGACCTTGGAATAACTCTGGTGGGACAGCACTTCGTCGTAAGTGTATTCGCGGGGCCGGTCTACCAGTCCGCCGACCTCAAGCCTGTAACTTTCCTGATCGATATACTGCGGGCCCTTGATCGAGTTCTCGACGAAATCGGTGGCGACCGAGGAGAGGTCCTTACCCTGATACTCGCGTACCTCCACGCCCTCGAGCTTGACGGGCTCTTCATCGCCACAGCCGAGCGGGAATAAAGAAAGCCCCAGCAGGACCAGCGCCGCGGCTGTCTCGAATTTCAATATCCTGACGACGCGTGAGCTCATCGATTCCTCCTGTAGTAGTACAGCTTCAAGTCAGGACACCCCAGCTTCAAGTCAGGACCGCAGCTTCAAGTCAGGACCGCAGCTTCAAGTCAGTAGCGTAGCTCCAGATCAGGATCTGACTGTATCCCTGATTGCATAGAAATGGCCGTCCTTGCTGCCAAAATAGATGACTCCACCTACAATCGCCGGCGAGGACTGGACCCAGTCAAGAGAGGGGTAACGCCACCGCTCTGTTCCAGTAGCCAGATCTACCGAATACATCATCCGGTCAAAACTCCCGAAATAGACGGCTCCATCCGCAATCACAGGTGATGATGCCACCGAATTCTCAGTCTGAAACTCCCATTTCTGCACTCCCGTTTCTTCGTCCAGGGCGTAGACGTAATTATCGTAGCTGCCAAAAACGACCAGACCCAGGTCGATCGCCGGGCGAGTGGATATCGGGCTGCCGGTCTTGAACTCCCACAGTATCGAACCAGTTTCGATATCCGCGGCCCTGAGGAAGCAGTCATGGCTGCCGAAGAAGATGCGCGAGCCATTTACTGCCGGGGGGCCGTCTATTGCCCCCTTGATTTTTACGCTCCATCTGAGGATGCCGCTGGAAGTCTCGATCGCGTAGAGAGTCTTATCAAAGCACCCCACAAAAACGATGCCATCTGCGATTGCCGGGCAGCAGTCAATGATGTCACCGGCTTTGAAGCGCCACAGCTCATGCCCCGTCGACACGTCAAGAGCATGCAGGCATTTGTCGTAAGTACCGAAATAGAGTCTGCCCCCGTCGACCGCGAGAGAAGGAGGTATCGCTCTCTCGATCGTTAGTTTCCACTTCTCATGTCCTGATGCAGCATCGACTGCTGTGACGAAAGAGCTGCCACTGAAACAGACGGCGTCACCGGCGGCGGCTGGGCTGGAGTCCATCGGTCCGTCTCCCTTCGAACGCCATATGATTTCGCCGGTGGCGGCATCCAGGGCATAGAAATATCCATCGCCGCTGCCGAAAAAAACCCTTCCACCGGCAACCGCCGGCGAAGATACTATCTCTCCCGCTGTCTTTTGATTCCAGACAGGCTGTGCCACCGAAGGGCTGTTCCTGACCATGACAGGGTCGGCCCGTCCCATCTCAATCGGGGCGGTCTTCAGATCCGTATCACCCTTTTCCAACAGCCGTCCGTACTTCTTCACCTGCCAGATATCGATCCTGCCGACAAAGAGGATAGCCAGAACGGCCGCTTCGATTTTGAGGGTGGATGATATGTACCAGACAGACCAGACGACATATACCGAAAGCACCCACGATACCCACCACGTAATCACCCAGTAGGGCACCTTCGCGTTCTTCCAGGCGAAGGCATTGGACATATCCGCATTGGGATCGCTGCCTCTCCATATCTCCCGTAAAAAGAAATAAGGGACAAACAGGTTCGCAAAGGGGATAAAGAACCAGGCGATCGCCCAGATCGACATGCCCTTCACGTCACGGGCGCCAAGCGCGGCCAGGTTTCGATGTACGCGGAACGACCAGGTGAGAAAAGCAAGCGCCGTCAGTATCACAAGCATCACGCCGGTCAGTTGTGGCTGAAGGTACATGCGCAATGTTTCGCTGTCAGCCAGGGTGATCGAGATCATGATCAGTTCAAAAAAGATATTAAGCGCAAGAAAAACAATCAGGGCGAGCGCCATTGTATGACCCGAGGTGAACGGGTGTGGAGTTCGCATTGCTTTTCGCGAGTCACTTTTCTGCAATGAAGGTCTTCCTGGCCGCTTGATCCTGGTACCTGGCTCATCTTTTCAAATCGGCAGGCTGTGTTCAATAAGATTGTGGCGCCTGTTCCCATGCCCTGTTAGAATTCTTGGACCCCGGACCGTGCTGCGCGGAATGCAAATCAACGGCCTGCGCGTTTAGACGCGGTCAACCGGGTATAAGAAGCAGTGGTTTTAGTCCGAGGGCCAATAACAAGGAGTCCAAGCGTGCCAGACGACAGCAGACAGACTGATCCACAGGCAGCCACCGGAGACCCGGCAGCCACCGGCCAGGCTCCCACCGAAGAAACCACGATCGACCCGATCGCCATCAACGTGCTCATGCACGAGAAGCGTCACTTTCCGCCGCCGCCCGCATTCAGCGAGCAGGCGCACATAAGCAGCATGGAGCAGTACGAGCAGATATATAAGCGCTCGGTGGAAGATCCCGAAGGCTTCTGGGCTGAGATGGCCGAGGAGCACCTGGACTGGTACCGCAAGTGGGACAAGGTCCTCGAGTACGATTTCCACAAGCCCGAGATCGCCTGGTTCATCGGCGGCCAGCTCAATGTCTCCCATAACTGCCTTGACCGGCACCTGACCACCTGGCGGCGCAACAAGGCGGCGCTTATCTGGGAGGCCGACGACGGCAGCTACCGTACCTTCACCTACGAGCAGCTCGCCTACGAGGTCAACCGCTTCGCCAACGTGCTGAAGAAACACAATATCGGCCGTGGTGACCGCGTCAGCATCTACCTGCCGATGATCCCCGAGCTGGCCATCGCCATGCTCGCCTGCGCCCGCATCGGCGCCATCCACAGCATCGTCTTCGGCGGCTTCAGCGCCGGTTCACTCTCCGACCGCATCCGCGACTGCAGCGCCTCCATGCTGATCACCGCCGACGGCGGCATGCGCGGCGGCCGGGTAGTGCCGCTCAAGGCCAACGCCGACGAGGCTCTGCGACATTGCCCGACGGTTGACAGCATGATCGTCGTCGCCCGTATCGGCGGCGCCGGAACTGCCATGGAGGAAGGCCGTGACCACTGGTGGCACGAGGAGATGGCCGCCGATGACATCGAGAACTACTGCCCGCCGGAGGAGCTCGACGCCGAGGACCCGCTGTTCATCCTCTATACCAGCGGCTCCACCGGTAAGCCCAAGGGTGTCCTGCACACCACGGCGGGATACCTGCTCTTTACTCACCTGACCTTCAAGTGGATCTTCGATTACCACGAGGAAGACCTGCACTTCTGCACTGCCGACATCGGCTGGATAACCGGCCACAGCTATGTCGTCTACGGCCCCCTGAGCAACGGCGCCACCAGCCTCATGTTCGAGGGAGTGCCGAACTACCCCGAGCCCGACCGCCTCTGGGACATCTGCGACAAGCACCAGGTGAATATCCTCTACACGGCGCCGACAGTGATCAGGGCGCTCATGCGCGAAGGCAACGACTGGGTGGCGAAGCATCCGCTGAAAAGCCTGCGGCTGCTGGGAAGCGTCGGCGAGCCGATCAACCCCGAAGCCTGGATGTGGTACTACGAACAGGTCGGCCACGGGAAACTGCCGATCGTCGACACCTGGTGGCAGACAGAGACCGGTGGCATCCTGATTACACCGCTGCCGGGAGCCATGACCATGAAACCGGGTTCAGCCAACCGGCCGTTCCCCGGCGTGGTCCCCCAGGTCGTGCGCCAGGACGGCACTCCCGCCGGCGTCGACGAGGGCGGCTACCTGGTCATCGACAAGCCCTGGCCGGGGATGATCCGTGGTACCTATGGCGACCCCGAGCACAAGCGGGTAAAGGAAGTCTATTTCGAGCGCTTCCCCGGGAAGTATTTCAGCGGTGACGGCGCCAGCATCGACCCCGAAGGGGATTACTGGCTCCAGGGACGAATCGACGACGTGGTCAATGTCAGCGGCCATCGCATGGGCACCGCCGAGATCGAATCGGCGCTGGTTTCCCATGAGGCCGTCGCAGAGGCTGCAGTAGTCGGATTTCCCCACGATGTGAAGGGGGAAGGGATCTACGCCTACGTGACCCTGGCCGAGGGCTACGACGGTTCCGAAGACATGCGCAAGGTCCTGCGCGCCCATGTGCAGGAAGAGATCGGTCCCATCGCCAAACCGGACAAACTCCAGTTCGTCGCCGGCCTTCCCAAGACCCGCAGCGGCAAGATCATGCGGCGCATCCTCAGGAAGATAGCCGCCGGCCAGACCAAACCGAAAGACCTGGGCGACACCTCGACCCTGGCAGACCCGGAAGTGGTGGACGACATCGTGACGGGGCGCCTGTAACCAGCGGATGCAGGCAGGCGGAGTAGCCAGCAGCAGGCGGGGCGGCTTTAGGATGCCGAATCCAGGGGTATCCTCTGCTTATGATGTTAGATCCAGGCTGCAGATTTCTCAGGATAATCTCAACAGTCTTTCCGGCTGCTCTGTTCGCGACCTTGACCGCTATGATGTTGGCCACGGCCGGCTGCGGCGTCAGCCTTGACGGCACCCGGACCACCCTCTACCAATCCCCCGAATTCCAGCAATACGAACGCAGCCACTTCGGCTTCTTCCGCGCCCTCAGCTCTTATCAGTTCGTCAGCGAACTGGGCGTCCACTGGGAACGACCCCATCCCGGGCCGTTCATCTGGGGCGAGGTAGAAAAGGAAGAGGGAACTTACGACTGGAGCGTCATCGACGAGTACGTCGGCCAGTCCCAGGAATACGGGATGCTGCTGGTGGCCACCATCTGGCCCTACGCCAACTGGGACCAGGTGCGCTGTCACGAGAAACTCCCTGAAGGCCGCCGGCTTTTTTCCATCCTCGGCGAATATCGCGGCAAGCCCTGCGACCCGGAGGCTTACCGGCGCTTCGTCCAGTCTATGGTCGAGCGCTATGACGGCGACGGCGAAGACGACATGCCCGGCCTCGTCTATCCCATCAAATACTGGGAAGTCATCAACGAACCCGATATCGACAATGGCTCGTTCTTCAAAGGCGATCCCCAGGACGCCGACTACCTCGAAGTCCTGACGGCGACCCATGACACGGTCAAGGCGGCGGATCCGGGCGCAAAGATACTCAACGGCGGCATCGCCTACCTCACGGAAAAGGAGCTGCCATTCTGGCGCTCGATCCTGGGCGGCTCCGGCGCGGACTATATAGATATCCTGACGATCCATTCCATCACTCAGGGGGAGGGGCTGCAGCTGGAGGCCCTCAACCGGTTGATGGATGAGCTGGGCCTGGACAAGCCTGTCTGGGTCACGGAGATCCAGTACGCCAAGTCCACAGCTTTCTTCCAGGCGCGAGGCATCGTTCCTGACGAAGAGTCCGAGATCAACCCTACCGGCCTGCATGGTCTCTCTCAGGAAGAATGGTCAGCTGTGCTGGTCAGGTCTTTTGTAGAGGCCTTCGGCCGTGGCGCCGACAAGCTCTTCTACCTGGGACTGGATAACTCGACTCCCACGGAAGAGACCTCGCTTCTGGTGAGATGTGAGGCAAGCCCTGGCGCGGTGCGCGGTGACCCCTTCGATCCGGCGCTCTGTCAGAGGCAGAAGCCTTTCTACGCGTTCAAAACGATGGTCGATAAGATCGATTATTTCGATTCCGCTGAAAAGCTGGCCGAAGGCCAGTACCGCTTCACTATCGACGGGCGGAGCGTCTACGTGCTCTGGGGAAGCCAGCCGCTGCCATCTGAAATCAGCGGCAAGGTCACTATCACTGATATCTACGGTCAGCAGAAGAAGACAGACGCGGAGGATATCAGGCTGACAGAGTCGCCTGTATATATCGATCCTTCCTGAGGTTCGATCCTTCCTGAGGTCCCGGCGAAGGATTGCCTGGATTTCAGCCAATTCCATGGTTTATCCGCCGCATATCCACGCATCCAATATTGAAAATGAATTATGTAATGACACGCTTCATCCAACAATTTGCTGACACATATAAAAAAAAGATGACAAATATAGTCGAAAGCTGTATCATTACTAACCTGATTTTTTAGGTTGGGCATGATAAGTGCCAGCGGGCGGATTTGACCCCAGCAAATTTCATAGGGAAGGGTGAGGGATGAATACCAGCACATCCACACGAAAACTGTTGTTCTGCATGTCTTTAGTAGCAATAGGGACTGTGATTTTTCTTGGCCTGTTTGCAGGGGCCGCCAGCGCTCAGACCTTCCCAACCTCTACCACCAGCCTGACTGGCTACGATGCGACTCCTCCACTTTTCACCCGCGTTGACGCGAGGGAGGACGACGACCATAGTTCAGCTACGGTAGAAGCTGAGTTCCTCGACGTTGATAGCGACGTTGACGCTGAAAGCGACACTGTACAGGTAACCGAAGCAATGGTCACCGGTTGTGTGAAGACCAACCGCAAGATCAACTGCAAGGCTTCCGGGATGAAATCCGGCAAGCATTCGATGCGTGTATCGGTCAAGGACAGGTACGGTAATCGTAGCGAGCGCGAGCACACCTTTGAAGTGACCGACAATGTAGCGCCGATCATCGACAGTGTTTCCGCGACGCCCCAGGGCGTTTCGGTGAAGTATCACGATCCGGCTCCATCGAGCGGCATCGCCTCGGTGGTAGTCTACCTTGATGGCGTCAAGCTCAACTGCAGTACGGGCGGCGGCGGTTGTGACAATGATCATGATGAGTATGATGACGATCACGATGGATATGACTATGATCGCGATGACTATGATGACGATCACGACGGCTACGACGATGACCATGACGGCGCCGACGTCGATCATGATTTCTACTATAGCGACTCGACTGGCAGCCATGATTCCGACGGTTATTACAACAGCTCGGATTCAGATAGCGGCGGGACCAGTTCCACCGGCTTCACCTGCCCGATCAATGGTGACCTTGGTTGCGGCGACCATACAGTAACAGTCGTAGTCACCGATAAGGCCGGCAACTCGGCGACAAGCACCACGACGGTGAACAGCGGCGCCGATTGTACTCCGCCGGCAACCACAGACAACGCTCCTGCCGGCTGGCAGAACACCGATGTGACTGTCAACCTGACCTGCACCGATGCGGGCAGTGGTTGCGCTTCCACGACTTATGAGCTGGATGCCGGCGCATCCCAGAATGGCGCGGCAGTGGCTGTTTATGGTGATGGAATACATACGATCACTTACCGTTCCACCGATGTTGCCGGAAATGTGGAGGCAGACAAGACAGCAACAGTCATGATCGACAAGACTCCTCCGGATGTGACCACTTCAGGTTCCATGATCGTTGAGGCAACAGGTCCATCGGGTGCCGTTGCAGACTTCACAGTGAGCGCCACTGACGCCTTGAGTGGCGTAGCTGGTGTACCCACCTGCACCCCGGCTTCCGGCTCGACCTTCCCGATTGGCGCTACGACCGTCAACTGCTCGGCCATCGATGTCGCCGGCAATACCGGCACGGTCACCATGACGATAACCGTAGTCGATACAACGGCACCGGTCGTGACTTATGGCGGTCCCAGTGACACTATCTATACAAGCGACAGCCCGACGATAACCGGCACGGCTTTGGACGCAGTCGGCGTAGTCTCAGCCGTTGCAAGCATCGATAGCGGCCCGGAAATCGCCTGCACTGTTGATATGGCGGGGATTGTCAGCTGCCCGACCGCCGGTGTTGACTACGGCTCGCATTCTGTTGTGATAACCGCTACCGATGCTGCCGGCAACACCGGATCAGCTGCAGGCACCTTCTGCAAGAGCAGCGGCAGGCCAAGTCTCACACTGTTCAAGGTCAGGGGACCTTACCTCGTAGCTGGAGATCCTTACAGGTGGGTGACAGTAGATTACAGAATGGATAATATTGGACCAGCCGCTTATAATGTCAGCATGTTAAGCATGACGGCGACGAATGGCATTTACCTTGCCAGTCCGTCGCCGTTGCCAGCGCTTGGCAATATCGCTCCAGGCGGGTCGGTTTCGTTCTCGGTGAAGTACTTTTGGCCGGTGGGCACATCAGCTTATACATTCACCAACACCGCGTGCGCATTTGATCAGTGCTTCACTGAATACTTTTATCCATAAATCGTTGTCTAATTGTGGTATTAGGGAGATGGAGATGACGGAAAAGGAAGTACGGGAACCGTATGAACAGCCAGAGCTGATCAAGCTCGGCGCTCTCAAGGAGCTTACTGCACAAGAGTGCTGGGAATGTCAGGGGAGCTTTACTTTTTAGGGTTTTGGGGGCGTTCCTAAAATAGTGAGCTTCAGGCTGGAAGGCTAGAGCGGGGTCAGGACTTGATTGTGGATTCATCCGCATCAGTGTCTGATAATGCCTGGAGCCGCTTTATATGATTACGCCCGCTGTTCTCGCGACGTCCCATTTGACTCCCGCCCATTCCTTCCGATAGACTACCAGTGCTTGTGCATCACCCTTTAATTCACGCCCAGTGAGGCTGACAAGGGAGCAAGATGAGCCTGATAAAAGGTAAATTCCTCCATAGCCGCCACAGCGTGTCCGCATCCTGGACCCGCGTGTGAGCGGTATTTTTGTCAAGACAGTAGTCTCCGCCGATCAGCTCGGGCGCACTATCGTCCGCATCGCCCACGAGATCCTCGAGAAAGACCAGGAGCCGGGGCAGCTGGCTCTGGTCGGCATCCACACCCGCGGCGCCCATCTGGCGCATCGCCTCGCCAAACTCATGGAGCAGTTCACCGGCCAGGAGATTGCCGTGGGCGAACTCGATATCTCCCTCTACCGTGACGACGTCGCCGCCCGGGGCAGCCTCACCGTGCGCTCGCGGCTGGCGCAGCCGGAGATCAAGGGAACCAACCTGCCTTTTAGTATCGACGACATGACCATCGTGCTGGTCGATGACGTGCTTTTCACCGGACGCACCATCCGCGCCGCCATCGACGCGCTTTTCGATTACGGCCGGCCGTCGAGCATCCAGCTGGCGGTGCTGGTCGACCGCGGTCACCGCGAGCTGCCCATCCGGCCGGATTTTGTCGGCAAGAACCTTCCCACCGCGACGGACGAGCGCATCAACGTGCGGCTCTCCGAGGTCGACGGGGAGGACGAGATCGTCCTGGAAGCGACCCGCGAGGGGGTAGAGTCATGAACCGGAACGAACCGATCATGGGGGTGTTGTCATGAACCGCCACCTGCTCTCCATGAATGACCTTTCCCATGAGGATATCGAATCGTTGCTGGCGACGGCGCGCGTGGACTTCCTCGATCTTTCCAAGCGCGACATCAAAAAGGTGCCGACGCTTCGCGGCCGTACCGTAATTGACCTTTTCTATGAGAAGAGCACCCGCACGAGCACTTCGTTCGAACTGGCGGGCAAACGGCTTTCCGCAGATGTCATAAACGTCAAGGCCGACTCCAGCGCTGTCGGCAAGGGCGAGTCGCTCAAGGATACGACCCTGACCCTGAACGCCTACCGGCCGGACATCATCGTCATCCGCCATCCCCATGTGGGGGCGGCGGCGTTCGTATCACGCTTCACCGAAGCGCATGTGATCAACGCCGGTGATGGCATGGGAGAGCATCCCACCCAGAGCCTGCTCGACATCTTTTCCCTGCAGCAGGAGTTCGGGGAGCTGAAGGGCCTCAAAGTGGCGATCGTCGGCGACATCCTCCACAGCCGCGTCGCCCGGTCGAACCTGATCGGTTTCCAGAAGATGGGCATGAAGGTGACGCTGGTGGCGCCGCCTTCGCTGCTCCCGCGCGGCGTAGAGGCATTCGGCGTGGAAGCCGCCCACAGCCTGGATGCCCTCGCTGGCATGGACGTCATCTACCTGCTGAGGATGCAGAAGGAGCGCCATGAGGGCGCCAACTACCTGCCTTCCCTGCGCGAGTATATCGCCGCCTACCAGGTCGGCCTGCGTCACGTAGGCAAGGGTCAACGGGTGCTGCACCCGGGACCAATCAACCGTGGAGTCGAGATCGAGGGTGCCCTGGCGGATTCGCAGGAGAACCTGATCCTGCAGCAGGTGGAGGCCGGGCTGGCGGTCCGTATGGCGGTTCTTTACCGTATCATCGTCGACAATGCCGCCGCCGACACGGCCGCTGATAGCGAGCCGGTGGCCGGCAAGGCCTCAAGCGGTAAATCCGGCGGCAAATCCGGCTCCAATATCGATGAAGCTGTCAAGAATATCCACGCGGTGGGATGAGATCAGGCCCTCGCGCATGAACACGGCTATCACGAAACCAGAAGGCAATATCGCCAAATGACCACGACCATCGCCAAAAAAGGGACAAAAGCCACGCTCGTCATCCGGGACGCACGGGTCTTCGACCCGGCTTCCGGCATCGACACGCGAACTGACGTGCTCATCGAGAAAGGCCAGATCACCCGCATAGCCCCCGGGAAGGGAAATGTGGGTGACGCACAGGTCGTCGATGGCGCCGGCAGGCTGCTGCTTCCTGGCTTTGTCGACCTGCACGCGCATCTGCGTTCCCCCGGCCGTGAGGACGAGGAAGACATGGCGAGCGGAACACGAGCCGCAGCGGCAGGTGGTTACGTGACCATCTGCGCCATGCCCAACACCGATCCCGTGGTGGACAACGCCGCGGTCATAGCTTCCCTTGCCGAGGTGGCCGAGGCAGAAGCGCTGGTCCGGGTCGCATTCCTCGGCGCCATAAGCCGTGGTGAGAAAGGCGAGCATCTGAGCGACATGTGGGACATGGCCGGAGCCGGCGCCGCCGGCTTTACTGATGATGGCCGCCCGGTTGCCGACGCTGGTCTTCTGCGCGCCGCATTCCAGGCTGCCAGAAACGTCGACCTCCCCTTGAGTCTTCACTGTGAGGACCTCGACCTAGCCGGAGCTGGCGTCATGAACGAGGGGACGGTCTCGGCCCAGCTGGGTCTGGCCGGCATTCCCGCGACCGCCGAATCAGCCGATGTGGCCCGCAATCTGGAGATAGCATTGTACGAGGGCGCGCGGGTCCATATCGCCCATGTCAGCTGCGCCCGTTCCGTGGCCGCAGTCGAGCAGGCGCGCAGGGCCGGCGGCAGGGTCACCTGCGAGGCCACCCCGCACCATCTGGTACTGAATGATGAATCTGTGCGCAGCCTCGACACCGGCTTCAAGATGAATCCGCCGCTGCGCGGCGAGGCCGACCGGCAGGCGCTGGTGGAAGCACTGGCCTCTGGCGTGATAGATTGCATTGCCACCGACCACGCGCCTCACGCTTCACAGGAAAAGGAAACGCCCTTCGAAGAGGCGCCCTTTGGCGTCGTCGGTCTGGAGACGGCGTTTGCGGTACTTTTCAGCGAACTGGTAGCGCCCGGCGCGGTTTCCCTGGAAGTCCTGGTGCAGGCGATGTCTGCCAATCCGGCGCGGGCGTTTGGCCTGCCGGTGCCGGCTATCACTGAGGGACAGGAAGCAAACCTTTGCCTGGTCGACATCGATGAGGAGTACGAGATCGATCCGGCCGCTTTTTACAGCAAGTCACGCAACACTGCCTTCGCGGGGCGCAAGGTCAGGGGCCGGGTGCTGCTGACAATCGCCGCCGGCCGCATGGCTCACAATATTCTATGAACCAGATAAAGAGGAACCAGCCTTGATGAACCAGTCGAATTCGAATGCTTCAAAAGAGATGCCCGCAGCCGTCGTTCTCGAGGATGGCACCATCTATCGCGGTCAGGGCTTCGGCGCGCCGGGAGCCGTTTTCGGTGAAGCCGTCTTCAACACCGGCATGACCGGCTACCAGGAGGTCCTCACCGATCCTTCATATCACGGCCAGATGGTCACCTTCACCTATCCGCTGATCGGCAACTACGGTATCGATTTCGCGGTCAACGAGTCGGATACAGTCCATTCCCGCGCTGTTATTGTCAGGGAAGCCCACAACCTGGCACGCAACTGCAGGGCCGAGATGGGCTGGGTCGACTGGCTAATCGAGCAGCAGGTAACCGGCGTAGCCGGTATTGACACCCGGGCACTTACCCGGCGTATCCGCAGCGTGGGCGCCATGCGCGCCGGCGTCTTCTGGGGAGATTTCACGGAAGAAGATATAGCAGCCCGTCTCGAATCCACGCCATCGATGGCCGGCCTCGATCTCGCCAGCCGCGTGACCTGCGCCGAACCTTACGAGATAGAGTTCCTCAAGGGGATCTACCGTGTTGTCGTGATTGACTATGGCATCAAGCGCTCCATCCTCAAGCAGCTGGGCGCCGCGGGATGCAATGTCACCGTCCTGCCTGCCTGGGCCACCGCGGAAGACGTGCTGGCCCTGGAGCCCGAGGGTGTCTTCCTCTCCAACGGCCCGGGCGACCCGGCGCCGCTGGATTATGCGGTCAGCTGCGTCGAGGGATTGCTGGGCAAGGTGCCGGTCTTCGGCATCTGCCTGGGCCATCAGATCCTGAGCATGGCGCTCGGGCTGAAGACTTACAAGCTGAAGTTCGGCCACCGGGGGGTCAACCACCCGGTGAAGAACCTCGACACAGACAAGGTGGAGATCACCTCCCAGAACCACGGCTTCGCGGTCGAGTTGCCTGAAGTGATCGCAGAGCGGCTGGACGCTTCCATCAGCGCCGGCGCCGATGCTTCCGGCGATTCGGAAGGCGCTGCCCCCGGACCCGCGAAGACTTTCTTCGAGGCGCCGCCGGCGGAGGAACTGAAGCTCGATACCGCCTTCGGCGAAGCCCGGATCAGTCACCTGAACCTCTACGACGGCACTGTCGAGGGTATCCGCTGCCGGGACGTTCAGGCCTTCTCGGTGCAGTATCATCCGGAGGCGAGCCCGGGGCCGCACGATTCACGCTATCTTTTCGACGATTTCGTGAACGACATCGTCATCAACAAGTTGAAGAAGTCATGACGGCGCGCTTCAAAAATAATTCCAGGGAAAAGGATGCCTGATGCCGCGCCGCGACGACATCCACAAGATCATGCTGATCGGCTCCGGCCCGATCGTCATTGGCCAGGCCTGTGAGTTCGACTATTCCGGCACCCAGGCTTGCCGGGTGCTGATGGAGGAAGGGTACGAGGTCATCCTGGTCAACTCCAACCCGGCGACGATCATGACCGACCCCGACTTCGCTACGCGAACGTACATCGAGCCGCTTGATGTGCCGACCGTCGCAGCTATCATCGAGCTTGAACGTCCAGACGCGCTGCTGCCGACTCTGGGAGGACAGACGGCGCTCAACCTGGCGACCGACCTCTATGAGGCGGGCGTGCTCGAGAAGTTCGGCGTCCAGCTGATCGGCGCCGACTACGAGGCCATCCAGCGCGCCGAGGAGCGCGACCTCTTCCGGCAGGCGATCGAACGGATCGGCCTCAGGGTCCCCCACAGCGAACTGGCAAAATCGGTCAAGGAAGCCTGTGAGAAACTCGAGGGCCTGAAGCTTCCCATAATCATCAGGCCGAGCTTTACCCTCGGCGGCTACGGCGGGGGCATAGCCCGCGACCTGGATTCTTTCTGCCGCATCGTCGAGGACGGCGTCACCGCGAGCCCCATCGGCCAGGTGCTGCTGGAGGAGTCGGTCATCGGCTGGCAGGAATTCGAGCTCGAGGTCATGCGTGACCGGGCGGACAACGTCGTCATTGTCTGCTCCATAGAGAATATTGATCCCATGGGCGTGCATACCGGCGACAGCGTCACCGTCGCCCCGGCACAGACCCTCACTGATCCGCAGTACCAGCGTTTGCGGGACGCTTCGCTGGCCATCATCCGCGAGATCGGGGTTGAGACCGGCGGTTCCAACATCCAGTTCGCCATGAATCCCGAGACCGAGGAGATAGTCGTCATCGAGATGAACCCGCGTGTCTCCCGTTCATCGGCGCTGGCGTCCAAGGCGACGGGCTTTGCCATCGCCAAGATCGCCGCGCGCCTGGCCGTGGGCTACACCCTCGACGAGATTCCAAATGACATCACCCGCAAGACGCCGGCCAGCTTCGAGCCGACCATCGACTACGTGGTCGTCAAGACTCCGCGCTGGGCGTTTGAGAAATTCCCCCAGGTCGATACTACACTGACCACGCACATGAAGAGCGTGGGCGAGAACATGGCCATAGGCCGTACCTTCAAGGAAGCCTTCATGAAATCCATGCGTTCACGTGAACTTGACGTTGAGGGTGATTCGGGGGCGACCACCGAGGAGCTGCTGGCCACTATCGCCATTCCCTGCGCGGAGCGTTACGATCTGATCATGGAACTCCTGCGCCGCGGCGTCACCGCCAAGCAGATCGAGGAGGCGACCGAGATCAATCCCTGGTTCCTTAAGGAGTTCGCCGACATATCCCGGCATGAGGAGAAGCTCCGGGGCAAGGCGCTGGCGGACCTTTCCGAAGGCGACCTGCGCTCCGCCAAGCAGGATGGTTTCTCTGACGCAGAACTGGCAGCCCTGACCGGCTCCAGCGAAGATGAAGTCCGGGCCGTCCGCATCGCCGCCGGCGTCATCCCGGTATATAAATCAGTAGATACCTGCGCCGCTGAGTTCGAGGCGGAGACGCCCTATTTTTACTCCTGCTACGACCAGGAGAACGAAGCCCTCGACTCCGGGCGTGAGAAGGTCATCATCCTCGGCAGTGGCCCCAACCGTATCGGCCAGGGAATCGAGTTCGACTACTGCTGCGTGCACGCGGTCATGACCAGCCGCGAGTGTGGTTATGAGGCGATCATGGTCAACTGCAATCCCGAGACGGTGAGCACCGATTATGATATCTCCGACCGGCTTTACTTCGAGCCGTTGACCCTCGAGGACGTCCTGAACGTCGTCGAGAACGAGCAGCCAAAGGGCGTCATCGTGCAGTTCGGCGGGCAGACGCCGCTGAAGATAGCCGACGGCTTGTCGAAAGCCGGCGTGCCTATCCTGGGAACGCCCCAGGACGCCATCGACCTAGCTGAAGACCGCGGCCGTTTCGGAGCCGTGCTGCAGAAGCTGGGAATCGCCCATCCGCCTTTCGGGACCGCCCGCAGCCTGGCGGAGGCCCTCGATATCGCCGCCGGCATCGGCTACCCGATGCTGGTGCGCCCGTCCTATGTTCTCGGCGGCCGGGCCATGGAGATCGTTTACAGCCAGGAGGACCTGGAGCGGTACATCGAAACGGCGGTCAAGGCTTCGCCCAAGCACCCCATTTTGCTCGACAAATTTTTGGAAGACGCCATAGAGATCGATGTCGACGCAGTCTGCGACGGCGAGGAGGTCTATATCGGCGCGGTCATGCAGCATATCGAAGAGGCCGGCGTCCATTCCGGTGACAGCGCCTGTGTCATCCCGACCTTCTCCCTGGCGGAACGGCTGGTCGAGCGTGTGCGCGAGCACACCGCCAACCTGGCCCTGGAGCTCGGTGTCATTGGCCTGATCAACATCCAGTACGCGGTCAAGAACGACGAGGTCTATGTGCTCGAGGCCAACCCGCGCGGGTCGCGCACGGTGCCGTTCGTCAGCAAATCCACAGGCGTGCCCCTTGCCAAGGTCGCGACCCGGGTCATCCTCGGGGAAAAGCTGGCGGCCATGGAGCTGCCGGACGGCCCGGTCCATCCCCATGTGACAGTCAAGGAAGCGGTGCTGCCTTTCTCGCGGCTGCCCGGCGCCGACACCACTCTCGGGCCGGAGATGAAGTCCACCGGCGAGGTAATGGGCGTGGCCACCACCTTCCCCATCGCATTTGCCAAGGCCCAGGCCGGGGCGGGGCAGAAGCTTCCCAGCGAGGGCACTGTATTTATCAGTATCTGCGACGCTGACAAGCCGGCGGCCATCCAGCTCGCCAAACGGCTCCACGAGATCGGCTTCAAGATCGTCGCCACAGCTGGGACCGCGGCTGCTTTCAAGGATGCCGGCGTTCCCGCGAAACCGGTGCGCAAGTTCACTGAGGGTAAACCCCATGTTGTCGACATGATCCTGACCGGCAAGATCGACGCCGTGATCAACACGCCCCGCGGGCGCGGCGCCCGTTCCGACGGCTATGAGATCCGCCGCGCCACCCTGAGGACTGGCGTGCCCTGCGTGACGACCATAGCTGGCGCCGAGGCGGCAGTCTCCGCAATCGAGGCCAGCCGCGAGCCCGGTATCCAGCTCCACACACTCCAGCATCTTCATGGACGCCCAACTCATACCAGCTAGCCTTCACGACTGCCCCGTGGTCGAGAGCCGGCCCGTGGGGGCGTATCGTCTTGTATCTTTCGTCGCCCGGGAAGTCGCGGCGCTCGCCCGGCCGGGGCAGTTCCTGATGGTACGCGCTGCCGGACAATCACTAGATCCACTGCTTCCCCGGCCCCTCGGCGTCCACGAGATCGATTCCGACCTGGTAAAAATATTGATCGAACCTGTAGGCCGCGGCACCATCTCGCTGGCCGGCATGAGGGTCGGCGACAGACTGAGCGTGCTGGGCCCCCTGGGGAACGGCTTCGACCTGACCGGGGAAGGGCCGGCTCTGGTAGTCGGCGGCGGCATCGGCGCGGCACCGCTGGCGTTCACAGCCCGCGCTCTCGCGGCGCGGGGGAGAGACGTCCGCTGTCTGCTGGGCTTCAGGACAAGGGGGCAGGCGGTGGCCGCCGAGCTGTTCCGTAACCTGCCGGTGGAGGTCTATACCGAGGACGGTAGCATGGGAAGGAAGGGTCTGGTCAGCGAGCCGCTGTCGGAGATACTCTGTGCTTTGGAAGAAACGAATGATTCATCCGGGAATGCTATTCCGGAGGGTGCTGATTCAAGCGGAGATGAGGATAAGTGCGCGCCCGACGAGTTTCCCGAGATATTCGCCTGTGGCCCCGACGCCATGCTCGCCGCCGTAGCCCGCCTGTGCTCTGATTGTGGAGCTACCGCCCAGGTCTCAGTAGCCGCCCACATGGCCTGCGGAGTCGGAGCCTGCCAGGGTTGTGTCATCAGGACGGTAGACGGTTATCGCCGCGCCTGCAGTGAGGGTCCGGTCTTCCCGGCTGCTGACATCGAGTGGTGAGTGAAGAATGAGCTGTGGCGATGATGAGCGAACATGAACAGCAATAGTGAGGAGCCGCCCATGACAGCTTCACTGGAAACCACCCTGGGGTCCATCCCCCTCAAGCATCCGATCATCAATGCCTCGGGGACCTTTGATGTTCTTGAAGCTGATGCCGTCCTCGAGGCGGACATATTCGAGGAGTTCCCCTTTGCCGCCTACGTCCCCAAGACGGTCACCTTGCAGCCGCGCACAGGTAACGAGCCGCCACGCCTCTATGAGACGGCAGCCGGCCTGCTCAACTCCATAGGGCTGGCCAACAAGGGGATAGAGAATTTTATTGCCAAGGACCTGCCGCGCCTGGCGGAGCTGCCGGCGCCGATCATCGCCAGCGTTGCCGGCGAGAACACCGCCGACTACGGCCGCTGCTGCAAGCTACTGGATGGCTGCGACGAGGTCACCGCGGTCGAACTGAACATCTCCTGCCCCAACGTCGAGCTTGACGGCAAGGCGCTCGGCTGCGATCCGGGCCGCACCGAGAAAGCGACCGCACTGGCCAGGGCGGCCACATCAAAGTATCTCATCGTCAAGCTCACTCCCAATGTCACGGATATCGTGGAGCTGGCGAAAGCGGCTGCCGCCGGGGGCGCCGACTGCCTGTCAGTCATCAACACGGTCCACGGCATGGCCCTTCATCCCTGGACCCTCAAACCGGTGCTCGGCCACACGACCGGCGGCCTTTCCGGGCCGGCGGTCAAACCAGTCGCCTTGCGGGCGGTCTATATGGTAAGCAGGGCGCTGGACCTGCCGGTCATAGGAATGGGTGGGGTGACGACTGCGCAGGATGTTCTCGAATTCCTTGCTGCCGGAGCCTCGGCGGTGGCGGTGGGCACCGCCAGCTTCCGCGACCCCCTGCTGGCACCCCGGCTCGCCGGGGAGCTCAGGGACCTCATGGAAATACGAGGTATGAGCTCCATGGGCGAGCTTATCGGGACCGCCTGAATACTTTTCTAATACTGTGGCGTCAGGCTGGTGGAAGTTCCTGATGTGTCAGGCACCGTGATGCTGCCGCCACTGAATCCTCCGGTTCCGGAAGTATCGACCGTGACGTCGCTGGGCAGTTCAAACGTACTCGCTGGCACGTCACCGACATCGCTGTACTTGAACTCGATGACCGAATCGCCCGAGGTGGAATCCTCAGAAGTTATCTTGGAGATAACGCCGTCCGGTCCCTTGAACTCGATCTTGAGAGAACCCAGTCCCGGCACATTCCATTCCCAGACATCATCGCTGCCCCCGGTCCTGGGAAGGTTCGAGAACGAGGAATAAGCGCTAAGAAGCAGCAGCGGGCTGCTGACTTCGTACATCTGCATCAGGCTGGGATCGATCTCGGTCGCGGTCTTCCCCGAAACAGTCCAGCCCTTTTTCTTGTCAGCGTTATAGATCGTGTAGGAAGTAGTCGAGGATGCGTCGTCCTGGCGCCAGCTGCCCTTGCCATCCTGGGTCCACTTGCCCTGGCTTTTGCCGTCTACGATGACTTCCACCGACATCTCTTTCTTCTTGAGTTCCTCTATCTTCTGGTCCAGGTCTGCTTCAGCCCGGGTTGAGGAGAAATCGGGCAACTGCGGCTGCTCCATGGACTTCTCTTCGCCGCAGCCTGTCAGCAGGAACGTCGCTCCAAGACCTGCCACCAACATGATGATTGCTATGATCAGCTTCTTGCTCATGCCCGTCCTTTCTCTTCGGCTTGTCCGATCCTTATGCCCATTCGCCCGACAGATTATCACAGGGAATCTGTTTTTTCCCGCGCAGGCGTATATTTTCATCGCCAGGCCGGGCGGCGGATGTTTCTTGCAAACAGAGACTCCGACTTCATATAATAGCCGTTGATGTCTCCTTCCGAACCGACATCCGCTACCCCTATAAGGACTCTCGAGCAGCGCCTCGATGCGCTACGGCGGGCTAATGACATCCGCTCGCAACGTGCGCGGCTCAAGAAGGACCTGAAACAGGGCAACATCAAGATCGACGAGATCCTGGCGGCTCCGCCTGAGTTCATCAAGACCGCCAAGGTCGTCGATGTGTTGCTGGCCGTGCCGAATTGTGGCAAGGTCAAATCCACCAAGGTGCTGAATCACTGCCGCATCAGCCCCAACAAGACGGTTGGCGGTCTTTCCGAAAGGCAGCGCCGGGAGCTGGTGACTTTTTTTCGCCCCTAGTCCGACAGGCCCGGCTGGTCAGCCCGCACGCCGCGGTCACCTCTTCGTAGTCTCAGGCCCGTCAGGCGTAGGCAAGGGAACCCTCATAAACGAGGTCCTGCCGCGGCTGGACGATACCTCTCTTTCGCGCTCGGCCACGACCCGGCCAAAACGCCCGGAAGAGCAGGAAGGCCGCGAGTACTATTTCCTCTCCCCCGAAGAATTTGACGAGCGGATCGCCCGGGGAGATTTCCTCGAACACGTCACTTATGGTTCCAACCGTTATGGGACTTTGCGCAGCGAGGTTATCAGACAGCTGGAATCGGGCAGGA
Organism: Actinomycetota bacterium; assembly: GCA_016235065.1. Lineage (GTDB taxonomy): Bacteria > Actinomycetota > Thermoleophilia > BMS3ABIN01 > BMS3ABIN01 > JACRMB01. Next base: position 156,133 of record JACRMB010000010.1, on the reverse strand, counting down.
ATGTATTACTTGAGATCGAACTCGAGGGCGCCCGCAACATCAGGCAGCGGTTGCCGGAGGCGATACTGATCTTCATCGCACCTCCCAGCGTCGAAGAACTCAGGTCGAGGCTCGCCGGCAGGAATACCGAAGCGGACGCTGAAAGAAAAGTCCGCCTGGAGCGCGCGGAGGAGGAACTTGCGTCACAGCATGAATTTGACTACATTGTAGTTAACAAAACCGTCGAACAGGCGGTAGATGAACTCGAATCATTAATCAGGTCCAGCCTTTAGGAGGCCAGGTTGAACAAGCCCAGAATCGACTCGCTGCTTGAGAAGGTCGACTCCAAGTATGCTCTGGTTACGATCGCAGCCAAGCGAGCGCGTCAGATAAACAACTATTACCGCAACCGTGACGAAGGTAGCATCGACGATATACCGCCGCCGATGATGGATACGCGCAGCCGGAATATCCTCACCGTCGCACTCGAAGAGATAGATGCGGGGCGGATCTCCTACCGCTACCGCGCCTGACAAAGTCCACCCGCAGTGGGGGCAGGTCTTGAATTGTGAATCTGAAGGCCCGGCGGCACCCGTGACTTACAGGTGGCATCGATCATTAATGGCATGAACAGTTCCAGGAACCGCATCATCCTCGGCGTCACCGGCAGCATCGCGGCTTACAAGGCTGTGGAGCTGCTGCGGCTGCTCACGTCAGCAGGCCATGATGTACGGGTGGTGCAGACTCCTTCCAGCCAGCGCTTCGTTGGCGAGATCACTTTCCAGGCGCTGAGCGGCCATCCGGTCGCGGTCGAGATGTTCGACACCAGCGCCGAATCTGCCTTCAGCCATATCGATCTTGCTTCGGGCGACCTCCTGATAATCGCCCCCGCGACCGCCGGCACCATCGGCAAGATGGCTGCCGGTCTGGCGGACAACCTGTTGCTTTCAACCTATCTGGCAACTGAGGCACCGGTGATGGTGTGCCCGGCGATGAACCAGCGGATGTGGGACCATGCCGCCGTGCGTGAGAATGTCGAGACACTGCGGCGCCGCGGGGTCATCATCGTCGAGCCCGGCTCAGGCGAGCTTGCCTGTGGTGAGGTGGGGACCGGGCGCATGGCCGAGCCGGGTGAGATATACGAAGAGGTGCAACGGCTTCTTGGGGATACAGCCGCGGGTGAAGCCCACGATCATGTGGAGACCCAAGGCGGAGCAAACAGCGGGCAGGCGGGCGCTGGTATCAACCAGGCAGCTAGTCTGGCGGGCGTCCGTGTCCTGGTGACTTCTGGAGGTACCCGCGAACCGATCGATTCAGTGCGATATATCACAAACCGGTCAAGTGGCAGGATGGGCATGGCTCTGGCAGAGGCAGCCCTTGACCGCGGCGCCAGGGTGACGCTGATAGCAGCAAACTGCACAACCACGCGGATTCCAGGCATCAGACAGATCGATGTTGAAACGGCTTCGGATCTTGAAAAAGCGATTGAGCGGGAATACGAAGGCTGCGATGTGCTGTTGATGGCGGCGGCGGTCTCTGACTATAAGGTTTCAGACGGCATGACAAGGGGAAAGCTTGAACGGGAAGGTGCGATAAATAACTTGAAGCTGGTGCCAACAAGTGATATTGTGGCTAATTTGAAGCATAACGGTAACGGACGGCTTCGAGTAGGATTCGCGGCAGAGGACGGCGAGCAGAACCGTGAGCGTGCCAGGCAAAAGCTGGCTGAAAAGGGACTGGACATGATTGTTTTCAACGACATCTCCCGCGCAGACATCGGTTTTGAAGCCAGCGACAACGAGATCACAATAATGACTCCAGGTAGCAAAGATATTTTTGTGGAAAAGACCACAAAGAGGGAATGTGCGGAGCGCATTCTCGACCAGGTAGAAACTTTTTTGTCTGACTGATATCGGCAGAGTCGACAAGGGGGTGCCAATTGAACGAATCGTACGGCACTAACAGTCTCGGGGGACTGATCGGGCAGCCGGCAGGGCCGGCATAACGGTAGGGGAGACTCGCAAGAGTCTCATTTCCTGACCCCGGTAGGACGGGGCGATAAAAAGAGAGGTAGGAGAATGCAGCAAATCTATTCTGATCAGGACCTGTTGGACGCCCTGAAACGCGAGGGCAAGAAACATGATAAAGACGGGATGATGGGCCCCACTTATCATGGGTACCTTGCAGGCAAGAACAAGCCGAGCGCCGAGGCCATCAGGGCCAGGTTCGGCGGCTGGACTACAGCAGTCCGCAAGGCAGGCATGATCCCTGCGGCGCGTCGCACCAAGGACGAGATGAAAAAGCTGGTCAAGCTCGGCAAGGTGGACGCCAAGTATCCGGCACTGCGCATGGGCATGAGCGTGCGCGAGCTCAAGGTAGCAGTAGGGCTGGAGAAGCCCCGCAAGCCCACGCGTGAGCGCTATATCGATGAAGGGGCGCGTATCGCCCGCAAACTGGGCCGTGCGCCGAACTTCCACGAGTTCAACCGCTATACCAAGACCGTCACCGCCTGGAATCCTTACCGGCTCTATGGCCGCGACTGGAAAGCCTTCAAGCGCGATATCGACAAGAAGCTGAAGGAGAAAGAAGCAGCCAAGGCGGTCAAGCCGAAAGCCAAGCCGAAGGCAAAAGCAGTAGCCAAAAAGGCGGCAGCGAAGCCGAAGAAGGCCGCGGTTAAGGCCAAGGCAAAGGCAAAGCCAAAGGCCAAAGCGAAGCCGAAGGCCAAGGCCAAAGCAAGGCGCTAGACGCCGGCAGGTCATGCATATAAGCTCTGACAACGGAGGCCTTTCGGTCTCCGTTGTTTATTAAACTGAGAATATCGGGAGGCGGATTTCCATGAGTTGTTGTTCCAGACACAAAGCAGCTGCAAGCGGTAAGCATAAGGGCGGCATGAAGGTAATGCTGTTCGGGATGCTCGTCGGCCTGGTGCTGGGCCTGCTGTTCGCGCCCAAGCCGGGCAGCGAGACCCTTGACGCGTTATCTGACAAGATCATCAGGAAGCTGCCGGTCTGAATCCGGAGGCTGCTGCTCTGACCATATAAAGTCGCCGGAGCCTGAATCAGGAGGCTTCCGTTTTGATTGCATAAAAGCCGCCGGAGCCTGAATCCAGCCCGGCGGTTTTTCGTCTAATAATATGGAAGGAAATCCGCCAGAAGCGCGTGCCAGCAGGCAGGCGGAACCGGCACAGAAATCGAATGTTAAGCGCCGCAGGGATTCCCTTCATGATGACGAAATCACTAAACATGTTGTGCAGGTAAGAGAGACCAGCGCGGCCCAGGCTTTATGGAAACTGATTTGCTACGGCGGCCGCGTCTCCCGTTCTCCGCAGACGGATGCACAGCTATTTAATAGCTATCCACCTCCGCGAAATGGGAGCCATCCGGCTCCCATTTCGCTGCTTCCTATCCATTTTTGATGTGATGGCCTCAGACTGGTTCCTCACCTGACCGCTTCAAACCCTCTTACTGACAGCTTCTCAGTGTTATCATTAAACAAGCATAAAGTTCCTGCTCAGAACCGTATCCGCAATCCGTGAATAACGAACCCGCAACAACCGAACGCACCAGACACCTCCTGGCCTCCCTGCCGGACAGCCCGGGCATCTACGTCTTCCGTGACGCCTCCGGCAAGGTCCTCTATGTGGGCAAGGCCAAGTCCCTGCGCAAACGGGTCATGTCCTACTTTCGCAAGGCAGGGCCGACCGTAGACAACCTCCGCATCACCCGCATGCTCAAGCGCATGCGCGACTTCGATTTCGTCGTGACTTCCAGTGAGACCGAAGCGCTGCTGCTGGAGTCGAACTTCATCAAGCATCACCGGCCGCCGTTCAACGTCATGCTGCGCGACGACAAGTCCTACCCATATGTCGCCATCACCATCAACGAACGCTTCCCGAGGGTGATGATCACCCGCAAGTCGCACCGTCCCGGGATCGTCTATTTCGGGCCCTTCGCCAACGCCGGCATGGTGCGCGAGATAATCGAACTGCTGGGGAAGATCTATCCCTATCGCAAGTGCCGTGGCCCGGAGCCAGGCCGGCGAACCGGCACGCCCTGTCTCAACTATCACATCGGCCTCTGCCTGGCGCCCTGCGCCGGCAAGGTAGACGAGGCAACCTACCGCCAGATGATCAAGCGGGTCGAGCTGCTGCTCTCGGGAGAGTCCGACGGCATGGCGGAGGAGATCCAGGAGGCCATGGACGAAGCTGCCGCCAGCCAGCAATACGAAGAGGCCGCCGCACTTCGCAACCGTCTGCGAGCCCTCGAACATCTGCTCGAGAAGCAGCAGGCTACGGCCACCGGCCTCGACAGTCTCGACGTCATCGGCATCCACACGGAAGGTGATTCCGCGAGCGTCCAGGTGTTGCAGGTCCGCGACGGCTCCTTAAGCGACCGCCAGAGCTTCTTTCTCAAGAATACGGCAGGCGAAGAGGGCGCCGATATCCTCGAACAGTTCATAATCCACTATTATTCCTCGCCCATCGGACTGCCGGCCGAGGTAGTGGTCCCGCTGCAGTTCGACCGCGCTGACTCCATGAGCGAACTGCTTTCCGGCCTGAAAGGATCAAAAGTGGAAGTCCGCCCGGCTGTCCGCGGCCGGCGGCGGGAACTCCAGACGATGGCGGAACATAACGCAGTGCTGGCGTTCGAGCAGGAGCGGCTGCGCGAAAAGGAGCTGAAATCCCGCCCGGCGAAAGCGCTGGCCGGACTGAAGAAGGAGCTAGGCCTTAAGAAGATCCCCCGGAGGATCGAGTGTTATGACATATCCAACACCGCTGGCGAGCATCCGGTCGGTTCGATGGTCGTATTCGAAGAAGGCCTGCCCGTTCCCGCCCATTACCGCAAATTCGCCATCAGGGATGTGGAAGGACCCGACGATTTCGCCAGCATGGCTGAGGTGCTTCGCCGGCGGTTCACGCGGGGCGGCGCCGAACCCGCAAGCTCCGGCAAGCCTGCCAGCACTGTAGAGCCCACAAGCCTGGGCGAACCAGCAGACTTTATCGATGAGTCCGCCTCTATCGACCCCAGCTTCTCAGCCCGTCCCGACCTCATCATCGTCGACGGCGGCGCCGGCCAGGTTTCCGCGGCTGCGGGAGCGCTTGCCGCGGCCGGGATCAAGGATATACCCGTGATCGGCCTCGCCAAGAGGTTCGAGGAGATATATATGAAGGGTAATCCGCGGCCGTTACGGCTCCCCGGAGACTCTCCGGCGCTCGGCCTGTTGCAACGGGTGCGTGACGAGGCCCACCGATTCGCCATTACTTTCCATCGCCAGCGCCGCGGCCGCGCCATGACCGGCTCCATCCTCGACGGACTTCCCGGCATCGGGCCGGCGCGCAAACGGGCCATCCTTGCTCATTTCGGCTCGCCCGAGCGTTTCCTGGCAGCCAGCCGCGACGAACTCGAGGCCGTTCCCGGACTGCCCGCCAAGGTCGCCAGGGAGGTGTACGCCTTTGTCCACAAATTCGGACAGACTCCGGCGGATTATATATAAAAGCCCATATGGTCCGGGGATCCTGATCTGGCGCGGGGATGTGCTGGTGGCGCATGAACTTCCCGGTTCCGCGGCGGCAGAGGCTTCGGGCAGCACCCCACCGCGCAGCCGCGCCGAGAAAAAGCTCGTCCGCCAGCTCGAAAACTATTTCTCGGGGAATAAAACGGCTTTCGAAATCGCTGAGATCCCCCTCGACCGCTCGCTCTGGACGCCGTTCCAGACCAGGGTGGCAGAGGCGCTCGCCGCCGTTCCCTATGGCACGACTGTCACCTACAGCGAACTCGCCGCCGCAGCTGGCTATCCCCTGGCATACCGCGCAGTTGGCAACTGCATGGCCGCGAATCCGTATCCAGTCATCATCCCCTGTCACCGGGTGGTTAAAAGCGGCGGCAGCCTGGGTAGTTTCTCTGCCGGTATCGAGTGGAAGGCCAGGCTGCTCGGTCTTGAAGGCCTGCCGGTTCCGGAGTGAGGTGATGGGCGGTCTGCCCTTCCCCGGAATCGGTTAATCGAATAGACTCTGGGAAGAGAATGGCTTTTTCGTGAGGCTCGGCTCCAGAATGCATGGCGCCCGGCCGATAGGCCACCAACATCATGGAAGCAAACCATCAAATAGAGTTCACCATCATTACCGGCCTCTCGGGCGCGGGCAAGTCCCACGCCATGGCTGCCTTTGAGGACGCCGGTTTCTTCTGTATCGATAACCTGCCGCCCCAGATGATACCTGCCGCCGCTGACCTCTTTGGGCTCGAGGGCAGCAAGGTCGAGCGCGTGGCCGTGGTCAGCGATGTGCGCGGCGGCAAATACTTCGACGAGATCGACGGCTGCCTCAATGAGCTCGACAGTAAGGGAATCAGCTACCGGCTGCTATACATGGAGGCATCCGATGAGGTGTTGCTGCGCCGGTTCAAGGAGACTCGCCGGCCGCATCCGCTTTCGGCCTCAGGCGACATACCTGAGGGCATCCGCCGTGAGCGGGAGATGCTTTCCGCCCTCAAGGCCCGGGCCGACTGGGTCATCGATACCAGCTCGCTCAACATACACGAGCTGCGGGCGGACATCGTCAAGGATGTCGTCCCCGAGGGCTCCGGCGAGTTCATCGTCACCTTCGTCTCTTTCGGCTTCAAGTATGGTACGCCTCTGGATGCTGATCTGGTGTTCGATGTCCGCTTCCTGCCCAATCCGCATTTCGTGCCGGAACTCAAGCCGCTTTCGGGCCTGGACGTGGCTGTCAGCAATTATGTGGTGAGGAAGAAGCAGGCAAAAGAATTCTTTGACCGGCTGACACCTCTGCTTGATTACCTGTTGCCGCTTTACGTGGCCGAAGGAAAATCGAACCTGGTCGTCAGTATCGGCTGCACCGGTGGCCGCCATCGCTCGGTCGCCATCGCCGAATGGCTGGCAAAACGCTACCGCGCCAGCAAATACAACTATAACGTGATCACCCGGCACCGGGATCTGGGGAAGGACTGAGCTGGTCACGGTGCCGCTCTTTCGTTCCATATCTTCGTTTGCGACCGGCGTGAATTCGACTGCACTCAGACCATGACCGGCGCCTCTACCGATAATCCTGCAATCGTCGTCCTTGGCGGCGGCACCGGCCTGGCGACTCTCCTCAGCGGACTCAAGAATTTCACCACCGACCTGACCGCGGTGGTCACTGTCGCCGACGACGGCGGCAGCTCAGGACGTCTGCGGCGAGAGATGGGCATCCTGCCACCGGGCGACATCCGTAACTGCCTGGTGGCGCTGGCTGAGGACGAATCGCTCATGGGACGGCTGTTCCAGTACCGTTTCGAGGAAGGAGAGGGGCCTCTTTCCGGCCATAGCTTCGGCAATCTTTTCCTGGCGGCCCTCACGAAAGTCACGGACGACTTCGAGGAAGCGGTACGCCTGTCGAGCAAGATCCTCAAGACCCGTGGTACGGTGCTGCCTGCATCGCTCGACCTGGTCTGGCTCAAGGCCGAACTCGATGACGGCACCCTGGTCGAGGGGCAATCGGCTATCGCCGGCTCCAACCGCTGCTGCCGACACATCTGGCTGGAACCCGAAGACGCACGTCCCACCAGTGCTGTGCTCGAGGCCATAGCCAAAGCCGATATCATCGTCGCCGGTCCCGGCAGCCTGTTCACCAGCATCCTGCCTAATCTTCTCATTAAGGAGATCGCCGAGGCAGTAGCAACGGCCGGATGTCCTCGCGTCTTCATCTGTAATGTGATGACCCAGCCCGGGGAGACGATGGGGTTCACGGCGGCTGATCACCTGGAGGCGCTGATTAAACACACCCAGCCAGGTATCGTCGACAACATGCTGGTGAATACAGCTGAGCCGCCGGCGCCAGTGGTGGAGTTCTACCGCGCCAAGGGCGCGCTACCGGTTGTTATCGACCGCGAGCGGCTGGAAAGCTCCAGTATCAACGTTATCTACGACGATGTTGCATCCGGCGGCAATTACTTCCGTCACGACAGCGGCAAGCTGGCAACCGCGGTCATGTCGCTGCTGTGACAGCTGTGATGATGTTACCTGCCATGACGCTGGTACGGCCATCACTCCGCTCAAATTCCGCATTCGTGTCATGTCCTTCACCACCGAAGTAAAGCAGGAACTCAACCGCGTCGCCCGCAAGCGTCATTGCTGCCGCACGGCCGAGCTGGCCGCTCTCTTCCGCGCCGCCGGCAGCTTTCACATCAAGGCCCGGGGCGAGTATGGCCTTCATGCCTCCTTCGGGCTCTCGGCAACGGCACGAACCGCGGTATCGCTGGTGAGGTCCTTCGATCTTCCCCTGGAAGTGCGAGTTCTCGACGAACGCCGCCTGGGACCGCACAAACGCTATGAGATCCATATCGAAGGTGGGGCGCGACTGGTCCAGTTCCTCAACGAGATCGGGGTACTTTCGGACTCCATGTCGCTTCAGGAGAGGCTGCCACAGCGCATAATCCGCAAACCCTGCTGCCAGTCCTCGTTCCTGCGGGGAGCTTTCATCGCATCAGGCTCGGTGAGCGAGCCTGGATCGTCAGCTCACCTCGAGATCTATTCAGACAGCGAGGCGTTCCTCGAGACTGTGCGCAGCGCTGCCGCCGGCATTGGGATCAAGCTGTCACTCACCCGCCGCAGACGTCACCCGGCGGCATATACAAAAAAACTGGGGACGATCACTGATTTTCTGGTCGCGGTCGGCGCTCATCAGGCCGCACTAAAGTTCGAGGAGCGCTCGGTCATGAGCGGCATGCGCGAGGAAGCCAATCGCCGCGCCAACTGCGACCAGGCAAACGCCGCCCGCTGTTCGCGCGCCGCCGCGAGACAGATACAGGCGATTGAGAAGCTCCAGCGAAGTGGGGGATGGGAGCGGCTCAGCGGCAGTATGGTCGAGATCGCCGAACTACGCCTGGAGCATCCATCGGCGACGATCGCCGAACTGGGCCAGATGGCCGACCCACCGCTGGGAAAATCGGCGGTCAACCACAGGTTGAGGCGTCTGATCGCCCTGGCGAATGGGTAGCATTATAACCTGATTGCCAACGTCGGTAGCGTGGGATATTGTTGATCAAATGACAATTGTCCTGACGGGGGAAAGATGACACGCTTATCGAAGCTGATTCGTTCGATCATCATCCTTATCACGATGACATTGATCGTCGCCGCCCCCGGTTGCGGCTCCTCAACAGCGACCGACACTCCCGATGCGAACCTCGCAATCACCCTCGATACAGAGCATGCCGTCAAGTCGACTATCTCCATCGAAGGTGGCGTTATCGCGGCAACCGGCGCGGACGGCACGAAATTCAGTCTCGAAATCCCCACAGGCGCGCTCCCCGGAGAGACCGAGATCACCATGACGCCGGTAAAGACCATGACCGGCTTGCCATTCTCGGGGCCTTCCTGGTCAGTCGAATTTGCGCCGGAAGGCCTGTTTTTCTACGACTTTGCCACGCTGACGATCACGCTTCCAGCCGCGGGTGGTAATGGTGATGGCGCAATTCCCATCGATGATCAGGTATTTTTCCAGTTCAGCGATGACGGCAAAACCGTCGACCCGGCGCTTCCGGTGGTCGCTTCCGCCGACCTCAAGATCCTGGTCGGCCATTTCAGCGGTTTCGGCATCAGCCGGACCAACCATGCCGAGCGCTCGGCATTTCTGAAGCAACAGGCAGCCGACGCGGAGCGTCGGATAAGCCAGCGGGCGGGTGAAGAGCTGGCGAACGAGCGGCAGAAGCAGCTGTCGGGGGAAGAGGACGATGGCTCCTCGATGGATTTTGAAGGCACGATCAGCGAATACGAGGATCAGGTAATACGGCCGCTGATGCAGGCGGGTGCATCAAGTTGTGAAGAAGCTCAGCAGACGATCACCAAGATTCTCGGCGCTGAGCGGCAGAGACAGCTTCTGGGCGCCACCGGGGGCGGCATCACCGCAGCCGAGTTTGATTCATTTGTCAATATCGCTTACCAGAGGTGCGAAGAGGAAGCCATCAAGAAATGCAAAGCGAAGAAGGACCCCAGCATCCTGATCGCCTTCTGGCTGGGAGCCGAGCGCCAACGTCAGCTTCTGGGCATTTCCAGCGGTCCTGATCTCGAAAATATGGTCGAGAAAGCGAAGAGCATCTGTCTCGCACGTTATCAGGCCACCGGCGGCTCCAAGATGAAGATGTCAGGCCTGATCTGCGACCTCGAGAAGCCTTTCAAACTGACTGGCGCGGGCCAGAACGGGATAACCTATCAATTCTCTTTCACGCCGTCAGGCCCGAAGTCTGGCCGGATGACTTATGAGGGCGGGGGTAGCGGCTGCGTTGAAAGTGGTGAAGGGAGTTACACAGTCAAGCTTTCCGGTGACTCCAAGACTGGCACGATTACCAGCAACATTTCGGGCAACATCACCTGCCCTCTGGTCAATGAAAATTTCTCAGACTCGGAAAGCTTCGATATCGCGCCGCCACCACCGGGGTCGTGCTAGGGCATGGTAGGGAGGCCGGTAAAATGAGACTTCAAACGGAAACAGGAAATCGGGGAATTCGAAAAAGTATCAGCGACGCTGGCCGCACACTGGCATTCCCGTTAGCCCTCGTCATTGGTTTTTGCATCATTTTTGTGCCTGCCGGCTGCGGCGATGATCAGCAGGCTTCCAGCACCGTTCAGGGAGCACTGAATATCGACTTACAGCTCCCGGCCGAAGCCCTGATCAGTGCAATCAATGACGCCGAATCCCGGATCAACACAGACGCACGCGCTGATTTCAGGGAAGAACTCGGACCCGGAGCTGACGAGATTTTTGCTCAGACGGATAAAGTCCGGAATACGATGCTTCTGCAGGCGCAGGCTCGGTTACAGCAACAGGAACAGAACACCGCGGGCAGCAATATTTCACAGACGCGACTTCCCTCCGGCAATGTCCTCGCCAGCTCAATACATCCGAAACACAAGCAGGAGGGGGACGTAATCGCCGGTGTCTTTATAGCTGCTTTGATGTATATCATGAACGCGTCATCCATGGGTGAGGGGGATGGCACGATTCCCATAGACCAACAATATTCCGACGGGAATACCACCGGTCATATGACCGGCGCTTATTCCAAGTCCGGCTCCAGGATGACGGCCGAGCTGGAGGCCAGCTTCACCACAACAAGCAAAGATGGACAGGTTTACACCGAGAAGGCGAAGTGTAGGATCGAGATGGAGATATGCCCCGATGAGCAAGGCGAAGTGCCCATGACCTTTAGCTTAAGTATGAGCAAGGAAATGAAAGGGCCCGGTAATAATGGTGCCTTCCAGTGGGAGTCGTCCGGCAAGGCAACCGGCCATGTGAACGACGAGGCAGCCATCAGCGGCCTTGATTATGACGTCACAACCAAACAATCTCATCAAGGCGCGCTATACGGCGCCGGCGAGACTGGAAACATGTTTGGCGAATTCCGGGCGGATGTTAAAATTTCGGGCTTCGACACTGATAATGTTGTCACCACTGGTACCTCAGAGCCAACCCGCAGCTCAAGCGGCGTCAGCGACAGCTTCATGAAGACAGCGCAGGAATCAGGCAAATTGCTGCCTATGATGTTCATGGTAGTCCTGAACAAGGCCCAGGAGTCCTGGTCCAACGGTTACTGCGTGGAAATCGTCGTCGAAGGAGTGGAAGATTCGAACGAGGTCGAACTCTCCGAGACAAAACAGTTCAAGGGAAAGGTGCGGCACAAGTTCGAGGGTGGTTTCCTGACCGTGATGGGCATGAAGGCCGGGCTTTCCGGCGAAAAAGACCTGAAGCCCACCGAGAAGCAAGAAACCCCGGTCTCCTACACATATGTAGCGCCCGATGAAGAGGACAAAAAGGCGACAGTCAACCTGGAGACCCGCTCCAAACGCGGCGCCGCCAGGAAGGCCATCACCTTCAGGACGAAAAAAGATAAGCCATACATCGCCAGCGGCGGTTCAAAGATGGTCATGTCGGGCACCATTTGCGATCTGGAAGCAGGATTCAAGCTCTCTGCCGTGGGGCAGAACGGGATCGCATATGCTTTTACATTTACGCCTTCCAACGCGAAGGCAGGTTCCATGAGTTACTCTGGTTCCGGCAGTGGCTGTACAGAATCGGGAACCGGCACCTATACGGTCAACCTTTCCGATGACGAGAAATCGGGCACAATCACGGAAAACATTTCGGGAAACATCACCTGCTCCCAGGTCAATGAAAATTTCTCAGACTCGGAAAGCTTCGATATCAATGAAGCTCCTCCGGAAACCTGTACTTCGAGCTGATGTCAGCTAAATCAAGCCTCCGGCTGCGCATCGGAGTGATAATGCTACTGCTCTGGTTTCTACCGTTCTGGCTTCTCTCACCGTACATCGCCTCGCTCATCAACCCTTCGAACGAGGAATCGTTAACAGCCGTGGTCACGGTGGTCATCATGACAGTACAGACGATCATCGGGTTGTTCGGCGCCTATCTCGCCGGAAAGGAAACCGCCGGCATAATCAGGAATACACCCAGGAAGCAGGTACTAAAGACGGTCTGGAGCATCTTTCGCTACGGGAACTCCGCCAGCTGAGCTTTTTTTGCTTTAGTCGCCACGCTTTCGTTAACCATCCAGCCAGATAGCCGGTCAGTAGGTCTTCTCAACAGCCCACCGGGTTACGAAACCCCCGCTATATGGTAGAATGCCGGACGTACCCTGGTACGCAACTATCACTTACCTTCAGGAGGCGAAGAACGGATGGCGCTCAAGTTAGGCATCAACGGATTTGGACGAATCGGCAGGAACACTTTTCGCGCTGCTCTCGAGCAGAACGCAGATATCGAATTTGTAGGTATCAACGACCTTACGAGCCCGGCCACGCTTGGCCACCTGCTCAAGTATGACTCTGTCCTCGGCCGCTTCAACGGCACCGTCGAGGTCGGCGAGAACTCCCTGACCGTCAACGGCAAGGAGATCAAGGTCCTCAGCGAGCGCGATCCCGCCAACCTCCCCTGGGGCGACCTGGGCGCGGACGTCGTGATCGAGTCCACCGGCTTCTTCATCGATCGCGATGGCGCCGGCAAGCACCTGGCCGCGGGCGCCAAGAAGGTGGTCATCTCGGCTCCAGCCAAGGATCCCGACGTCACGATCGTTCTCGGCGTCAATGACGGCGATTACAACAAAGCCGAGCACAACATCATCTCCAACGCCTCCTGCACCACCAACTGCCTCGCTCCGGTATGCCGCGTGCTCCTCGACGAGTTCGGTATCGAGAAGGGCTTCATGACCACAGTCCACGCTTACACCGGTGACCAGTCGATTCTCGACGCGCCTCACAAGGACCTGCGTCGCGCCCGCGCTGCCGCAGTATCACTTATCCCGACGTCTACTGGAGCTGCGAAGGCCGTCTCCCTGGTGCTCCCTGAGCTCAAGGGCAAGATGGACGGCATGGCGATGCGCGCCCCGACGCCGGACGGTTCCGTCGTCGATCTGGTCGCTATCCTCAGCAAGGAGACCACGAAGGAAGAGCTCAACGCCGCCTTCGCCAAGCACGCCGATACTGGCGCCATGAAGGGCATCCTCAAGTACATGGAAGATCCGATCGTCTCCATCGACATCGTCGGCGATCCCTATTCATCGATCTTCGATGCCCAGGCCACTATGGTCCAGGGCAGCATGGTCAAGATTCTCAGCTGGTATGACAACGAGTGGGGTTACTCGAACCGGCTGGTCGATCTCGTTCAGCGCGTACTCTAGTAAGTCTGTGCAGGGCCCGGGGCGGGATGTTCCCGCCTCCGCTTAAGCGTCTTCGACAAGACGCTGCGGCGGAAACATCCCGCCCCGGGCCCATAAACTTTTTGCTACCCGTTTTATAAGGCGGTACCGGGTGGTGATATAACGCCATTCGATCGCTCTTTGCCCATATTGGGCATCGTTCTCAAGTGTGTTCGTGTCGTATCTCATTGCAGGCTCGTGCCGTATTAAGTTCGTAAATTCTTTAGGGGACTCCATGAAGAAAACAGTCAAGGAAATAGATGTTGTCGGCAAGCGCGTGCTCGTGCGTGTCGACTTCAACGTGCCGCTGAACGATGACGGCACCGTAGCCGACGACACTCGCATCCGGGCGGCTTTGGGCACTATCAATTATCTGAGACAGGCTGGGAGCAAGGTCATCCTGATCTCGCACCTGGGCCGGCCCAAGGATGGCCCCGATGACTCTCTGCGGATGGACCCGGTCGCGGCGCGGCTCTCCGATCTGCTCGGCGTCGATGTCATGAAGCTCGACGATTGCGTCGGCCCCGAGGTAGAGGCTCGGCTTGCGGAGCTTGCTGCAGGCGATGTTGCGCTTCTCGAGAACAGCCGCTTTCATCCGGAAGAGAAGAAGAACGACCCCGAGTTCGCCACCGCACTGGCTAGTCTCGCGGATATTTTCGTCAACGACGCCTTCGGCACCGCCCACCGGGCACATGCCTCGACCGCAGGCGTCGCCGCTCATCTTCCCGCAGTCGCCGGATTCCTGCTTGAGAACGAGCTGCTACAGCTCTCGCACCTGATCGACAAGCCGAACCATCCGTTCGTGACCATCCTCGGTGGAGTCAAGGTCTCGGACAAGATCGGGGTCATCGACCGGTTCCTGGATTTCGCCGACGCCATCATCATCGGCGGCGCCATGTGCTTCGGATTCCTCAAAGCCCAGGGCATCGACATCGGCGCCTCCAAGGTTGAGGAAGAGGCCATCGGTGTGGCCGCCGCCGCCCTGGAGAAGGCAAAGAGCACCAAGTGCCGCATCATGCTGCCGACAGACCTTGTCATCGCTGACGCATTCGCAGAAGATGCCAATGCGAAGATCGTTCGGGTCGAGCAGATCCCAGAAGGCTGGATGGGCCTAGACATCGGCCCGGCCACCTCGGCGCACTTTGTCAGGGAGATCCAGATGGCCCGCACCATCTTCTGGAACGGACCCATGGGCGCGTTCGAGATGGAACCGTTCTCATCAGGGACCCGCGCCGTCGCATCCGCCGTGGCAAGTGCCGAAGATGCCCTCACGGTATCCGGCGGCGGCGATACGGTAGCTGCGCTCAACCGTTATGGCCTGGCCGACAATCTCGACCATGTGTCAACCGGTGGCGGCGCTGCCATGGAATTCCTGGAAGGAAAAGACCTGCCTGGCATCGCCGTGCTGCTGGACGCCTGAACTAAGCAGAACCACTGTTCGTGTTATCATTATCCATATAGGCTGCAAGCGTCTGGCATTCCATCCCCAGGAGACCAACCGCTCTGAAACGGCGCTTTAAACAGGACCTTATAATCAGTGCTGTGCTCTATACTGCCGCCCTGGCGACGCGTACCCCATTTATCAGCAAGACGCTCTATAACTGGGACTCCATCAATTTCGCCCTCGCCCTGGAGCGCTTCAGCGTGGCCGAGCATCAGCCGCACGCCCCCGGATATATCCTCTATATAGGCCTGGGCCGCGTGTTGCAGGCTTTGCTGGGCGATCCCAACAGCGCCCTCGTGGCGATCAGCATCTTCGGCAGCGCTGCCGCCGTCGCCGTCATCTACCTGGTCGGCAACAAGATCTTCAATCGCGCGACCGGCCTGGTGGCCGCGATCCTGCTGATGTTCTCCCCGCTGGCCTGGTTCTACAGCGAGATCGCCCTGCCTTATGGTTTCAAGATGCTGCTGGTGATGCTGGTCACCTGGCTGATCTACGAGTTGGTGTTCAACAAAAGGTTTCCTCTGCTCTCAGCGGTGGCGATGGGTATAGCCGCCGGCTTCCGTCAGGATGTCCTGATCTTCCTCGGCCCATTCTGGCTGTATGGCACCCTGCGGATCGACAGGCGGACGATGTTGCTGGCATGGGGAGCCCTGGGGGTCTCGGTGATGGCCTGGCTGGCGCCGCTGGTTTATATGGAAGGCGGCATCTCGGCTTACCGGCAGATAAGTAACGATCAATATACTTCCGGTGTCCGGCCATCGTCTGTCTTCGCCCTGGGCCTGACGGCTCTCATCACCAACGTGAAGCGCGTGATCCAGGCCGTCTTCTGGATGTTCGGTCCGGCGTGCATCGGCCTTCTGTATCCGGCCGGGCTCTTCCTCCACCCGAAGGCGCCGAAGGACGAAAGGCTCGTCGTTGTCTTCCTGCTTCTGCTGATGGTGATTCCCTGTGCCTTCTTCTTCCTTTTCCTGTTCGATCCACTGGGGTATCTGCTCGTTTATGTGACGCCGCTGGTCCTGCTCGTAGCCCGTGGATTCACTGTCGCCGCTGAAAGCATCAGCCGCCGGTATGCCCGTGGGCGGGCCGGCGCCGATTCCGGCCGGGGGCTGCTTGTGACCGCCCTCGTGCTGATCGCCGCCATAAACAGCTATCTCTTCGTCAATGCCGCTAACATCGACTGGAGCCTGCCGACCACGGGTCCGCTTTCAGGGATTTTTGGAGCGTTCAGCGCTTCAGGGATCCAGGACGCCGACGATGAGATCGACATCGCCATCTCGGCAGTCAGCATCCACGATCCCGAACGCACCCTCGTCGTGACCAGTGTGGAACCGTTTTCCCCGTTCGCTGCCGACTGGCGGCGCCTGATGTACTACCTCCCCGAATACCGGATAGTCATGATCAAGACCGGTATCTGGAAGGGCTTCCTGGAAGGCGAGAATCACGTCTACATGGAATCGGGCGCTCCGCTTGTCACCGTGCCGGAGCAATACACACAGGTTCTGTTCGTGGAACTGGGCCAGCCCGACGGGTACCCGGTCCAGCTAAGCCCGGTCACCGACGATGGAGCAGCCCTGCTTCAGTCGGGGATAGTCGACTTCCCGCCGGAAGGCAGGCTGAAGGTGGGACAATACACCTTCAGCCGCCAGGATTCCGCACAGGCTGCTCGCTAGCTTTGCCTTGGCTGCGCTGTTAGCCCCAGCCAGCCCGCGCTATCTCACCTCAGACGTCGCGCTCGCCATATCGATCACCGGGATGTCGATGGCCTCGTCTCCCATCAGCTCGTCGACCACGGCCTGTGAAGCCGTTCGATAGCGCAGGGTCGCCTTGACCGTAAGCGGCAGGGAAGCGCCGGCCGGCACGGGCATGCTGTATTTCTCAGTCACGCTGCCCATGGGCGGAATCCGGTTGTCAGACAGGATCTGGTCGGCAAGCCACGGCTTGTGGGTCGTCTGGCCGTCCTTGTCCTTGAACAGGGTCTGATACATCACTGCCTTCGGATCAACCGTTCCATCCTCGCCTATCTCACCCGACCGGTAGATCGTCTTGCCATTGGCATCGGTAACGGTGACGTCCAGCCACATCTCCCTGACCTCGGTGAGGCCGGTGGGCAGATAGTGGCCGGCTCCCTTGTTGTTGACGGTCACCTGAACATCCATATTGCCGCCCGCGGTTGCGTTCGGCGGAGAAGCTATGGACAGGCTCGCCGCCGCCTGCAGCTGGGCCGTCGCCAGTTTCTGATGCTCCGGCGATGCCAGCGAGGTGGCGTTGCCACCTACGAACTGATGGGTGTAGATCATCGGCCGCTGTGGTCCGCCCAGCACCGCAGTTCCCGGATTCGGTTTGGTGACGCCGGGCCCCGGCGTCATATGGCAGTCCTGGCACTGGATTCCCTGCGCCGCATACGGGCTGGCCTTCCATTCCGTGTAGGTGGCTTCGAGCGGCAGTCTGTTATCCGGATGGGTGACGTCGTGGCACATGCCGCAGAACTCCGACTTTGTGAGCAGCTCTGAATAAGCGGTGTCGTGGAAGGTGGAGACGGCGTCCGTGAACGGCCCCTGCTTTATCTTGCTGGGCGCGAAGGTGAAATCCGTGGCGGTGACCGTATGGCAGAAATCGCACTGCACTCCCTTTTTGGATATCTCGTTGATCTGCGGTCCCGAAGTGGGAGGGACCTCGCCGGAATAAGTCCCGATCGGCGTATGGCAGCCGGTGCAGAAAGCGTCGACGGCTCCGCCGGTGTCCTTGCTGGCCTCCTCGTGCATCTTGAGGTAGAACTTGTCCTGGAAGGCGTTGCTGTGCATGGACCCGTTCCACTGGGCGTAAATCTCTGTATGGCAGTTGCCGCACATGGTCGGGTCTGTGAAATCGGTGGACTTGAACCTGGGCGTCATTGCCGAGGTCGAGGTTTTTGCCTCCGATGATGTCGTGGTCGTGCCCGAATCACCGCAGGATGTGACGAAGAATGAAGCCACAGACAGCAGGATAATCGTCGTCGTCGAGAGCGCGAAAAGCCTCATTTGGCTTCCTTTCGGTCGCTTGATTGCCAGCGTTGGCGTTATCTACCACCTGCACGCTGAATTAAAACAAAAAAGCCGCAATTTGCAGTCATTTTCAATGTTAAGCCTGAGCTGCAGACCTTGCTATCCAGGGATAAAGGGTTATACTTTATATAGGTCCCAAGAAGTCGGAAGGGCTTGCTGGAGAGAATGCAAAGAAGCCTGATAGAGGAAATGCGAAAGTAAAAAGTCGCAAAGTACGGGGAAATCAGGTGAAGCAGGATCTGAGAAGGCAGGCACAGAAGGTTTCTTGGGACTTTTCTGTGCCCGAAAACGCAGGAGATTCACACGCAGGAAGCCCGCCGGAAATCCTCGCAAATTCCGCTGAAAATCTTTTTACCCCTCCTGATGCTATTGCTGTTGTTAAAATCTTGGACTAGAATCTATCCTGGTCCCAAGGAATCGGACGATCCATTCCCGGGTTACTCCGGGAGCCTTCCCTGGTACGGAAACGCGGTGCCTTGAGCTCGCGAAGTACGGAGCCAGCCGGGGAATTCCCATTCGCGATGGGGATAAATTGATCCAAGGTTCCTTGGGACTGTAGATTTTCCTCACTTGCCCCGTCCGGAGGTGCGCGATGCGACTGACTGGAATGCGAAAGCTCACGGCTGCCGTGGTATTGACGGCACTGGTGCTGTCTTCAGCTTTTCTGGCCGGCTGCAACGACGATTCTTCCACTACCGTGGATTCGGGCGCCGGCGGCGTGACCACCGCGACAGCGCCAGTAGAGACACCGGTGCCATACACCACGCCAGAACCCACACAGACTGTACCCGAAGAACAGCCTTTACCCTATGGAGCCGGTCTGACCGGCAGCCAGTCGGTGGGCACTCTGATCGACGGCCTGCAGCTTCGCGATGTCCGCTGGTCTGACCACGGCACTTACTACCGCATTGTGTTTGAGATGGGAACACCGGAGGGTGAGCTGGTCCTCCAGGTCCCGCATGCTGATGCCACCATGTCCGCGGACGGCAAACAGATCAAGGTCATCCTCGGCGGGATCAGATCAATGAGCTCCAATGCGAGTGTGACCTCCACCTCCCTCGATCCGGGAGACCCATTCGTCACATCCATAAAGCGGCTTCCGGAAGCCGACGACCAGGCGCTGGTCTATTCGATCGAACTGGCCTCGCCAGGTACTTATTCGCTGGCCGGCCTCGGTTCGCCAGGCAGAATAGTGGTTGATATCACCAAGCCATAGCGAGGGGCCGGCGCGTCCGGACCGAGTGTCGTTTTTCATTCGCTGAGTTCAGTGCACTCTGGTCACACAGACGGCGTGTCGCTTTCTCCGGCCTGGCCGCTGCTGCCGGCCCGGCCTTTGCCGAACAGAAGCAGCGACGGGACGATCGCGATCACGCATATCACGGCGGCAATCAGGAAGAAATCGCTAAGGACTCCGAGGATAGCTTCCACGCTGCGGTGTTCCCACAGTCTCAGCTCATCCAGGTACTCGCCGATGTTGATCCCCCGCCGGGGAAGAGGCGCCGGGTCTGCATCCTGCATCCTCAAAAACTTGTTGATGCCCCAGCTGTTGAGCGCTGCCAGTCCCACCATCATGCCGATGATCCGGCTCGTCGTCAGTACCGCCGAAGCTGAAGCCATCCGACGGCGCCGGACCGAGTTCACGACCGCGAGGCTGATCGGCGCTATCACCAGGCCGAATCCGAAGCCTGCTATCAGCAGGTCGGTCGTCTGCCTCAGACTTCCCACGTCAATGCTCCAGAGGCTCATCCGCCAGAGGCCGAATGCAGAAAGAGCGAAACCTGTGATAGCGGGAAAACGTCCACCAAGCCGGCCGCACAGCACGCCGCCGATGACTGCGCCAATCGGAATCATCAGAGTCAGGCGGATCAGCAGCAGGCCACCAGTCATCGGATCGCTGTATGATGATGCGGGCCAGCCGGAGCTGTAAGCGAAGGAAGGCACCTGCACCAGCGCCGTGATCAGGGCGATGCCGACCAGGAAATGGGCGATGTTAGCCGAGGCGAATGAACGGCTGGCGAACAGCTGAAAATTGACCAGGGGGTGCTCCGCCCGCAGGTCGCTGAGAATAAAGGCTACTATCAATGCGAGGCCCAGTCCCACCAGCGGCAGCCCGAAATCATACCAGCCAGCCTCACGTCCTCCCGATACTCCAACAGTGATCAGCCCCAGCCCCAGCGCCATCAAAGCCGCGCTGCGGTAGTCTATAGTTACACTGTAGCGTCTGCTCTCGCCGACGAAACGCCATAAGAGCCAGAGGATCACAAGCACCAGCGGGATGTTGAGATAGAAGATCGCGCGCCAGCCGATATACTGGCCGACGAATGAGCCGTAAAGTGGACCAAGCACTCCACCGGCCTCGCCGGCTGCGCCGATGATGCCAAGAGCAAGCGCCCGCTTGCCAATAGGGAAATTGTGGCCTACGACGGCCATGGAGATCGGGACTACCGCCCCGCCGCCGATGGCTTGGAGAGCCCGGAAACCGACCAGCGCGTAAAGACTGTCGCTGACGGCGCAAAGCAGTGAACCGAGCGCGAAGATCGCCATAGCCAGCCCGTAGGTGCGCCGGTGGCCGTAGAGGTCGGCAACGCGTCCCATCAACGGCAGCACGACTGCGAAGCCGAACAGGTAAGCAGTAATGATCCAGCCGGCGCGCTCCACACCCGCAGGACTGAAGCCCCCCTCGAGGTCATCGATGATCCTGGGCAGGACCGTGACCACTACTGTCTGGTCGATGGCCGCCAGGAAAACACCAGCGCACAACACAGACAGGGCGATATACCGGTTTCGGCTGGTGCTGATTTCTACCTCCCTGGCTCCCGGGCGGGTGACTGTCCGCCGTTGACAACGGCGCACGGAATAACCATACCGAGCGATCCGTCCATTTACAACGAAACTGGTCTGTATAATGCCTTTTTCCATACTTTACAACCCTTTGATGTTGTAGTACTGTTTTCCCGTATCAGGTCTGCTTGAGGCTGTCACAGGTTCTCGGGCAGTGTGAAAAGTGCGGTCGCACCTGCGGCTGCACGGGCAAGCAGATGGGAGGGTAGAAGGTTGGCAGAAGGAACCGTAAAATGGTTCAGTAACGAGAAGGGTTACGGCTTTATCGAGAGGGAAGACGGCGAAGATCTCTTCGTCCACTTCTCCGAGATCCAGGTCGAGGGCTACAAGACCCTCAACGAAGGTCAGAAAGTCGAATTCGAAGTTACTGAAGGGGCGAAGGGCCTGCAGGCTTCCAACGTCGTCCCACAATAGTTTTTCGCGAAAAATCGAATACCTGAGAACCCCGCTGGTCGAATGACGGCGGGGTTCTTTTTGATTGACCTGAATTTCTATTGAACGCTAAAAAAGTACGACTTTTGATTAATCAGAATACAACCAAAGTATGATGGACTTATTAACCAAATCACACTATAGTTGTATACCTACTCGACTTACCCACGCTAAACGTCTGGCCGCCGTAATAGTGTAATTTTCCACCACCACAACATAAGAAGCGATGAAGAAACCGTTTATCCTTGAAACGAAGTTGATGCCGCCGGATTGCAGCCGGATGCTGCCAAGGGCAAGGCTGGTGGACGACTTCGGGCAGAACGATGTTCGCGTCACAATCTTATGCGCCGACGCTGGGTACGGGAAGACTACGCTCATGGGCCAGTTTTACCAGGACCTGGATGGCAAGCTGGGTGTTTGGTATCAATTAGGCTTGGGCGACAAGAACATGGCGGTATTCCTGGCTCATCTGGTCGAAGGTGTCAGCTCGCACATGACCGGATTCGGCGCTGCCATGGATCGGGCCCTTTCTGGAATGAAGAATACCGATGGCGATTGGGAGAGCTACCTCACGGTTTTCATCAATGAGATCAGCGCTTCAGACAAGCCGTTCGTTTTTTTCTTTGACGAGTTCCAGCTTGCGAATGATTTCGAGAATATCCGGGACGCCGTGCAATTCCTTATCAAGTATCTGCCAACCGATTATCGTGTTGTTCTGGCCAGCCGGGAGAGGACGTCTCTATCCCTGGGCCGTCTGCGGACCCAGAGGAAACTCAAGGAAATCGACACGGAGGACCTCAGGTTCACAATGGAAGAGATGGAAGGCGTGTACAGAGGATGTTGTGAGAAGGATTTAAACGAAGATGAACTCAGAATCTGGTACACCGCCACTCAGGGCTGGCCGGTGGCCATCGTTCTTTCCAGGAATCTGTTGACCATTGAGCGGCGTATACCGGAACACGTGAATCCGGAACTGTTAGGGGAACATGGAACCATAGCCGGATACCTCGCTGAGGAAGTCTGGTCAGAACTGGACGATGAATTAAAACAGTTCCTGATGGTGACATCTATCCTGGATACAGTCGATATTGAGATCTGCGATCAGGCTCTGATGGCCGGGGAGGGAAAATCCTCGGTCGGGCTGCTCCGCGAGATGGAAGCACGGAACCTGATGATCAGCTGTCTCGAAGAAGGAAGAAGCTACATCTACCAGCCGTTGGTCCGTCAGTTCCTCAGCATGAAACTCGAGCAGATCATGCCTGTCGCCGAAGTAGACGACCTGCATCGGCGATATGGTGAGGCATACGATGGTAATGGCCAGTATGATCTGGCCATCCAGCATTATCTTCAGTCTCGCTCACCGGACCTGGCCGTGGGTATCATTGAGACAAGGGGTGAGGCGATACTTGATGCCGGCCATTATAAGACGCTGGCAAAGTGGCTCTCACAGATCCCGGTCAAGACGATCACCGCCAGGCCATGGCTGGCTTATTATTCAGCGAAGTCGAGCGAGCGTCTGGGCGACCTTGCGGGCGCGGAACGATGGTACGAGGTAGCCGAAAAAGGCTTTTCCAGCAGGTCTGACGCCGCTGGATCATACGCTTGCGCCATGTCGATGGCCGAATTCTTTTTTATGCGGGATATGCACCGGCGGAGCCTGGAAAAAGCGATAGATGCCCGGAAATGGGCAGTAACGCCCGAGCATAAGGTGGCGGCGTTCTCACGGATGGCGACTCAGAATCTGTTACTGGGATACGGGCAGGAGGCCCTTGAGCTGCTGAAACAGGCGGCGGCGTTGTGTGACGGGACGATGGTCGATACCCGTTTCGTCCTCGAGGTCACTGAACTTGTCCCGCTATGGTTTGCTGGAGAGTTTCCTGCACTGCATGATGAAGTCATCAGGCTGCAACGGGCATCGAGTCCGCGCTCGTTGATGTTCGCCCGGTTCCAGATCCTCTGCTGGAAGGTGCTTGCCTTATATGAAATGGCCAGATATGAAGCGGCCCTGGCCGCAATCGATGAAAGAAGCGGATACCTGGGCGATGAGGACCAACTGTTCAGGTTGGGTTTTGAATTTCTCAGGGGAGTAGTCCTGCTTAACGTCGGCGACGGCCAAGCCGGCCGGGAGATAATCGAGGGCATCGACAGGGAAGTCGGGGATTCAAAGGTCCTCGGCCCGTTCTACACACCAAATTATCTGGGAGCGTACCTTCGCCGCCAGGACGAGCTGGAGCGGGCTATCGAGGTGCATTCTTCATGCCTGCACCATCGTGATGGTGGAAATCAATATACTGCAGCCAGCTGCCTGGTCAATCTTGGCGCCGCCAGGATCAGGGGCAGGCAGCATTCCGAGGGCATCCGTAACCTGGAAGAAGCCCGGGCACTGGCTGCCGATCATGGTTACAGGTTTATTTCCACACAGGCCTGTTTCAATTTTGCCTGGGCAGCTCTTGAGAAAGGTGACAATGACAAGGCGCTTGCGGAAATCAGGAAGGCCTTGAAAAATGCGTCACTTTACCAGCACAATAACTTCATCATCGAGGAGGGGAAGATCAGCGCCGGCCTGATAGCCTTTGCGTTCGGTCATGGTATCGAGCAGGAGTACCTGTTGAGTGTTCTTCCTTCAATCGGTCCGGTTGCGATCGAGGCTCTGGCTGAATTGCTCAAGTCGGATTCCGCCAGTGTCAGGACCGTAGCGATCACAGCATTGTCGGCATCAGGCGGTGTCGCGGCAGCTCCCTATATAAGGCGCGTGCTCCGCGACGAGGATCTTGACGTTCGCCGGACTGCCAGTAGCGAACTGCGCCGATTGAGGATGTCCATCGACTCGCCAGAAAAGATCCTGACTCGCCGCGAGAACCAGGTGATGGAGTTGATCGCCGAAGGAATGAGCAATGCTGAGATCTCAGAGCGGCTTTATATCAGCGAGCCGACGGCTAAAACCCACATCAGCAGGATATTCAGAAAGCTTGGATTGACCAGTCGCTCACAGGTGGCGGCATTGTTTCAGAAGAACAGCCAAGGGGCTGATGTTAATAGTCAAGATATCGCCAGGCCCTAGGGGAGGCCATGTCACGGAATCACAGGTGGGGGAAAGCGGGTAAAGTTGCAACTGTCTGAAGCTGAAGAGCGGAAAAAAAATCAAAATCCAGTCCTGGAAAGCAAGCTAAGGCCTCCACGCCTCCGAAAGGTGCTGGATCGGCCGAGGTTGCTGCTGCAGCCGGAATCAAGCACCCCCCGACTGATTAATATCTGTGCCGGACCCGGGTTCGGCAAGACGACGCTGATGGCTCAGATAGCGCGGGAATTCTCAGGCAACAGCATCTGGTATCAGGTCGATGCCCTGGACCGGGATCCCGCTGTATTCCTGCGGCACATGATCTCCGGATTTTCCCACGCGTGTAACTTTGAAGGAACACGCGCCCGCTCGCGCCTGGCAGACGTCACTGATTTTGTTACAGAAAGCGAAAGCGTGCTCGCGGTCCTGCTGGATGAACTTGGCGAGCACAGCCGCGTTCCGCTGATAATTTGTTTTGATGATTTTCAGTTGTTTGATGACAACGCAGACGCATCCCGCCTGATCGAATATCTGATTCAGAATCTGCCCGAGCAGTCATGCATCGCTATAACTACTCGCAGGTATCCCGAACTCAGTCTGGCCCGCTTGCGTTCAAACGGTGCATTGCTGGAACTGAAGGATGAGGATCTGCAGTTCTCCCTGGATGAGCTTTCCAGTCTGGCGGATACGTGGGAGATCGACGTCTCGGCTGCGGTTCTTGAAAGGGTCTACAGAAGCACTGAGGGATGGCCGGCGGGACTGGTGCTTTCTGAAAGTTTTCTCAGGTCAGGAAACGATATGCCGGACCTGTTCTCCCACCGTCGAATCAAACAGAACGTGTATGAGTATCTGGCAGAGGAAGTGCTGAACAGTCAATCCGCCGGGATGCAACAGCTACTGATCAGCGCGGCTCTGATCGATCCGATAGACCCGGCTATTTGTGAAAAGGCCTTGGATATCCCGCGCATCAGCGAAATGCTGGCAGAGGCGGAACAGCAGAATCTCTTTACTAACAGGCTCGATGATGCAGAGCTATATCGTTATCACCCGCTGTTTAGAGATTTTCTGCAATCGCGGCTGCAGACTCAGGCTGGTATGGACGGAATGAACGACATCAGAGCCAGATTCGCCGAAGCATTCATCAGTGCCGGGCACGAGCGTAAAGCCGTCGAACAGTATCTTGCCGGCGGGCAACATGCCAAAGCCATAACCCTGATAGAAAAAATCGGCGACGAAATTCTGAACGCCGCCGAGTACGGGACGCTTCAGCAATGGCTGAACGCTCTCAAGGAGGACGACCTCACCCCTACCCTGCAGATACAGCAAGCAAAAATATTGATGTCTGCTGGGAAGTTTCGCAAGGCGATGAGAATCTTCGCGGCAACTAAGCCTCTGCTAGATCCTAATGAGATCGAGCTCTTATTGAATTTTAGCTTTGCTTATGCGGACTGTTTTAATGAATTAGGAAGATGTCACGAAGCTATTGACACTTTAAAAGAATTATTACAAGTACCTCTAACAGACGAAATGCATAAAGACATTCTATTTCATTTGGCAGCGAGCTATTTTATTGGATTTGATGAGGAGGGATTAAAACGTTGCATTGATAAAAACAATGAATTGGGCGGCGAAAACGAAATGCCTATGACCCTAGGCTGTGAATATGTATTAATGATGCAGAATTTAAGACATGGTAATTTTTCTGAGGCGCTAAGAATGCAAGAAAAATATAGAGACTATGAAAAACTAAGCGAAAGCAAAAGAAATCTATATACGAACAATATGGCATCCTGCTTGATGATGCTCGGCCGCTATGGTGAGGCACGATCTTACGCAGAGATGTGCTTGGAGAATGTGAAAAAGCAACAGGAAATAAAAGCCCTACCGGTCATCCTAGATACATATGGGTGCCTTTTATTCGCGGAGGGAGAACATGACCGGGGCAAGGAATTGCTGGTACAAGCTGCGCAGATATGCTCTAAATTGGAGCAGAAACGAGGGGATACATTAGCCGCTATCAAATGTCATCTAGGTACTTGGGCGCGGCGTTCAGGTAATCCTGATAGAGCCCTGATTCTTCATCGCGAGAGCTTGGAGAAGGCGATAGAAACAAATGAAATCTTTGAAATCGCTGCAAGTAAAATGAACATAGTGGCTGACTTGATACATATTACTGATTTAGAAAAAGCCGAGCAAATGAGTATAGACGCGAAGCATTTATCAAAAAAATACAATTTACGATATGTACAAACTGCTCTTGATTTTAGCCTTGCATGGAAAGCCTACATTGAGAAGGACGGGGCTATGGCTAGAAGTTTATTAGCCTCAGCATTGAGCAGGTCAAACAAATTTCAACACAATCATTGGATAATACATGAGGGTAAGTGCGTAGTTCCTTTATTCACTGTAGCCCTGGAAAGCGACATTGAAGTTGACTATGTTTGCTGGGTTTTGGAGCGAATGGGTGAGAAATCGTTATCTGCCGTCGAGCCTCTATTAAAACACGAGAATCCATTGCTGAGAGTAAAAATCGCGGTACTTCTTGGCAAGATAGGATCAGCAGGTGCACTTACCCTCTTACGTCGCATGCGGTATGACGACAATGAGTTTGTGCAGACATCTGTGCAAGCCTCATTGAAAAAACACCGTAAACGCATTAAGAACTCATCTGATGTTTTAACAAATAGGGAGTTAGAGGTGTTTAGTTGTCTCTCTCAAGGCCTGTCAAACGGTCAAATTGCGCAATCGCTTTATATTTCTGAATGTACTGTAAAGACACATGTTGCGAGTATTTTCCGAAAAATGGGCTTTAAAAGCCGATTGGATGCAGTCATCCAGGCTCACCAAGGAAATAAAGAATAAATACGACTTTTTACAATCAAAAAACATCCTTTGGATGATTTCTTTAGGATTTGCAGTTGTTAAAGTAGGCTGTGTTGCTTGTGGAAATATTTATTAGGCAACAAGGGAGGATAAGGGACAGAAGATACAATAGGGAAGTGGGTCTTGAGATAGACTAGAAACTTCGCCCAGCGGTTTCTGGTTCTCGGGGAGGTTGATCTACGCTTCTGCAGTGGGAACGGTGAGAGTGGGGAACTACCAAACAGCGGAAGTGAGATGATGAGTGGGAGAGAGTAGATCAACCGGGGTGTATCTTTATGCTTCATCCGCGCTTGCGCGGAGATCGTCCAACTTGAGGGCGGGCCGGCCTTTTCGGAATTCACTGAGAAAGTCGGCCTTGCTTCCCTCCCTGTAACTTAAATCCTCGTTCTTTAGAACCTGAGCCATAACTTCTACATACTTTGGATCCAGCTGAGTACCGGCAACCTTTCTAAGGATTATCAGCGCTTCGAAAGGACTCTTGGCAGCTCTATATGGTCTGTCTGATGTCAAAGCATGATAAGTGTCGGCCACGGAAAGCATCCGGCTCAATTCTGGAATTTCTTCACCGCTGATGCCATAGGGATAACCAGATCCATCGAAATGTTCCTGGTGATGGCGGATAATGTCGGCAATCTCTGTGTGTGTGGCAAGCTGAGATAGAACCTCCGCAGCTGTTGTCGGGTGTTCCTTGATCTGCTCCCACTCCCTTGCCGTCAGTTCGCCATCTTTCTTGAGCACCGCATCCGGAGTACCAACCTTGCCTAAATCATGAAGAAGTCCAGCCATATGAGCAATTCGCTGTTCATCATCAGACATACCCATCATTCTTGCCATGTCGCGACAATACATTGCTACGCCGGCTGAATGGCTGGCAGTGTAATGATCCTTGCTGTCCAGCAACATAATCATGGCACCAGCCAAGCCGATATTCATATCCATTAAGTCTTCGGATAGCTTGGTTTGCTCAGCTAATAGACTTTTCTGCTGAACAAGCAATTGATATACATGCTGACTTGCGAATATAGGAATGAAAAACAGAGCTGCCGCAGCAATGCCAGCCGTGATATAAACTGCCGCAATAACGATACCAACGCCGAGGATCATTAGTTGAGAGGGAAGAGCGGGGAAAAAATTATTGTGCCAAAGAGAAACAATCCTCTGGTTGTTTTTTAGTGCGATTCCTATCGATGCAAATGAGAAATCTACTGTCTCCCAAAGTATGCCTACTAAGACTCCAGTAATAATAAAGGTTAGCGTTATTGATGAAACGGGGAATCCAAAATCCAGCACACTACTTAGATATTCAAACAGTGCCCCAACCGTCATGACTGAAACTGCGTTCGATGCGAGAATGAAAGTGATTCGCAAGGAATCCTTTCCCCGACTGACAGCCAAGAAACTCATGCATGCAATTAATGCACTTTGTACAGGCCCTAGAAAGAATATGCCAAGAAGGACTGGGAGATTGGCGCTGCTAACATGGACGCTGCTTGAAAATTGAACCGCTTTAGCTTCAGCAATCCAGGCAATGACGGTCAGGAGAACCGTTTGTATAATTATATCTTTTGACCAAGACGTACTCGATGAAAGATAGAAGAAGAGGGCACCAGAAAAGATGCATAAAACGGCAGTCATCAATACCAGAGCATTCTGCCTGGCGCGAACTCTGCCTGCCATCGGTACCCTCCCCAAGTAGTCGATGAGAACGACGCCGCAGCCTACACACTTGGATAGCCCGCGCGGCGGAGTGGTCGCATTATAGCAACCCTAAGCATCGACTGGAAGGTTAATTAAGCATATTTGATAAATAATCACCTGTAGTTAATTACCAGGTCCACCTACCTCCGCTTGCCGCCAGCAACATCACCAATGCGGTCATGGCTCCAAAAAGCTTTGCTCTCATGGTGCTCACCTCCTACCGTTTGCCTAGCTTTAACCCCGGAAAACGTGGCTGATAAAGGGCTTGGGTACCCTCAGCCTCCGCTTTTTCCGCCCTTCCCCCGATCTGGAGCGGATCGGCCTATCAAGTCCGCGTGGTCCTGATAGGACGTGTGCAAAGATTCTAAATAGGGGTGAATTGGTTTGGTACGTATGAAGTGATAGTCAAGGGATGGGGTAAAGGACGGTTTGAGGGTTTGGAGGTTATCGAAGCCAGATAACTGCATTCGATGATATGCAGGACTTATGTTTCAGCGCAGTGAGCGAGAACCCCTCAAAGGCTCAGCTTCTACTTGATACAGGGAGTGCGCGCGAAAAACGCAGTAAGGATTGACAGCTACAGAAGCCTCGTCTGCCCGTCTGGCGCCAGATCCTGGCGAAGATAGTAGTTGGCGGCCTCGGTGCGATTGGAAACACTCAACTTCTGGTAGATGTTTGCGAGGTGGAATCTCACCGTATTGACGGTGATGAAGAGTTCATTCGATATCTGGGAATTCGACTTGCCTTCCGCAATCAGGCGTAACACTTCGATTTCCCGCTCGGACAGCTCTTCCAGCAGCCTCCTGTTCTTGCTTAGCTCCTTGATCGCGTCCGCTACAGCAACCGGATGTACCGTCTTTCCATGAAAGACTGCCTGGAGAGCGGCGATCACGTCATCAGATGCGGAGTCCTGAAGGATAACCCCATCAACCGAGAAGTCCGCCGCGAGCTTGATCACATCCTGGTCTATGTCCGAGCAGAAGACCGTGTATTTGCAGGGGAGGTTCTGAGCCCGCAGCAGCTTCATCACTGCAAAATCCTCATTCCTGGACATCTCCAGGTCTGCGAAGACCAGATCAGGCCGCTGGTCGCCGACCTCAGCCAGAAACCGCCCAGCTTCCACAATCTCAGCCACTATCCTGAAACCATCAGTGCCGGTAAGTACCTGTCGCATGCCTGCAATGAGTAAGGGGCTGTTGCTTGCGATAATTACCGATGCGACCGGCAACTCCCGGCTGATACCCGGCAGCGTCTCGATTTCTTCAGCACTGATTTTTCCTGCAACACCATGATTAGCAACGACTACACCCTGGCCATCGGAGGCTGCATCTCTGCTACCAGAATCTCTTAATACCCCATCAGCACCCCGTGCAGTCTCATCGCTTCCCCCTGTTTTGGTGCCTGTAACCGGCCTGGCGGCCTGCGCCCGGCCCTTTCCCATGGACTTTGCCAGGTAAACGGCTGACCGGGCGCTTTCGAATAATCCGGGCACACTATCCGCATGAACAGGAAAGGAAGAATAACCTATGCTGGCAGAGACTTTCGCAGCAACATCCACATATTCGGCTGCGG
This sequence comes from Actinomycetota bacterium, assembly GCA_016235065.1. GTDB lineage: Bacteria > Actinomycetota > Thermoleophilia > BMS3ABIN01 > BMS3ABIN01 > JACRMB01. Next base: position 125,482 of record JACRMB010000010.1, on the reverse strand, counting down.
AAAGCACTTCGGTAGAGAGCCTGCGGGCAACGATACCGGCGCCATCGGCGCTGGTCTCCGACAAGAGGATAGCAAACTCATCTTCGCCCTGGTGCCAGAGGAAATCCTCCGAGCGGCAGCTTTTGCTGAGAGCGGCTCCAACCGCCTGGAGCACCCGGTCCCCGGCAGCCCTGCCATGAGCCGTGTTTATCTGTCCTAGATCGTCCAGATCCACGTACATCACCGAAAGCTGCCGTCCGTGCCGGCGGGCACGGGCTACTTCCCGCATGGCCAGATCCATGAACCATGACTTGAGGTCTCCCCGTGCTGGTCCCCCGAGCCCGGAATCAGGCCCAAGAAGGCCATCCCAGATATTGCCGGATCCGAGATTCCGGCCGGGATCTCCGGCCAATACAGGGATGAAGCGTTGCCGGCCGGCGACTTCCTGCCGGATTGACTCGAAGCAGCAGATATCGTCGCCTCTCATCCGGCAACGGCTTTCAATCGTTTCCACCGGAATACCGGTGATCGACTCCAGGGCGCCGTCGATCAGTCCGCGCTCCATTTCACAGGATGTCCGGGATGCACCCGTTCTCCGTGAATCTGCCGATACGTCGGTAAGCCTGACGGACAATCTGTCGTTCGCCATCTCGACCTGCAGTTCCCCTAATCCAAGATCACGAAATAGCGCCACGAGTTGTCCGATGCCACCGATCTCCAGGCGCCTCGCCAGATTCCTGGCCCCATGATAGGACGGGACCGTTCCACTTCCACCCGGGAATTCCTGGTTGACGGCCATTTGCAGTAATCGGTAAAGGTACAGTCGAGAGCCGGGGGACGATTCGCCATTCGGCGCAGAACCGGGGTTTTCGGGATTGAAAGGATCCAAGAAAAGGCGCTCAGTGGAGGGGGAGGGGCTCTTCACAACCGCACGTCCGGCTGAAAAAGGGCAGATCTGCAATCGTTATTGCCATGGACGGCCTCATCGAATTCTTCTCTGGAGAAATAGCGACATAATATCAACGGCAATTTTACTACCGGGATGGCGCCTTTACAATTGCCGTGTCGAGCACCAGTCGAGCCGGCCGCTGAACCTGGCCTCGAGCCAGCCGTTCCAGATACTCAAAAGGCAGGATAACCATAGCGGTATGTCGAATAATATAAGTCACCCATCCATTCGGACGGGTATCTGCTTGACCCGTTCAAACGGCACTAAAGCTGTTTAATTAGCAGGATTCGCATCCGCTCTGTATAAATAGTCCACGACCGGGTGGACCTAGAGCATGCTGATGCCGTCTCACCCCCTTTCCGCAAGTCCGCATCGTCAAACCAGGCAGGAGGTATTGTGGGGATTTTCAGACAACGATCGAAAAGATTAATGTTACTGGCCGCAATGTTCATCGTGGCCGCCGTCCCGGGGTTTATCCTGGGGTGTGGTGATGAAACGACATCCAGATCCGTATTCTCCTATGCGGAATCAAGCGAACCCGCTTCTCTCGATCCGGCTCAGGTGGATGAGGTGGCCGGCATCAACATAGCACGCTATCTGTTTGACGGTCTCGTGGCTTATGACACAGAAACCAGTCAGGTCGTGCCGGCCGTAGCGGAAAGCTGGGAATCCAACGGCGATGCCACCGAATATACTTTCCATCTCCGCAAGGGAGTCCGGTTCAGCAGCGGTTCCGAGGTCAAGGCGGGCGACTTTGTTTACGCCTGGACCAGAGCCCTGGCTCCTGACACGATGTCATCAACGGCTTACGCCATCCTCCAGCCGGTCATGGGAGCGACAGACCTGGCGGATGGCAAGACCGACAAACTAGCCGGTGTCGAGGCGACAGATGATTACACGCTCAAGGTGACACTGGAATTCCCTATGGCGGATTTTGTCTCTCTGCTCGGCCATCCAGTCGCCGCACCCGTATCGAAGGATGATGCCGAGAATCCTCAGTTCAGGTTCGCTGAGCATCCGGTAGGCAACGGTCCGTTCATAATGACCGATTGGAAACACGACGATCAGATAGTCTTGGAAAAGAATCCTGATTATTACGGCGATGACGCGCGCGTCGACCAGGTCGTCGCCAAAATAATCCCCAACCCGGCGACTGCGGTAGCCGAACTCAAGGCGGGCAACGTCGACGCGGTAAGGACGATTCCCGCCGGTCAGACCGAAGCGCTGCGCAACGACAGTGCCGTCAAGTTCTTCCAGGGGCCCGCCAACGCGGTGCGATTCCTCGCCTTCGATGTCACCAAACCGCCTTTCGATAACCAGAAAGTAAGAGAGGCATTCGCCTGGGACATGGACCTGGCCACCATCGCCGACAAGGTGCTCCAGGGTCAGGAATACCCGGCCGATGGCATCGTACCCACTTCGATACCAGGGCACCAGAGCGGCGCCATGCCTTACAGCTTCGACCCGGAAAAGACCGCGAAGCTGCTCGAGGAAGCCGGTTATCCCGGTGGAGCCGGACTGCCTCAGCTGACGCTCGCCTATCCGGGTGTCGGTCCGGCAGCCGATACAGCGCAGGCCATACAGGCTGAGCTGAAAAAGGCGGGAATCCAGGTCGAACTGAGCGGCATGGAGGAAGGCGCCTTCCGCGACCAGATGCTCGGCGGTGGACTTTCCCTCTTCCTGATCTCATGGCAGGCGGACGCGCCCAGCATCGATTCGTTCCTTTTCCCGCTCTTCGAGTCGAGCAACATTGGAGCCACAGATGTATTCCAGTACGCAAATCCTGAGGTCGATGAGCTTCTGGGCAAGGCGCGGTCTGCATCGGACGCGCAGCAGAGGACCGACTTCTATAACGAAGCCGAGCGCAAGATCCTGGCCGATTCCCCGATGGTGCCGATCACATTCGGCCAGGACGCGATGATATATTCACCGCGGGTGACCAACTTCGTCCATACACCTCTGGGCGATATCGCTCTTGATGAAATAACCGTGTCCACCAAGTAGGCGGCACTGGCAGGAGGGGCCCTCCGCCCGAGGGTCCCTCATCACCGGCCGGGGCGGCCTGGGGTCAATATGCCGACAACCCGATTCATCTTCCACCGCCTGCTCCAGATGCTGCTGGTGCTCTTCGGCACCGTCACGGTACTCTTCTTCGTCATTTATCTGTTGGTCCCGGGAGACGCAGCCCAGGCGGCGCTAGGCAACCACGCGACACCAGAGGCTCTGGAGAATCTTCGCAGAGAACTCGGTCTCGACCGCCCTGTGTGGGTCCAGTATGGAATTTACCTGCAGCGCCTGGCGCACTTCGATCTCGGCACTTCCCAGGAGCTCCAGCGTGGCGTAGGCGGCATAATCCTCGATTATCTACCAGCGACGCTCTATCTGACGATGGCAGCGTTCACCCTCGAGACGATCTTTGGCGTCGGCTGGGGAATGGCCATGGCTTTGCGCCGATGGCCGCGCCTGGAGGCTCTTTCCTCGGTAACCAGCGCTCTGCTGCTGGCGCTTCCGGTCTTTCTCCTCGGAATGATGCTCCAATATTTCTTTGCCAGCCGGCTGGGCGTACTGCCCATCTCGGGCACCGGCGGCTGGAATCCTCTGAATCTTATCCTGCCTGCTATCACACTGGCCGCCGCGCAGACCGCGATCATCGCCGCGGTGACTCGTGCAGCACTGGCCGCGGAAATGGAAAAACCATACATACTCGCAGCCAGGGCACGGGGGCTGAGTAGCTTCCAGGCGATGTGGCGGCACGGCCTGAGAAATGCTTTCGGTCCGATTGCCACGGTGCTGGCCATCGACCTGGGCACTCTGCTGGGTGGCGCCATGATCACAGAAGTCGTATTCTCCTGGCCTGGGATGGGAAGGATGGTCTATAATGCTGGCCTTTCCCGTGATGTGCCTCTTGTCATCGGGACCGTGCTGGTCCTCGTCACGATCTTCGTCGCGATCAACACGATCGTGGATATCCTGTACGGATGGTTCGACCCGAGAGTCAGGGCGGGTGAGCGCGCTGATGGCTGATAGCAGTTTTGAGACCACAGGTGAAATCGCGGCTGCCGGAGCTGAATTCGGCCTTGCTGACACTACCTTTGACAGCAGGCCTGCGCGCCGCAAGAAAATCAAGCCGGTTCTTTCAGTATCACTAGCGGTCCTTCTGCTGGCCATCGCGATCCTGGTCCCGATGATGCCCCTGGCGGATCCCATCGAACCCGACTATGACCAGATAGCCGCCGCCCCGGGTCCAGCCCATCTGCTGGGCACCGATCTCCACGGACGCGATGAGCTATCCCGGGTCCTCTGGGCCATCAGGACTTCAATGATCGTCGGCATTGCCGCGACGGGCCTGGCCCTTGTCGCCGGAATCGCAACCGGCACTGCTGCCGTATACGGTGGCCGCATCGCCGATACGATCTTCATGCGAACCGCTGATGTCTTTCTTTCTTTCCCTGTCATCCTCGGCGCCATCGCCATCATGGCCGTGATGGGGCCTGGCCGCCGCAACGTCTTCATCGCGATCGCCTTCTTCGGATGGCCTGTCTTCGCCAGGGTGTTTCGTTCGTCTTTGATTTCCGTCAGGGAGAAAGGATTCGTCAAGGCCGCGCGGGTTCTTGGAGCGGGGGAGTCCCGGATCTTCTTCCATCATGTCCTGCCAAACTCACTGCCGCCTCTGGTTTCCTATGCAGCTGTCGCCACCGGTGGCGCCATCCTCGCCGAAGCGGGTCTAAGCTTTATCAACCTTGGCGTCCAGCGTCCCGACCCCAGCCTCGGCCTGATGCTCTCGGAGTCGATGGGCCAGTTCGAGCCGGCGCCATGGCTTGTCGTAGTGCCCGGAACCGCAGTCACAATGATGGTGCTTGTTTTCATCCTCCTTGGAGACTCCGCTACCAGGGCTCTAAGCCCAGGTTCGAACCGGTCGGAAAGGCCGGCATGAGATGAGCGGATCCCTGTTAAGAGTAGAGGGTCTTTCCGTTCGGTACTTCGATCAGACCGGGGAAACCGCTCTCAGGAACATCAGCTTTGAGTTGCAGCCAGGTTCTGTATTCGGCATTATCGGTGAATCAGGAGCAGGCAAGTCCAGCCTGGCTCTGGCGCTGATGGGATTACAGGACAGGCGGCTCGCAGTGACTGGCGGTGAAGTCCTCTTCCAGGAAAAAGACCTCCTTAAGCTCAGCGAGGCGGAGCTGTGCAAGCTGCGCGGCTCAGGAATCGGCATGATCTTCCAGGATCCCATGGGCGCACTCGATCCATCGATGAAAGTCGTCGACCAGCTGGCTGAGGTCATTCGCCTGCACCAGGGTGCCGGCAGGGAAGAATCGCTCCGGCTGGCACTGGCGCAGTTGTCGGATGTCGGTATAGACGAAGAGATCCTGCTTACGGCCCCGCACTCCTTCCAGTTGAGCGGGGGGCTCTGCCAGCGGGCGATGATCGCCATGGCGCTGGCATGTGATCCTGACGTACTTATCGCCGACGAGCCGACCAGCTCGCTCGACCTCAGGCTGCAGGCTCAGATAATCCGGCTGCTGAACGAGCGTCGGAAAACAGGCCTCTCGACCATCTTTATCTCCCATGATCTTGCCCTCGTGTCGTCGTTCGCTGACGACCTTATGGTACTGCATGAGGGAGAATCAGTGGAAACCGGCAGGTGCTCAGAAATCCTCGCTCATCCGAAGCATGCCTACACAAAAAGCCTGGTTGATATCTGGAATAGTTCCGCCGGACATAAGGAGGGCGTCGCCGTTGCCCCTGCTTGAGTTCGACAAGGTAAGCAAGCGATATAAGAGCATCCAGGCACTGGCCGAGACCAGCTTCTCGGTTTCCCCAGGTGAATCGATCGGCATCATAGGTGAGAGCGGTTCCGGCAAGACTACGCTGGCCTCCATTGCGACAGGCCTGGTGCGGCCGTCCTCAGGCCGTGTCTTGATCGACGGCCAGGCGCTATCGGGAGAGGGAAAGTCGCGCCGCCGCAATGCCCGAACAATTCAGCTCATCTGGCAGGACACCAGGGGATCCGTCGACCCGCGTCTTAATGTAGGCAGAATAATCGAAGAACCGCTGCGAGTGCATGACCTGCTGAGCAAGGATGATCCTCACGGGCAGGTAGCCGGTCTGCTGAACGAAGTCGGACTATCCGGAAAGCTGGCCGGCCGTTATCCCCATGAACTCAGCGGTGGCGAGTTACAGCGAATCGTAATCGCGAGGGCGCTGGCGCTTAGCCCTGGCCTGCTCATATGCGACGAGCTGGCCGCGTCGCTGGACATCCATGCGAAACTGAAGGTTGCCCGGCTGTTGACCCGGCTTCAGTCTGAGAGGAACCTTGCCCTGATCGTGATCGCGCATGACCTGTCACTGGTCGGCAGGATGACACGCGAGCTCCTGGTCATGAACAATGGCGTCATCGTCGAACGCGGGGCCACGGATCTGCTGATGGAAAAGCCCTCACACCAATATACTCAATCGCTTATCGGCTGCGATCCATCTGTCGCACGGGGCATACTGGCCTGAAGAGTCCATGCGTTGAACGAGGATTAAAAACCGAGGTAACGCGTGCCACGGGAAATCCGGGCAGAAGCCTCCCGGATGGCGTTGATGATGACCATCAACCTGCCGGCAGCGATCCTTAGCGACTCAACCTTGCGCTGAAGCACATCCGCATTGCCGGTGATGGAAAACACACGCTGCTGGGCAACGTCACTTTGTGCCATAAGCGCCATGATGCGAGGCTGGGTATGCTCGTTCATCATCTTCGCCGACCTACCGAAGCCCACGGCTTTTTTCACCATCTTCGTTCCAGACATCCCCAGAACGATGAAAGCGGCGATCACGACGATTATTTCAATAGCGAGCATCATGGTCATTCATGGAACAGTTTGGGTAAGCACCAATCACAGGAACACACCTATGCTACAAGAGAAAAACGGGAAACAGAAGTCCGTCTGACCTATCGATTTGAAGCCAATGGAGTCCTGGCTTTAAGCGGGTAGCGCCTGGCTCCCGCATAATCGCTGTCAAAGCTCAGGTTGGATATCTTGACTACCTCGCCGAAATTGGGGGCTTCGATATATTTTCCCTTGCCTACATACATGCCCACATGCTGCGGAGCGGTCGAGCCGTAGAAGAATACCAAGTCACCGGGTTGCAGCTGGTCAGGTGGCACAGGCGCGCCCATATTGAACTGGATGGACGATGCATGCGGCAGTAGCACGCCGTGCTGAGCATATACATATTTCACGAGCCCGGAGCAGTCAAAGCCGGCAGGGCTCTCGCCGCCCCACACGTAGGGAACCCCTAGGTACTGCAATGCGGTCTGCACTACCTGTGCCTGGACAGTATCGCTGATCTCCAGGTCGCGAAGCATCGCCGCAGACTCGGCCGCCGCACGCTCCTGCTCTGCCTTCACCCGCTCGGCTTCTCGGGCGAAGATCTCCTGTATCTGCCCATCAAGCTGGTTTAACTTGGCCTGTCGCTCCCTGATCCTCGTCTCGATCTGGTCTTTCTGCTCGCCTAGCTGTTTTTCCAGCTTCATCTGCATCTGCCGCTTCTGGTCGATCTCGTCCGTCAAGGATTGCACTGTCTCAGCGCTTTCGCGGAACTGTAGCTCCAGTTTTGCATCCTGCTCGTTTATTTTTGCTATATAGCGGCTCTGCTCATAGAAATCGCTGAGGCTGTTACTGTTCAGCAACACGCTGAGGAGGTTTATCTCACCCGCTTTGTAAACAGCGGCTAACCGGTCAGAAACCAGCCTTTCCTGCTTGCCATGCTGTTCCAGGGCATAATCCAGCCTGACGCGGCTGTCTGCCAGCTCCAGGGTAAGCTGGTCCAGCAGGACCTTGGTCGCGTTATGCTGCTCGACGATTCCTTCTAGTTCGTGGTTCAGAACGGCCATTTCCGCCTTGACCGCCTCAGCCTGGGATTCGATTGTCTGTATCTGTTGCTGAGCCACGCCAGAAGGATCTTCGTCGGGCTCGGCCATTACAAGCCCGGCCGGCAGCAGAAGCATCACCAGACCGAGAATGATAGCAATGAAAATTCGTAACACAGTCTTCACCTTGTTTGAAGTAGTATTCCTCAAGACTTATACCCACCCCTATCGGAAATTGAACGATTCCCTAAAGGCAAAAGAAAATCCCTGCAAAAAATAATATTTAGGCCAGAATCAGAGCAGGGTGGCGATTATGTTTGAATGAGAATTCTTTGTGCTATAATATCGCCGGTGACGCGGGGTGGAGCAGTCTGGTAGCTCGTCGGGCTCATAACCCGAAGGTCGCAGGTTCAAATCCTGCCCCCGCTACCAAAACCTTTTTACTCCCGGATGTAATCTCCTTCGATGTGCTCCCATGTTATACCCAGCAACACTGTCTATTTTCCACTCCTGAATCATCCGCATCAAGTTAAGAAGAATTAAGCCGGCCTCCTGGACCGGCTAATTCCGTCTATTCACAAACGTTGCATCCTGCCTAAAGACGCATGCCGCTGATCTCGTTGAAACTGTTCAGGTACAGAACCCGCTGAGTGACGAAGAGCGGTTGCGAATTGGTGGATACGATCCTCACCGGACCCGCCATCGTGTTGAAGAAGCTGAGCGGCCGGTTCTCACCCGGGGCCAGGACGACCTGCTGGGTCAGCGTACCGCCGATATAGATGTCGACGTTCGCGTCAACGCTGCCCTGATTGGTAACCATGATCCAGTTACCGTTCATGCCGTTGACAGCCTTGGAGTCATACCAGGTGAACCACAGGTCTGTTCCGGAATCTGTCGGCGTAAGCCCCTGGAACTCTTCGAAGCTGTCCTTGAACAGCATCCTCTGGCTGACAATAAGCTTCTTGCCGTTAGTGGATACAACTCTCACAGGTCCATCCATGACATCCGGATATGACGGAGTCGCGCGTCCACCTTCAGGCACGACATAGCTGCCCATGAGGGTCCCACCGATGTAAACGTCAACCGCGGCGTCGCCGGTGTCCATGTTGCCGATTATCACCCAGTTGCCGCGCATGGAATTCTCAGGTTTGTTGTCGTACCAGGTAAAGACATACTCGCTTGAGAGCTTTGACTCAGGTACACCCAGGACTTCGTTGAAGGAATCCTTGTACAGGACCCGCTGGCTGACGATAAGAGGCTGCATGTTCGTGCTGACTACTCTCACCGGTCCATCGGTAGTATCTGGATAGCTGGGAGTCACTCGGCCGCCAACAGGAATGTTATAAGTTCCCTTGAGGACGCCCGCGATGTAGACGTCGACGATAGCATTCGTATTTCCCTGGTTACCGATCAGTATCCAGTCACCCTTGACCCCTCCAGCCGGATTCGAATCATACCAGGTGAAGTAATAAGCTGATTCCAGAGTATTGTCTGGAACAGCCGGGATCTCATTGAACGAATTCTTGTAGATCACCCGCTGGCTGGATATTAGTGGCTGTGTTGTAGAAACCTGAACCGGTCCTCCCATCACACCCGGGAATGCAGGCGTCTCAGCAGGTGAGCCTACCGGGAGATCGCGGTCTGCATACGTCATGCCACCTACAAGCGCCGAGGCGCGAGCCGTGCTGATCCCACCGGTCGGGTTGGCCATGAGGATCCAATCCCGCCAGTCGCCATTGGACTGGTCGTACCAGGTGAAATAGTAATTCTTGGCTGGTGAAAAGTTCTCAACCGTCACGGAGATGCTCGCATCGGTGTAGAACCCTGCTGCATCGAAAGCGCGTGCGAACAATGTATGGTTGCCCTGTGAATATTGAGTAGTGTCCCAATTGATGCTGTAGGGTGCCGTTGTGTCATTGGCTACGAGGAGGCCATCGATATACAGGTCGACTTGCCTGACTGCGACGTTATCCCAGGCATTGGCAGAAAAGACCACAATGCCGCTTACCTTCGAGCTGCCAGTCGGCGCTGGTACCGAGACTGATGGTGGCGAGTTATCCTCGGAAACGCCGCCAAAGTCAGTAGTCCAGTACCAGCCGTAAGTAGACCCGGCATTATATACGCGACCCACGCCGATAGCCCGGAAGTTGGCGCTCAGCATATTAGTGTTATGTCCGGGAGAGTTGCGCCATGCCGTAAAAACGCTCTGAGCGTCAGTATAGCCGGCGGCGATATTCTCACCCAGATACGTGTTATAAGTATAACCAGCGGCCCGGATACGATCCCATGGTGAGCTGCCGGTACGACCTGTATGTGAGAAGTAGTTATAGGCAGCCATGTCCCAACTGTGATTCTCAGAGGCATTGTACAATGAGTTGGACATGGTGAGGGCCGGCAGGCCATAACCCGCCCGATAATTGTTTATAAGCGTCAGGAATGCCAGCTCTTCACTGTCGTACGCGAATGCGGATGGTGCCGCAGCAAGTCCCATTACAATAGTAGCGAGGACTACTATTGTGAGAAGGACCAGAAGCTTGCCTGACCGCGTATTTCTGCTGCTGATTTTCATAGGTTTCTATTACCCCCGAGGAACGACTTTACTAAAATTTTCCAGACAAAAGGCAGCCGCCTTCACTGCTTCTCCCAATACTATAGTCGGCACTCCCTCGGCCTTCTTGAAGAAATGCCCGCATTTGGAGGCAAAACATGAATTATTGTGAGGACATTGCCCTCAAAGGTTTAAGCGCGGGCGGCATCGAATGGATACGCATCCATGCGTAGTGCTTTGGTAATAACCCTGCCGAGAATGTGGGCGCCTCAAATGTGAACGCTGCTGAGGAGGATCTCGTCTATAAATACAGCTACGATGGGTCGGCGGGCACGATCAAGAACAACTTTGATCCTGAAGGGATCCTGAATCCGGGGAAGATCTTCTAGGGCGCTTGAGTAGGCGTGGGTTTGCCGGCTTTGCCGCCACCATACATCTGATCGATCTGCTTACGGATTTCCTCGATCGGAGTCCCGCCTGTCCTTCCTTGAAGCACATACAGTGCTTCGTCGACGCAGAGGCCTCAGCCGGCGCCGTGGTTGCTGAACCTGATCTCATCTCCCCTGATTGAGGAGATGAAGCAATCCTGGAGGCTTTCATGCTTGGCATTGTCGCCACACCCACAGTAGCAGGGAATTTTTGCGAAATCCTCTGAGAAGTCAATTGCCGCCTGATAAGCCTTTGCGGTTTCCGGTGGTGCCGAGGGGTCGTTGACGTAAGCCGGCAGATCGTATTTAGCTGATGGACTGCTTTCCGAACCGCACCCCGCCTGCAAGATACCGGAAGTCACAAAAAAAACCATGGCGAGGAAAACGATTCCAAAGGCACTGGTCCAACGACGTCCTTGCTTCAATCTCATCAGTCCTCTTCGATCCCTGGAGTGATCCGGTAGGCGTCGAATACGGTATCGATGCCCTTGATGGTATCGAGCACCGTGTCAAGAAGCTTGGCGTCGCCGATCTCCACGACGAAGCGGTCTTTGACCATATGGTCAGGCATGGTACTCAACTGGGCGGAGACTATATTGATGCCGGCCTCGCTCAGGGTGCGCGATATGTCTTCGAGCAGGTGGCTGCGGTCCATGGCTTCGATCTGGAACTCAGCCCGGAAAGCTTTTTCAGAGGCGCCCTTCCAGGCGACTTCGATAAAACGCTCGCCTGAACGCAGTGTCAGCGCCTTGGCATTGGGGCAATCCTTTCGATGGATGCTCACGCCCTTCCCTAGTGAGATATAGCCGACGATCTTGTCTCCCGGCAACGGCTTGCAGCACTTGGCCAGCCTGACGCCCACATCGCTCACTCCGTCCACGCTTATACCGAGTTCTTTTGGAGGAGCAGTCGCGGACCGCTCGCGGGCTGGTATGGTCGACTTGGTCACTACCGATGGGATCTCGCCGGCGCCATCGAGCTGCTGGGTGATCTTGGTGAGAACCTGCTGGGGTGAAGTCTTGCCGGTTCCCAGACTGACATAGAGATCCTCAGCCTTGAGGAAGCCCATCGACCTGGTCAGCTCGGAGAATGCTGCCGAGGCGACGATCTTCTGGCTGGCGAGACCCTTGCGCCGAAGTGCTTCCTGCAGTAGCTCGCGGCCGATGTGTTCGGAATCCTGGCGGCGTTCCTTCTTGAACCATTGGCGGATCTTGTTTCGCGCCCGGCTCGTCTTGACGAAATTGAGCCAGTCGCGAGAGGGTCCCTGGCTCGATTTCGACGTCAGGATCTCAAGGAAGTCACCGCTATGCAGCGTGTGCTGCAGCGGCACGATGCGCCCATTGACCTTGGCGCCGACGCAATGATGGCCGACGTCGGTATGGACTGCATAGGCGAAATCAACCGGAGTAGAACCCGACGCCAGGCTTACGACCTCGCCCTTAGGCGTGAACACATAGACCTCTTCCTCGAAAAGATCGATGCGAAGAGTCTTCATGAATTCCTTGGGATCCTCGGTTTCGCTCTGCCACTCCATCATCTGCCGGAGCCAGGCGAGCTTGTCCGCAGCCTGCTCCTTGGATTTTTTCGTTTTGCTGGCTTCCTTGTAGAGCCAGTGCGCCGCGATGCCGTATTCCGCAGTCTGGTGCATCTTCTGCGTGCGGATCTGGATCTCCAGAGGCTTGCCCTGGGGCCCGATCACCGTCGTATGCAATGACCTGTACATGTTGAACTTGGGCATGGCGATGTAATCCTTGAAGCGGCCGGGCATCGGTTTCCATAAGGAGTGGATGATGCCGAGCGCGCCGTAACAATCCTTCACGGTGTCGACCAGCACCCTCATGGCGGTAAGGTCGTAGATCTCGTTGAACTCCTTGCCGCGCTTAACCATCTTGGTGTAGATGCTGTAGAAGTGCTTGGCGCGTCCCTCGATGTCAGACTCGATACCGACCTTGTCGAGTTCCACCTTAAGGTACTCGGCCACCTGGGCCACATAGGTTTCGCGGTCAGCACGGCGTGTGGCGACCATCTGCTGCAACTCGGAATATTTGCGCGGATGGAGGGCGGCAAAAGCAAGATCCTCAAGCTCCCACTTGATGCTGTAGATACCGAGGCGGTGAGCCAGTGGAGCGTAGATCTCAAGGGTTTCCTTGGCCTTCTGGATCTGCTTCTGCTTGTCCATGTAGCAGATCGTTCGCATATTATGCGTGCGGTCGGCCAGTTTGATCAGGATCACCCGGATGTCCTTGGCCATCGCGACTATCATCTTCCGGAGGTTGTCGGCCTGTTCTTCTTCTTCGCTCTTGAGAGATACTTTTTGCAGCTTGGTCAGGCCATCGACCAGGTCAGCGACTTCTTCGCCGAACATCTCGCGGATATTGGTAACAGTGGTGGGAGTATCCTCGACTACATCATGGAGCAGCGCTGCAGCGATCGTCACGCTGTCGAGCTTGAGGTCGGCGCAGATACGGGCGGTTCCCAGCGGGTGGTAGATGAAATCCTCGCCGCTCTTGCGAAAGCGGCCCTTATGCTGTGCCTTTGAGTAGACGAAAGCCCGCGTGATCAGATCACGATCAAAATCGGGATTATATTCAGAGATAGCCTGGAAAAGGTCCTGAAGAGCAGCCTCTTCGGACTCTAGATCTCCTTCACGTCTGGCGACTTGCTCAAGAATTTTAAACTCTCCCTGTAAAAGCTTTGCAGCCCCCTGTATGTGGGGGACTGGTCGAGTTCCGTGTGCCTGGCCTCGAGCACCGTCATTATCGGCGCACCGGCCTCATCCTCAACAGAAATCAGTCCCAGCTCCTCGAGGATCCTCAAGCACCTGGCAACCATCATCGGCTGGCGGAGATGCTTGCCACCTGCGAGGAGAAGCCTTTCGACAGATTCGTCTAGGAGGTAGGTTTTTCCCGCTTCAAGCTGCTTGTACACTCTTGTCAGTGAACTACGAAGATCATACTCGTGTTCAAGCACCTTACTGCTAAATTGTACCTCATCGCTACAGTAGAATAAATGAATATAGGCATCAGGGGCAGCGGCAGCCAGCGAATCCAGGATCATCTGGTTCCAGGGAGGATCGATGAAGACGAGGTGTTCGAAAGCTTCCAGGACTTCGGGCATGGCAGCAGCAGTTGGGAAATCAGCGATCATGACCGTCTGGCCGCCGCATCCGGTCTGTTTCAATCTGTTCTCGAGCAAAAGACTGTCACAGCGGGCACTGGCCAGAAGAACCTTTTCCACCTGGCTGCCAGACAATGGTAGCTCGTGCGAGGCAAGCCGGCGCCGGCGGGCGACATCGGCGACCAGCAGCAGCACGTTCTCGCCGCCGGACAGGAGCTTGGCGATCTGGCCGGTAATGCTGCCATAGCCGCGGCGATCGACCAGGCGGCCGTTCAGGGGCGACGACTCTGCGGCTGTTTCTATTGCAGCTCCCCCGGTTCCTGGCTGCCAGCTACCGGGTATATCAAGGTTTTCAGTCAGAAGGCTCCAGAAGGCTTTTCCGCGGACTCGTTCAGGACAATCGAAATCACAACCGCTGCTGCATAATCCCATTATCGTCTCCGGTCCGCTCGCTCGGGGAAAGAGTTCACGGAGCTGTAACTGCGGGGAGACCGAACCTTTGAACTCATTGCGCTCGAGCTGAAAAGCAACATCCCAATCCGGAGTGCTCCTGATGGCGTCCTGCAGGAATGCCTGGCCGAAGCCAATCGCCTTCGCGCGAGTCCCGCCGGATTCCACCAGGCATTGCAGATGTTGCCCATCCCGGGTCACACGGTCGTCACTGATCCTGGCGCCGGTGACCAGCAGTTCCACTGAAGGATTCCCCAGGCCGAAGGGCTCCAGCCGGGAAAGTTCCTGTGCCAGTTCGAGCGTCAGCTCACGACCGCAAACAACCGCGTCAACATACCGGCTGCGCTCCAGCTCCATGCCCGACAGGCAACTATCCGCGTAATCAGCAAACTGCTGTCGGAAATCCTCGATCCTGCCTGACTCGATAGATAAGCCGCAGGCAGCGCGATGGCCGCCGTAAGTTTTCAGCAAATCGCAGAGCTCAACCAGGGAACTGTGCAGATCGAAATCGCCGACGCTCCGGCCCGAGCCCTTGCCGAGACCTGCGTCTTCGTCCTCCGCGATTATGATGACCGGGCGTGAGTACAGATCGACCAGCCTCGATGCGACTATGCCGATTACTCCCTCGTGCCAACCTGGGGAACTGAGTACATAACCGCGCTGGTCCTGTCGTTCCCGGGGCCACTCGCCGATCATCTTTCGAGCTTCGGCTAGCATCTGATTCTCGATGCGCTGCCGTTCGCGGTTGAAGCCATCAAGTCTGGCTGCCAGTTCGTTTGCTGTTTGCTCATCCTCGGCCATCAGCAGGTCGAGCGACGGTCCGGGATCCTCAAGCCTTCCAGCCGCATTGATGCGGGGTGCCATGCGAAAAGCTACCAGGCCGGCATTGATCCTGCCGGGTTCCACCTGACCGGCGCTCATAAGCGCTTTCAGTCCTGGCTTGCCCGTACGTGACAGCTGCACAAGCCCGCGTTTGACCAGCGTCCGGTTTTCGTCCACCAGTGGCACTACGTCGGCAATGGTGCCAAGCGCGACCAGGTCCAGGTGCTTCTGGACCTCAGGATGGATATCATGGATATCAGCGGAAGACTCAATGGGCATCGCTTTTTCCAGGAGCGCCTGAGCCACTTTGAAAGCAAGGCCGACACCAGCCAGTTCCTTGAACGGGTAATCACACACCAGCGGGGATATGATCAAGGCATCCGGCAGATCGCCTTCGGGAGGCCGATGATGGTCGATGACGATGGCGTCCAGGCCCAGTTCTTTTGCCCGCGCTATCTGCTCCACGGCACCGATGCCGCAATCGACTGTGACCAGCAGCCGGGTTTCCTGCTCCGCTAACCTTTCTATCGCTTGGGTTGCGATGCCATAACCCTCAGTGAATCTGTTGGGGAGATGGGCGGTTACGTTGCCGCCCAAACTCTGGATGATGCTGAGAAGCAGCGCTGTCGACGTGATCCCGTCCACGTCGTAGTCGCCGTGTATGCATATCTTTTCTTCCTGCGAGATCGCTGCGATCAGGCGATCGCAGACAGCCTGCATCTGTGGGAACAGGAAGGGATCGTGCAGCTCGCCGTCGGAGTCAAGGAACCTGAGTGCCGAATCCGCATCGCAGTAACCACGCCTGGCGATCACTGAAGCTGTGACTTCGCTCGTACCCAGTACCTGTGAGAGCCTTCTGACTGTGTCATAGGGCAAAGGAGAGGTGTGCCAGCCGGTGGAACGCACAGCTGAATCCTAACAACCGGCCCGGACGGAAAGCAACCAGTCACATTATGCATGGAACCGTGTTTCTGGCATAATGTTCCGGGGTATCCTCTATAAGGATATTCCTTCCTGCGAGGAGGTGAATGATGTTGCGCGAAAAAGTTGAGAAGGCTCTCGAACGCATTCGGCCCGCCCTGCAACAGGACGGCGGTGACCTGGAACTCATAGATGTTTCCGACGATGGTGTCGTCAAGGTCAAGCTGACCGGCGCATGTGGCAGTTGTCCGATGTCCCAGATGACTCTGAAGATGGGCATCGAGCAGCGCCTTCGTGAAGAGATTCCCGAAGTTACCACTGTGGAGGCTGTTTAACAGCCACCTGTAGTACTTATTAGGGAGATATTAGGCGGCCGGGAAACCGGCCGCTTTTTCGTTTGTGAGGGTTGCGCTTAGATGCGGAAACCAGGCAGTTATTTCTCTTCTTTTTCCGCTTGCACCTGCTCGATGATCTTTTGAGAGAGGTGTGCAGGCACTTCTTCGTAACGCAGGAATTCCATGGTGTAGTCTCCCCGGCCACCGGTCATAGAACGCAGGTCGGGCGCATATACCAGCATCTCAGACAGTGGGACTTCCGAATTTACCTGGTTCATCTTTCCCTTGGGCTCCATACCGAGGACCTTGCCTCTCCTGGAGTTCATATCCCCGATGACATCGCCCACGTTTTCTTCCGGAACGGTAACCTGAACAGTCATGATGGGCTCGAGGATGATCGGGTTCGCATCGGATATGGCCTTCTTCAGGCCCATGGACGCAGCGATCTTGAAAGCCATTTCCGAAGAATCTACCGGATGGTGAGAGCCGTCATATACTGTAACCCGCATATCGACCAGCGGGCTGCCTGAAAGCTCACCTTCCTTCATGGCCTCAATTACGCCTTTTTCCACTGCCGGGATGAAGCCGCGAGGGATGACGCCGCCGACAACCTTGTCGACGAACTCGAATCCCTCGCCGCTGGCCAGAGGTTCGACTTTCAGCCAGCAATCACCGTACTGGCCCCGGCCTCCGGTCTGCTTCTTGTATTTGCCCTGGGCCTTAGCCTCCTTGCGGATGGTCTCCAGGTATGGAACGCGAGGCGGCTTCAGATTCACCTCGACGCCGAACCGCTCCTTCATGCGGTCGACGACGACCTCCACGTGAACCTGGCTTAGGCCGGAAATGATGAGTTCGTTTGTCTGGGTGTCGCGTTTCACGACCAGCGTCGGGTCCTCTTCCACGAACCGCTTGAGGGAGGTGCCGATCTTTTCCTCGTCGCCCTTGCTCTTGGGCTCGACCGCGAATGACATGAGCGGGTTGGGAAACTGGATCGGCGAGAATATGATCTGCTGCGATTCGTTACAGAGAGAGTCGCCGGTATTGGTCGCCTTGAGTTTGGCGACGGCACCGATGTCTCCGGGGCCGAGTGTGTCCGTGGGGCTGTTGTCTTTACCCTGCAGCCGCAGCAGCTTGCCCACGTGCTCCTTGGTCTTGCTGGCAGGGTTGAATACATTGCTGTCGCTTTTCATTTCTCCGGAGAATACCCGCATGACATTGATCCTGCCACTGAAAGGATCGGCGAGGGTCTTGAAGACGAATGCAGCCAGCGGACCTTCTGCCTTGCCCTCGAGATCAACCTCTCCAGCGCTGGCATCGATCGCCTTGAACGAACCATGCTTGGCAGGCGACGGAACGGCATCTACGAGAAGATCCAGTAGGTTGCTGACACCGATGAGTTTGGTAGCGCAGCCGGCGCCAATGGGAAATACAGTACCGGCTACCACGCCTTCCTTCAGGGCGTGATAGAGCTCCTCGTTCGACAGATCCTTTCCATCCAGGTACTTCTCCATGACGTCGTCGTCGTTCTGGGCAACCTCATCCATCAGCTTGTCGCGGTATTCGTTCACCAGGTCGGTCATGTCGGCGGGAATGTCGCCCTCAACCGGCTTGCCATCTTTGTATCGCCATGCCTTCATTGTTAAAAGGTCGACGATACCCTCGAACTTGTCTTCTGACCCAATGGGCAGCTGCGCGGCCACCGCCCCAGATCCGAAGCTTTCGCTTAGCTGTTCCACCGCGGCGAGAAAATCGGCCCGCTCGCGGTCCATCATGTTTACGAATACCAGCCGGCTTACGTTGTTGTCTTCGCAATGTTTCCAGAGGCGCTCATGCTGTACTTCAACGCCGACGGTGGCGTTGACGGCGACAATCGCGCCCTCGACGACCCGCAACGAGGCGATGGTGTCGGCGTGGAAACTAGGGTCACCCGGCGTATCCAAAAGATTTATATGGCGGTCGCGCCATTCGAGGTTGCAAAGTGATGCCGATATGGACATCTGCCGCTTCTTCTCGTCATCATCATGATCAGCCACCGTGGAACCCTGCTCGACCGTGCCCTGGCGGTTCACTGCGCCGGATGTAAAAAGAATCGCTTCTGTCAGGCTGGTCTTGCCGGTTCCGCGGTGGCCGATTACAGCTACGTTTCTGATTTTGGAAGGGTCTGCAGCGGGCATATGTGCAACTCCTTTGGTCGAATTTGAGATCCTGCATCGGCTGCCGGGCCAGAAACGGCCGCCAACAGACGTGTCAGGGCAAAAATTCTATCCCTTTGAGACAATGATTTCTATAGCGGGGTGAGCCCGGCAGACCGGATACATTGATGTTCAAGGGCGTGCAGCTGGCCGCGGAGGCCGGCCGGCGTCATTCGGCTCGCTGCATGCCCCCAGCTATATCTGCTACATGGCCGACCTTTTTCACCAGGGAATAACTGGTGAGATCGATCACATAGAGGCTGGCCTGCTCGCCCGCCTGGTTGCCTGTTACGAACAAATACCTGCCGTCTGCGCTGAGAGCACCATCGGTATAGATAGTTTGTACGCTCCCCGAAGGCTCGATCGTTCCCGTGACTGAAAAGGTTCCGGGTTCTACTATATATATGCGTCCGGCGGCCATTACGTAAATACGGCTGCCGTCTACGGACGTCACAGCCTGGTTTACTTCCGAGGCTCCGGAAAGCCCGACCTGTCCAAGGTTTTCAAGTGATGGCCATCTGGCTATAAGAAGCTGCCCCATACGATCCTGGCCTATTCCTGAGAGGAAGACAGTATTACCGTCTGGCGACCAGGCGATTCCCCGGATTTCGGATAACTGTAGAACAGATAATGGCTCCTTGTCCACCGAATCGACGCTCATTTCCAGCTGGTATATCTTGCCGGAAGACTCGCCATCACTGGCGGTAAAGTACAGCATTCCGCCTGGCGCGGAGGCCATGGCTAAGATAGCCGAAGCTGGAGTATCGATAGTCACGCCGCCACGAATCCAGTTGTTCCCGTCCCAGCGGAATCGGTCGATGCGGCCGTTTTCGCTGCCAGCAACATACATGGTGCCGCCGTCAGGCGTGACATACATTTCCGCGGGCGCCGCCGCGACCGACTGATCGACAGTTTTTTCCACGAAGCCAGTGGTATTGTCATAGATGCGGATGCTGCCAAACGCGGGATTAGGGCCGGCTTTGTCGGCGATATACAAGAGCGCGCCCTGCCAGTCGGCCGGACGCTCGATTATCTGGCGCCTGGGCGCAGAGGTGTCGGGCTCTTCACTGGTGCAGCCTAGCGGAAATAAGAGAATGAACGCCAGAGCCGCCAGCGTCAGACGTTTGGCAACCTTGCCTGAAACCGGCTCCAGATTCAGATTATTCACGAAACTCGTCAGCATGATCGATAATCCCGTTGTTGACTTTCGTCACTTATACCATTTTCTGGCCATTTTCGTCGTTTGACCCCGGTTTTTGAGGGAATACTCCCTATGTACCAATGTACAAGGGTTTTGGGGAACCGAGCATCATACGGGAGGAGCTGCTCAATGAAATGTCCAGGCAGTGACGTAGAGATAACTGTTAAATCATGTCCGAAGTGTGGGGAGGAAGTAGAGCTTTTTACAGGCGAATCAAAGGTAAAGTGCTCCAGTTGCGGCACCCTGGTTCACCGGGAAAAAGCATCATGCATCGAATGGTGCCCCGGAGCAAGGCAGTGTTTCCATCATGTTTTCGAGGAAAAGGAAAACGAAGCTTCGAAAACGGATACAGGAATCAGAAGAGCAACCCATAATGAGGGCGCGAGCGGAGCTGTCAGATAACCAATAAAACGTAAAATTAGCAGGTAAAATAGCTCAAAGGTTGAACGGCTTCCCCGGCCGTTTTTCTGTGCACCGATCATTTGACAATTTCTTAGTATGCCATTATCATATGTCCCGTTTTGGCACTCTAACCAGCGAGTGCCAGATAGTGTTAGACTAGCCACTCGCAAACAACAGACACAAGGAGGGTTGTTCTATGAATCTGAAACCACTCGAGGATCGCGTGATCGTCAAGACGGAGGAATCCCAGGATGTTACCGCCAGCGGTATCGTCCTGCCCGATACAGCGCAGGAAAAGCCCCAGCGCGGCAAGATCGTCGCCGTCGGTGACGGCAAGGTCGACGACAGCGGCAAGCGCATTCCGCTCGACGTCAAGAAAGGTGACGAAGTCATCTACAGCAAGTACGGAGGAACTGAAGTCAAGGTCGATGGCCAGGACCTGCTGATAATGAAAGCCAGCGATATTCTGGCAAAAGTCGTAAAGAAATAAGGAGGGGTGAGACGATATGGCAAAAGCCATCAAGTTTGATGAAGAAGCGCGGCGCGCATTAGAGCGTGGCGTGAATGTTTTAGCCGATGCGGTCAAGATAACTCTTGGCCCGAAAGGCCGTTATGTTGTTCTGGACAAGAAATTCGGTGCGCCGACCATCACCAATGACGGTGTGACCATCGCCCGCGAGATCGAGGTCGAGGACGTCTTTGAGAACCAGGGAGCACAGCTGGTGCGCGAAGTCGCGACCAAGACCAACGATGTGGCCGGAGACGGCACCACCACAGCCACTCTGCTGGCCCAGGCGATCGTGCGCGAAGGACTGCGCAACGTAGCAGCCGGCGCCAACCCGATGGGCCTTAAGCGCGGCATAGAGATGGCCGTCGATGCGGCTGTCGAGGCTATCAAAAAACTGGCAAATCCCATTTCCGGCAAGGAAGATATCGCCCGGGTAGCCACCATCTCCGCTGACGATCGCGTGATCGGCGACGTAATCGCCGATGCTATCGAGAAGGTCGGCAAGGATGGCGTCGTCAACGTTGAGGAAGGCCAGACGTTCGGCATGGATCTGGAGTTCACCGAAGGCATGCAGTTCGACAAGGGTTATCTCTCCCCTTATATGGTCACCGACCAGGAGCGTATGGAAGCGGTCATGGAAGACCCCTATATCCTCATGGCTAACCAGAAGATCGGCGCGGTTCAGGATCTGCTGCCGGTACTCGAGAAAGTAATCCAGAGCGGCCGCCCGCTCCTCATCATCTCTGAGGATGTCGAAGGCGAAGCGCTGGCGACACTAGTAGTCAACAAACTGCGTGGCACTTTCACCGGTCTGGCCGTCAAGGCTCCCGGTTTCGGCGAGCGCCGCAAGCGCATGCTCGAAGATATCGCCATCCTCACCGGTGGCCAGGTTATCAGCGAAGAGCTGGGCCTGAAGCTGGAGAACACAGAAGTGTCGCAGCTGGGCAAAGCCCGCAAGGTCGTAGTGACGAAGGACAACACGACGATCATCGACGGCGCCGGCAAGGCCGCCGACATCAAGGGCCGCATCAAGCAGATCAAGGCCGAGATCGAGGCCACTGACTCTGATTTCGATCGCGAGAAGCTGCAGGAGCGCCTGGCCAAGCTGGCCGGAGGCGTGGCAGTAGTCAAGGTCGGAGCTGCGACCGAGACTGAGATGAAAGAGAAGAAGCATCGCGTGGAAGATGCGCTCAACGCCACCAGGGCTGCCCTCGAAGAGGGAATCGTACCCGGCGGCGGCGTCGCTCTGATCAACGTCATCGGAGCTGTTCAGAAAGTGAAAGCCACCGGTGACGAAGCTACGGGCGTCAACATCATCGCCCGGGCTCTCGAAGAGCCGCTTCGCCAGCTGGCGGACAACGCCGGTCTCGAAGGCTCTGTGGTCGTGAACCGGGTCAAGAACGAGAAGCCTGGCGTCGGCCTCAACGTAGCCACAGACGTCTACGAGGACCTGGTCAAGGTCGGCATTATCGACCCGGCCCTGGTTACCCGTTCCGCGTTGCAGAACGCTGCGTCAATCGCCAAGAACATCCTGACCACCGAGTGCGTCGTCGCCGAGCTGCCGGATGAGAATCCGCAGCCGCCGATGGGGATGCCTCCCGGGGGAATGATGTAAGCACGCAGTTCAATCAGCGATACCTGAAAGGGGACACAATTATTTGTGTCCCCTTTTTTTTTCTGGATCTGGCTTCACTATACTTTTATAACCCTGTTAGTCAGGGGACACGAATAATCATGTTCCCTGGAATAGCGGCAGAAAGCGAAAGACCCTCAAAAATGAGGGTCTTTCGCCGGGTATAAGGGATGAAGGGGGTGAAACAGGCACACGCCCTTCGGCCAATCATTCAACGGGCGCACCCTAATTCCTCTACCCGGTCAAATTGAGTATTTTCCTGCATTGCCGGCACTGGCTCCACCTGGTGAAGGTCTAAGGCTCCAGGCGCTCCTGAAGCTGGACCAGGTCATCATAACTTTCCTTGCGGATCACCACTTGCGTCCGCCCGTTTTTTGCGAAAACAACCGCCGGCCGCGTCTGTCCGTTGTAATTGCTGGCCATGGAATATCCGTAGGCGCCGGTGCAGGGCGTTATCAGAATATCGCCCTGCCGTGGGTCAGGCAGGCCGGTTTCCTTGATGAGGATGTCACCAGATTCGCAATGTTTCCCGGCAACCGCCACCTTGATAGTGGCCTCGGCTTCCGGGCGGTCTGCGATCAGACCCTCATATTCAGCGCCGTAAAGCATTGGCCGCATGTTATCCGACATACCGCCGCTGACAGCAACATAGGTTTTTACGCCGGGAATCGTTTTGACGGTCTCGATCGTATAAGCCGTCAGCCCGGCGTTAGCGACAATCGATCGCCCTGGCTCAACGGCGATCCGAGGCACCGGCAATCCGACCCGGCTGAACTCACTGACGACGCTGCTGAATATGATCTCAACCAGCTGATCGATGCTGGCCGGATCATCGCCGCTGACATATCCAACGCCCAGACCGCCGCCGACATCCAGCAGCTGGCAGACGAACCCATGCTTTTCAGCACACGCGGACGCAAAATCAGCCATCACCGCCACAGCTTTGCGATACGGCTCGAGGCCGAATATCTGTGATCCGATATGGCAATGCAGGCCTATCAGCTCGAGGCTGGCCGCATCCATCGCCGCAGCGACCGCCCCATCAGCCACACCCTCTTCAAGGCAGAGCCCGAACTTCGAGTCCAGCTTTCCCGTCTGGATGAAATCGTGGGTATGCGCCTCGATCCCGGGAGTTATCCGCAGCATGATCTTCTGCGTTTTCCCCTGAGCGAGGGCGGTTTCGTCAAGAGCCCTAAGCTCATCCAGTGAATCTACGATCACATGGCCGACCTCATTACGTACAGCACGCTCAATCTCGTCGCGGCTGTTCGCGTTCCCATGCAGATAAATGTTTTCTGGCGGCACCCAGGCCTTCAGAGCCGTATATAATTCACCACCTGAAGCCACGTCCAGCGATATGCCTTCCTGGACGATGAGCTGGCACATGGCGATGCAGGTGAATGCCTTGCTGGCATAGATGATGTCAAAATCGTCTGTCCGGGCCGAAAACGCCTGCTTGTACTGACGGAAGCGATCGCGGATCTGATCCTCGTCATACACGATCAGGGGCGTGCCGAACTCAGCGGCCAGCTCCATGAGGTCGCAACCGGCGACCTCGAGATGGCCCGCGGCATTGACGCGGCTCGAATCGGGAAGTGGGGGAATGGCTAAGCCCATAGACAGCGAAACTAACATAGCCGCGCGCCGCCGGTCAAACTAAAACCACCAAAGAATCCACGAAAATCCGCTTCCTGTCTCTTGAGAGCGTGTTTCACCCTCTGGTATAGTTCTCAAAGATGGCAGACAAAGAAACCAAGTTCACTTCCTATATGGGGGACACTCCTCCCCAGTTCGCCAACAGCAGCGAAGAGGAATGTGCAAAGATCCTGGACTACTACCGCATCCCCTGGATGTACGAACCGCGCACCTTCGTCCTCGAGCGTGATGCCAAAGGCCTTGTTGTCGAAGCCTTCACTCCCGATTTTTATCTTCCGGAGCAGGACCTCTTCATAGAGCTGACTACAATGAAACAGGCTCATGTCACCAAAAAGAACATGAAGATCCGCAAAATAAAGGAACGCTTTCCCGAGATCAACATCAAACTCTTCTACAAGAAGGATTTTCTCAAGCTCGCCCATAAGTACGACCTGTCGCACGAATAAAACAAAGAGGGGGTTTTTGTGCCGGAGAAGCAGGACTTCCAAAGTCTGGTGGGCGAGACCTATCTGGATGAATATGCGATAGCAGAACGGGTCCGGCAGATAGCCAGGCAGATCTCCAGCGATTACGAAGGCCGTGAACTGCTCCTGTTATCGATTCTGAAAGGTGCGATATTCTTCCTGGCTGACCTGGCAAGGGAGATCACCATCCCGGTGACGATTGATTTCATAGCTATCTCGAGTTACCGGAAGGACAGGAGAGAAGGCGAAGATATCCGCCGTGTGCGGTTTCTAAAGGATCTTGATCAGGATATCGAAGGAAAGCACCTGCTGATCGTCGAGGACGTCATCGATACCGGCCTGACGCTCAACTATATAGTACAGAACCTCTGGCTCCGGAATCCGGCCACACTTGAGATCGCAACCCTTCTGGACAGGCCTTATCGGCGGCTCGCGGATCTGCCTGTAAAGTATCAGGGATTCCAGGTTCCGGATGAGTTCTTCGTGGGATACGGATTCGACTACAAACAAAAACTGCGTGAGCTGCCGAGGATCGCCAGGCTTAACATCTAGTCGAGGATCGTGGAGATCCTCTGATCGAAGGTGCTTTCTGAGATCGGGCCGATGAAGAATGCCTGGATGTTCCCGTCCTTATCGATGAAGAAAGTGGTCGGGATGCCACTCATGTTCACCTTGCCGGCCTTCTGATAGCTGTACAGGATCTTGCTGTCCATATCCAGGCCTATCGGAAACTTGAGGCCATGGCGCTCGGCAAAGACTCGCTGATCCTCCTCATTATCGCGCACTGCGATCCCGAAGAAGTTCGCTTTGTCCTTATACTTCTCATACGCCTTCGCGAGAACTGGCGCTTCGAGCTCACAGGGGCCACACCAGGAAGCGGCAAAGTTGAGAACCAGAGGTTTTCCCTTGAGGCTGGAATAGGGCACCGTCTCACCACTGAGAGTCTTGACGGTGAAATCGGGTGCAACCTTAGGGGCCGTGCTTCCGCCAGCGGTCCCGGAAGTGGAGCTGGTATTGCCGCAACCGGCGATGGAAGCTACGATAGCCGCCAGAAGCAGCAGGGTAGCGATTAGCAATATGCCTCGTGATCTCATAAGGTTCCCTGGAATCAAGATAGTGTCCGGCGACCGCCGGACGTTCAGATGCCTCAACTGCCGCCGAAGCCTACTGTGACTTCTCCGTCCTGTACGATTACCGGTACGGCAGCCTGCCCCGCGAGCCTGATTGCTTCCTCTTTCACGGCGGGGTCCGAAGTCACATCCCGTTCTTCGTACCGCATGCCTTTATCCGCCATATCCTCCTTGGCTGCCGCGCAATATGGACAGCCGGGCTTGGTGTAAATCACAACATCTTCAGGCATAAGCACCCTCCTCCACTACGATGATTTTTATTCTAGCATAGACCAGTGGCCAGGTTGCTTTTTAACAGGCCCTTATAAATAATGAAATACCGTTCAGCCGAGTATCCGGAATTCCTCTTTTTGCAGAAAAGCAGGCTCGATTTCCGGAAGGCCCCCTGCGACTTATTGTCAACGCTATGTAACCGGGAGGAAGAAATGAGTGACCGTACGCCGATAATCGCCGGCAACTGGAAGATGTACAAGACCAACGCCGAAGCAACCGCATATCTTGACGAGTTCATGGGCCTTGTTGCCGCTGCTGATGGCGTGGAGATCGTCATCTGTCCCTCCTACACGTCACTCGCTGAAGCAAGGCAGATAACCAGCGGCAGCAATGTCCGCATCGCTGCCCAGAACATGCATTTTGAAGCCGAGGGCGCTTTTACCGGTGAAGTCTCGCCCCCGATGCTGCAGGAAATCGGTGTCGATGACGTGGTGCTAGGCCACTCGGAACGGCGGGAATTTTACAACGAGAACGACAGCGACCTGGCTCGAAAGGTCGCTGTGGCCATTGAATCTGGAATTCGGCCAATCCTCTGCTGCGGGGAGACCGATGCCGAGCGCGAAGCTGGCCAGACCAGAGATAAACTGAAAAGACAGATGGAAAACGGACTTGATAGCATCAGCGCAGACCAGTTTGCTGCAATCGTTGTCGCCTACGAACCGATCTGGGCCATCGGCACCGGTAAGACCGCCACGCCTCAGATCGCCCAGGAGGCAATCGGTTTCATTCGCGAGACCCTGGCGGCAAAGTTCGGCGACGATGCAGCATCCAGAGTGCGTATCCTCTACGGAGGCAGCGTCAAGCCCGGAAACATTTCCGAGTTGATGGCCGAGCGTGACATAGACGGTGCCCTGGTCGGCGGAGCCAGCCTGGCCGCCTCTGATTTCGCGCAGATAGTTAACTTCAAATAATGACCGAATCAATTCCCGGTGAATCTTTGAAGCCCGTATGCCTTGTAGTTCTGGATGGCTGGGGCATTGCTCCGCCAGGTCCCGGAAATGCCGTCACTCTGGCTCATACTCCCATCCTCGACAGGCTTTTTGAGGAGTATCCCCACACAGCGCTGAAAGCTTCCGGCGAAGCGGTTGGTCTGCCCCCCGGTCAGATGGGCAACTCCGAAGTGGGACATCTTAACCTTGGCGCCGGCCGAGTCGTCTATCAGGACCTTACGCGGATAAACCACGCTATCGATGACAGGACTTTTTTTAAGAATCCTGTGCTGATAGGAGCATTCACCCACGCAATTGCCACAAAAAGCTCAGTTCATCTTCTCGGACTGCTATCTGACGGAGGTGTCCATAGTGACATCTCACATCTGAAAGCCTTGATTGAGATGGCAGCCCAGCAGGGCTGCAAAAAGCTTTTTCTGCACCTGTTTCTTGATGGCCGTGACGTCTCCCCTCGTAGCGGCATTGGTTATGTTGAGGAGATACTCAGATATACAGCAGCGGAAGGACTGGGAAGCATTGCCACTATCTCCGGCCGATTTTACGCTATGGACCGTGACCATCGTTGGGACAGGGTGGAACTCGCGTATGCCGCCATGGCCCGCGGTGAAGGACCGCTTCAACCAGACGCCCTAAAGCTTGTGCGTGATTCGTACGCACAGGATATCACCGATGAGTTTGTGATCCCTTCAGTCGTCGACAACAGTCCCGATTCCAGAATAAGCAGCGAAGACAGTATCATCTTCTTCAACTTCAGGCCTGATCGCGCACGTGAGATGACAAGAGCTCTGACCCTCAGGGACTTCGACGGATTCAATCGCGGACCTGAACCGCCGTTACCTTATCTCGTGACAATGACTGAATATGACGACAGGTTTACGTCCCCGATCGCGTTTCCGCCGGAAGAATTGAAGAATGTCCTTCCGGAAGTGCTGTCGTCCGCTGAAAAGACCCAGCTTCACATAGCTGAGACTGAAAAATATGCTCATGTGACTTTTTTCTTCAATGGAGGCAATGAGACGACCTATCCGGGCGAGGAACGAAAACTGATACCTTCACCCACGGATGTCGCCACCTATGATAAAAAACCAGAGATGAGCGCCCGACTCGTGGCTGACGCATTCTGCGAGTTGCTGGACAAAAACGATTACGATTTTGTGATACTGAACTTCGCCAATTGTGACATGGTCGGTCACACGGGGATCGTCGACGCAGCGGTAGCGGCAGTTGAGGTTGTCGATGAATGTGTCGGCAAGGTAGTGGCCAAAGTAACGGAGAAGGCCGGGGTTTGCCTGATAACCTCAGACCATGGCAATGCCGAAAGCATGACTGATGAAAGCGGTGGCCCGGATACCGCGCATTCGACTGAACTAGTCCCATTGATCGTGACGCGGGATGTGCTACTGGCAGAAGGCAGGGCACTCTGTGACGTGGCGCCGACGATTCTTGATTTCCTGAAAATACCAGTGCCGCCTGAAATGACCGGGAAATCTATAGTCATCGATGCCTGAGCTTATCTGAGTCTTTCCTTGCAGTTCCAGCTCCTGACCGCTATCATCTTCAAGGCTGATAATTCATACACCCAAGGATTTTTTTCTTATGCAGTATCTGGTCCTGATCATACATAGCATTCTCTGCGTAGCGCTAATCGTCCTCATCCTGCTTCATTCAGGAAAGGGCGGCGTTTCCGGCATATTCGGTGGCGGAATGAGTGAGACTTTCAGCGGCACCAGCGTCATTGAAAAGAACCTCACACGGGTCACCGTCGCTGTGGCTACGGCTTTTTTTATCACCACCGGCCTGCTGGTATTCGTTTTTAAGTCCTGAGTCCGCCCGGGCTCCAGTGATCGTAGCTCACCTGGCCTAAACAAGGCTACCCCAGCATTATTCCGCGCATTCCGTTAGGATTCACTAAAACAGCGGGAGGCTGATCATGCGTATTTCCGGCAACACAAAACTCGTAGGAATCCTGGGTCATCCGGTATCACACACCCTTTCACCCCTGATGAACAACGCTGCTTTCGAAGCCATGGGTCTGGATATCTGTTATGTCCCGCTGGATGTAGCCCCGGAAGGACTTCAGGAAGGTATAACCGGTATGAAGGCAATGGGATTCCTGGGTGCGAACGTCACAATACCTCACAAGATAGAAGCTGCACGAATGATGGACAAACTGGAGGGAATCGCGGCAATCACAGGCGCCGTCAATACTATCGTAAACGATTCCGGCTCACTGATCGGGCATAATACAGACGGTGATGGTTTCATCCGAGCATTGGCAGAAGCTGTTGATATTGATTTTCCTGCGGCCCAGCCGCTTCTGATGGGCGCTGGCGGCGCGGCGCGATCCATCGCCCTGGCTCTAGCAGGAAAAAATATAAAACGGCTTACTATCGTCAACCGAAGCCGCCAGCGCTCCGAGGATCTCAAGGCCCTGATAGCCAAATCGTTCCCCGGGCTGCCTGTCGAGACAGTGACCTTTGAGGACGATCTTGCTGGGCTGATTAGTTCCAGCAATATTGTGATAAATGCCACTTCTATCGGCCTCGAGGGCTATCTAAAGATGCCTCAGGTGCCGGTCGATAGATTAACGAAAGATCACGTCGTCTGCGATATCGTCTACACGCAGACTCAGGAAACACCGTTCCTGACGGCGGCGCGAGGCAAAGGGGCAACCACATTGGGCGGACTCGGCATGCTTCTCCATCAAGGAGCGGCTGCGATCCAATTATGGACAGGAGTCGAGCCTCCCATTGATGTTATGAGGGGAGCAATTGAATCCAAGCGAACTGACAACTCGGCAGACTCGCAAGAAGCTACAGCCAATCGGCGAGATCCTGGTGGCCAAGGGTCTTATTAGTCGGGACCAGCTGGCTGTTGTCCTCGAAAAACAAAAGGATACCCCGAAGCGCCTCGGCGAGATCCTAGTTGAAGATGGAATTCTAACTCAGGATCAATTAAACCTGGCATTGGCTGAGCGTCTCGGCGTCGAAAGCATCGGACTCGACGAGTTCGAGATCGATTCACTCGCCGCCACAATGATCCCCGAAAAGCTGGCCCGGCGGTATGGCGCTATCCCCATCAAATTCCTCGATGAAAACACGTTGTTGGTAGCGATGGTCGATCCGACAAACGTATTCGCCATCGATGACCTTCGCATGATGACGGGCTATGACATCAAACCCGCGATCTCGTCTGCTGAAGATGTATTCAACCAGATCTCCAAGATCCACAGACTGGGCGATTCTGTCGCGGAAGAAGTCGACATGGAGGGCGATTTTACAGCCGACACATCGATGGAGGCAGATATCCGCGATGTCGCGTCAGAAGCGCCGATCGTCAAGCTGGTAAACGGTGTTATCAGCCAGGGTGTCGAGGATGGCGCCAGCGACCTTCATTTTGAACCGCAGGAGAAAGAACTGGTCGTCCGCTTCAGGATCGATGGTGTATTACATGAGATCATGTCTGTCCCCAAACGAATGCAGGCGGGAGTGCTATCCCGCATCAAGGTTATGGCAGATATTGATATTGCTGAGCGCCGGATCCCTCAGGACGGACGCATCGGCCTGACTGTCGGCGGCAAACCCATAGACATTCGTGTCGCCTCCATGCCGACAGTCTATGGAGAAAAGATAGTCCTCCGCCTGCTTGATAAAAGCAGCATCATGCTGAATCTCATGGATCTGGGCTTTTCCGAGAGGGCACTAAAGCGCTTCGAGAAGTCGTTCAGGAAGCCATACGGTGCCATTCTGGTGACCGGGCCTACTGGTAGCGGAAAGTCCACGACTCTATACGCGACACTTAATGTGCTCAATTCCAAGGAGAAGAACATCATCACTGTGGAAGACCCGGTGGAGTATCGCCTTTCAGGCATCAATCAGACACAAATGAACGCTAAAGCCGGCCTTACTTTCGCCTCCGGACTCAGGGCTATCCTTCGCTCAGACCCGGATATCGTGATGGTCGGTGAGATTCGTGACAAGGAAACGGCGCAGATCGCAATCGAAGCAGCATTGACTGGTCACATGGTGTTAAGCACGCTTCATACCAACGATGCTCCTGGAGCACTGACGCGTTTGACTGAAATGGGAGTGGAGCCGTTCCTTACAGCTTCTGCCATCGAATGCATCATGGCCCAGCGTCTGGCGCGAAAGCTCTGCACCAACTGCAAGGAGCCTTATAAGCCGACGGATGAAGCACTGCGGCAAAACGGCTTTCCTCAGGAAGTAATGGGTAAGGACATCACTCTTTACCGTGCCGCCGGCTGTCCACGGTGCAACAATACCGGTTACAAAGGCAGGTTGGGAATCTATGAGGTCATGATTGTCAGCGAAGCTATTGAGCGGTTAACGGTGGAGAGAAAAAGTGCCGATGAGATTTCGAGAGTGGCACAGGCGGAAGGCATGCTCTCTCTTCGCGAGGACGGTCTCGACAAGGTCATCAAGGGCGTGACCTCCATGGAAGAGATCGCAAGGGTCATAATCTAGCAAGGCACGAACAGAGGGGGGACGCTACATGGACTTGGTCGACATTCTTGTCGAGGTCCTGGAAAGAAAAGCATCAGACCTGCATCTGACGGTCGGCTCTCCGCCCGTGATAAGGGTATCGGGCAAGCTTATCCGGATGGATTATCCTCGATTAACCAGTAATGATACAAGGGATCTCATTTACAGCATACTCTCGCAGGACCAGCGCCAGAGGATTGAGAACGAATGGGAAATCGACTTTTCCTATTCAGTGCCGGGGAGAGCAAGGTTCAGGGTTAATGCCTACTTTCAGCGAAACAGTCTGGGAGCGGCTTTTCGTTTGATTCCGGCTCAGATAAAGGATATTGACGATCTTATGCTGCCAGCTGCAGTACATAAAATGGCTGGCAAGCCTAGAGGGTTCGTTGTTGTTACAGGTCCAACCGGTTCTGGTAAATCGACAACCCTGGCTGCGGTGATCCAGGAAATCAATTTCTCCCGAGAAGAACACATCATGACGATCGAGGACCCGATTGAGTTTCTTCATCGCCATGGAAAATCCATAGTCAACCAGCGCGAAGTTGGAACGGACACGAAGTCATTCAATCGTGCACTAAAGTCCGTACTCAGACAGGATCCTGATGTCATACTTGTGGGTGAGATGCGTGATACAGAGACCATGCAAACCGCCCTCACTGCAGCTGAAACCGGTCACCTCGTCTTTGCGACGCTTCACACCCAAGATGCTCCGCAGACAATCGACCGTATAATTGACGTTTTTCCACCACATCAGCAGGGGCAAATCCGGGTACAGCTGGCAGCCACCCTTATGGGTGTCGTTACGCAGCAGCTTTTACCGACAGTTGATGGCACATCAAGAGTCCCAGCATGCGAAGTCCTAATTCCAACACCGGCTGTTAGAAATCTTATACGGGAAGCAAAGACACACCAGATCTATTCTGTCATGCAGACCGGAGCCAGGTTCGGGATGGTCACTATGGACAGTTCGCTGGCCGAGCTGGTGAGAAGAGGCCAGATTACTAAGGAACTCGCAATCCGTCGATCCAGTAATCCTGAAGAGCTGGAAAGGCTGATTATGGGGAAAAAGGTTGCTTAAGCAAGGCATTATGTACAGGCACAATCCAGAAGCAGGGATGGAATTATGAGCACATTTGTTTACAAGGTGAGAGATGTTAGAGGAATACCCGCCAAGGGCGAGCTGGAGGCGGACAGCCGCGCAGCCGTAGCCACGGAGCTCCGAAGCAAAGGCTATACAGTCGTTGATATCAATGAGAAGAGTGGCGGCACATCCTTCAGCAATATGCTGAAGGATTCCCAGCGTATCAAGTCTAAGAATATCACCGTATTTTCCCGCCAGTTCGCGACAATGATCAATTCCGGCCTGGCCCTGCTGAGAGCTTTGTATATTCTCGAAAACCAGACCCAGAATGCTAAATTGAAGTCCATCATCGGTGATGTCCGGAATGATGTTGAGAGCGGCAGTGCCCTTTCAGACGCATTGGAAAAGCACCCGAAGGTATTCAACAGGTTATATGTGAGCATGGTCCGGGCTGGTGAGGCCGGCGGTATTCTCGACGACACACTCAATCGCGTTGCGACTCAGCTTGAAGCCGAGGATAGTCTCAAGCGAACAATCAAATCGGCGATGGTATACCCTCTGCTAATTGCCACTTTCGCGCTACTGGTACTGATTGCGATGATGCTCTTCATCATCCCGATCTTCTCCAAGATGTATGCAGACTTGGGCAGCCAGCTGCCTATGCTTACGAGGATCATGGTCAACATCAGCAACACGATGAAAAGCATCATGGGAGTATTTATATTTGCTGCTTTCGCGGGCATTATCTATGGGATCATCCGCATCAAACGGACACCGCAGGGAACGGCTGCCTGGGACCGTGCAAAACTTCAGATTCCAATGGGGATCGGCGAAATCGTAAGGAAGCTGTCGATGGCCAGGTTCTCGCGCACGCTGAGCACTCTTGTTTCAAGCGGCGTCCCAATACTTCAGGCAATTGAAATCACTGGTGATACTGCTGGCAATGTTGTTGTCTCCGATGCGATGGCTAATGTAAAGAGGGAAGTCAAAGAAGGCCGTCCGATGTCTGAGCCGTTAACCAAATCAAAGGTATTTCCACCTATGGTGACCCAAATGATCGCAGTGGGAGAGGAAACCGGTGCTGTCGATACGATGCTCAACAAGATTGCCGACTTCTATGAAGACGAGGTTAATGCATCTGTCAAATCGCTTACTTCGATTCTTGAGCCGATAATGATGATAGGAGTGGGCGCTTTGGTCGGAGTTATTGTAGTTGCGCTTTATCTGCCGATCTTCAATCTCATGAATGCTGTAGGTTAGACAAACCGTGGCGAAGATAAAGCCTGATATGGTGAGCGACTGATATGAAGGCTGGCGCTATAAAAGCAGATGGCACGGTCCCTGCGGGCATTAGCCTTGATCGCTCAAATGTTGTGGAATTCCCTCGCAGTCGCAAGGTGGAATGTGGCAATGAAGAACTTGTCGATCAGTATCAACAGACTAAAGACTCAAAGATTCTGGAAAAGATCGTTGCAGCCAACCAGGGTTTGCTGCACGCGACGCTTAAGCGGTTCTCATATTTTCCGGATCCGTATGAGGACCTTCTTCAAGTTGCCAACCTGGGTCTGATAAAGGCTATTCAGCGCTTCGACAAGTCAAATGGAGCAGGCTTTTCAAGCTACGCAACGGCAATTGTGGATGGCGAGGTTCGCCATCATCTAAGGGATAGCGTATTGATGCGCCAACCCAGGTGGCTACGCAAGACCGAAAAAAGAATTGAAGAAGTATCCATTGAATTCACGAGAAAGCATAAAAGGCCGCCTACCTTGACAGAGCTCTCTGAGGCAGTGAACATCTCTGAAGACGGTATCCTTGAGATCATGCGGGTCTATGCGTCAGTGAGCCTGCATTCTGTCGATGATCCAATCACAAGAGAGCGTTTACAATCCGGGCCGGATGCCAGTGTCGTCTGCTCACGGCATTACGAGTCCTTCTCGTTACCAATCGAAGACAGAATCGTCCTTGAGGATGCCATAGAAGCCCTCAGCGCGTTTCAAAAGAAAATCGTGTACCTCCTGTTTTATAAGGATCTGACCCAGGCTGAGGTTGCTGAGGAGATGGGTTTGTCGCAGCGTAAAGTATCGCGTGAATCAGCAAAGGCGCTTGATCGGCTTAAGGCAATACTGAATACAAAGATTTTTTAAAGCTTTATCCGGCAATTGCCGAATAAAGGCGCGAATTCACCGCGCAGCCCCTGCGGGAAAGTGTCTAGGAAAAGGGCAGTTGGGTAGTATAGGGGTGAAGGTGAAAAGGGCAAACCACTCGTGAGGGTGGGGCGCAAAGCTTCAGGACCAGCACAGCTGGTCGGCTGAGCTGCCACCGTGGATCTAAGGATATTGAAGATCTGTGGTTTGCCACCAGGCCGCAGATCTTTTTTGTTGCCTGGTAAAGAAGTCTAAACGTTAGAGGAAAGGGAGGTGACAACATGATTACAGGAATCAAGAAAAGGATGCAGGTAGGCGGCGAAGGCGGTTTTACCCTGATCGAGCTGTTGGTGGTCATCATCATCATCGCGATTCTGGCGGCTATCGCTATTCCGATGTATCTGAGCCAGCGGCAGAAGGGCTGGGATGCGAACGCGCAGAGCGATCTTCGCAATGCGGCAGTGGCACAGGAGAGTTATTTCACTGATAACTCTACGTACACTGTAGCTTTAGCAGATCTGCTCGCAGAAGGTTACAACAACTCCGCCGACATCACTCTGACTCCAGTAGACGGCGACGCGGCTGGTTATTGTATGGAAGCATTCCATACAAGTAATGCGGCACGTGTATGGTTTATGACGAGTGCAAGTGGTGATCCTCAGGTTGGCAACTGTCCATAAGGACTGAGGCAGGACTTCAACCTGATAAAGCAACGGGAAGGCGGGCCCTGCGGCCCGCCTTCCAGCTTATAAAGTTTCGAACAGGCTTTAATCAAAAGCCAACGCTGGGGGAGAAAATGTTAGGCCGTACGACCAGATACTGCAGGAGTAATGGCGAAAGCGGTTTCACGCTTATCGAGCTGCTGGTCGTGATCGTTATCATTGCCATCCTAGCGGCTATTGCCATTCCCATGTACCTGCGCCAGAGAGAAAAGGCGTGGGAAGCCAACGTCAAGAGTGACCTTTACAATGCCGCTGTCGCCGAGATCGCATACGAAGATATTAATGGCGTATATACCGGTGTTCTGAACGATCTTTTCGCAATCGGCTATAACCAGTCAGCGGAAATCAACATATCGATCCCTGACAGCGGTGCCGGTTTTTGTCTGGAAGCCTTCCATAACGGAAGCCCGGGCGACATTTGGCATGTTGATGAGGGAGCTGGCACGCCGATGCCGCTGGAAGGTTCTTGTCCCTAGGGAAACAACTGCTTGCTTTGAGTCCTAAAGATTTGAATTTCTCAGTCATTGATATTGAGCGCGTCGTGGCGCTCAATTTTTTTGGCAGTATTTCCGATAGAAGGGGCAACAAATAGCTTCGGCTGTTCAAAAAACGGTGCGGTTCGCACAGTTCACGGAGTTGGATCGATTGTCCCCCAGGCAGTCGGCCGCAAAAAAGGGAACTCATGAGGGACATAGGGAATAGGGGCACTCGCTCCAGCGAGGCTGGATTTACCATCATCGAGATGATGGTTGCGCTGTCGTTGCTGGTTGTTGCCATGGTGCCACTGGCAGTGGTTCTAACGACGAGTCTTCGCACTTCAGTAAAAACCAATACACGCATGCTGGCGCGAGAGGTCGGCGCCAGTGAAATAGACAAAGCCCGCAGCCTTAGATTCGAGGCACTTGGAATCAACGGAGTGGCCAGCACTTTTTCTTCCCCGGGACCGACCACCATAGGTGGCAGTTTTCAAATAGGACCCGATGCTGGTTTGACGGGTCTGAATTCAGGGCCTGAGATCGTCAGCATGACTACACAGGGTGGTGGGAATAGCTTCACAGTCACGAGGGATGTTAGAAAAGTCGCAAGGGGCCGTTCCGTGGCCGACACCCTCTCATATGTCAAGGAAGTGAATATCACCGTCACTTGGACCTCACCGGAACCGGGAGGCACTGAGACATTCCCCGCAATAATCGGTCCAACAGATATGGCCAATTAAATGGTTTCCCAAATGAACAACATAGTGAAAGCAAGGTTTGGTTCTCAGTCAGGAGTAAGCCTAGTTGAGATGCTGGTAACACTCACTCTCTTTTCTATCGCCATGGGAGCCATCACCAGCATGCTGCTGATGAGCATGAGATCACAGGACGAGATCAATGCCAATTTCCGTTCGCAGCAGGATGTGAGACAGGCTGTATACGATCTGGAAAAAAATATCGCAGAAGCGAAGCGCAAGGATGCTTCTGACAACCAGCCTATTTTCCAGTCAGATCTGATTTCTTTTCCATCTCAGGCGGGTACCGATTGGATAACCTATTATTACGCGACTCCACCGGGTGCTACATCTCCGACAATTTTACGAATAGTGACTACGTCACGTCCAACGCTTCCAATCAGCATCGATGATACTGACAAGCAGATGATTGATGTCGGATATGGTAGCGATCTGGTGACGACGGTAGAAAGAGTTGGGGATGGGGCTCCGATATTCAGATATTACGGTGCTGATGGAAGTGAAATTGCCTCACCAGTCGGCACGCCCAGGAATGTCAGGTCAGTAAAAGTCGAGTTCACAACGGCAGTGAGCGACGGGCACGCAAATAGAGAAACGACCACGTCATCAACGCAGATAAATCTGCGAAATTTCTAGGAGGGACAGAATGAATCCCATGAAAAAGCTTCAGCAGAGTCAGGATGGTGCAGCATTGGTCGTAGCGCTGGGAGTGATCTCGATAATGATTATCATCGGCCTGATGGTCACTGCGCTTTCAATGAGCAGCACCAAGACCGTTTCTCACGATCAGCGTCAGACGATTGGCCAGAATGTGGCCGAGGCTGCCGTGGATGACGCAATCGCGGTTACACTGGCGAATTTCTGGTCTATATATCCTACTGGAGTGGCACCGGTGAGCTCTGGAGACGGTGTCGCTTTGTTTGAAACAGATCAGCTGCTGGCTGACAGTAACGGCACTGAGATCGGGACATATCAGGTCTGGACGAAACAGGATCCTGATAGGCCTGGGAATACATTAATTACTGCAAAAGGCACTGTCGGCGGGGAGAATCCGGCAACCGAGACGGTTAAAGTCTCTGTGAAGTATGCTCCGCAGATCTTTGACTATGCGATGTTTGTCGGAGATCCAGCGAATAATCAGTCCGAGCTTGAACTCGAAAGGGATTCGGATGATGGAGGGTCTGTCACGGTAATAGGGAAAATGCATGTGAACGGCAAACTTAAGATCGAAGCCGAAGGGGCCCATGGTGGAGACATCATCCTGCAGTCGCGTCCAGGTTACAGTGACACCGTTACATATACAACAGAGTACGATGAGAATAGTGGCATATCACCAGCGAGCAACATCACGCCAACCCAGGGTCCGCCGATTGATTTTCCAACAGTTAATTATGCTGCTGACCTAACAACGTCCGCCAATAGTGGGCCGGCAGTCACAGTTACGTTCCCATCGAGTGGGACGCTGCCGGGCTGGACCCGCTCCAGCTCCACCTTCAGAATCACAGCTCAGGAGTTCTATAACCGGTATGAAGGACGAGTAGTCAAGTTCCGCTCTAATGTGAACAACGTCAAGATTGATATTGTCGGCTCAGCCGCATCGCCGCTGACCATCACCTCGACCATCCAGATATTACCGAGAGGTTCTGGAGCTGGCACATCACCAAGAGCTATAGAGGAACTCAATATAATCGGTCCGGGAATTACCATGCTACCTGCTAATGGAATAGCCATCCTTTCAGCGCAGGGCGAAGTCGAGATCAAAAACGGAGTGAATATTGGCGCGCCTGGCAATGGAGCTCTGATTTTCTGCACTGGGACTGTCGGCGACAGCGAGTTCGAGATTGAGGGTGGCGGTACAGTTTATGGGTCAGTGGTTGTTAAGGGCAAGGAGGGTGAGCTGGAAACTGGTGGCGAGGATTTCGTTGCCCAGAACACCCTGTTGGCATATGACGGCAGCTACATATCCAAACTTCCGATTGGCTGGTGGGACCAGGGAGCGGTCACTGCATATAAGGAGAATTACCTCAGGGATTGATAAGTATCCCTGAAGAGGGAAGTCAGGCGAAACCCCCATACGGGGGTTTCGCCTTTTTTTATGGCATACAGAGGCGAATTATGGTGCCGATACATTCTAAAGAAGGGATGTTTGTACCATGTCTTATGTTCGACTTTTCGTTTGCGTGCTGGCCCGTAGAGCGATCTGCTCTTTTCGGTTATCTGCATGTCCCCAAAAACATGTTCCGCAGAATTCTCCAGTTTCTCACGGAGCTCTGCGTGTTATACGCGGGAACTCAGGCCTTACCCTTGTTGAATTAGCGGTAACGCTTGCGCTTCTGAGTGTACTGATGGCCATGTCCATGGGCGCGCTCTCATATTACA
Organism: Actinomycetota bacterium; assembly: GCA_016235065.1. GTDB lineage: Bacteria > Actinomycetota > Thermoleophilia > BMS3ABIN01 > BMS3ABIN01 > JACRMB01. The sequence goes on along the minus strand of JACRMB010000010.1, from coordinate 86,603 downwards.
TGGCAGGGAGATCACTCGATGGCGCGGTTTCAGAGCTTTCTACTCAGATCCGTGAAGCACAGCAGCTTGCAGTAGCCACCGGAAACACATATCGGATCGATTTCAGCGACGCAAATCGATTGACCTACACGCTTCAGCGCCGGCAGGGGTCAGAGTGGATAAACGTAAGAGAGCCATTACGCCTTCCCGGAGTCGAATTCAGCGCTTCGTCACTACCTCAATTCGGCGCGGATAGATATATGGAATTCTATGCAAGAGGGACTTCTGAAAGCGGCACGATCGTAGTCGAAGACAGGTTTGGAAGATCCAGAATAATCACAGTGGATGGTGAAACGGTAAATGTCAGATAGAGCAGACAAGAACGGTAAAGACGAACATATGAGTGGCCGCACTCCCCTTTTCTCGCGTATGGCTTCGAGGTTGCAAGGTGAAGCAGGGCTGACGCTTATCGAGATAATGGTCTCGATGATGATCTTCCTCGTGGTTTCGGCGGGAATCGCGGGCACTATGATGACTGGATTGAAAGCAACGGTGCATGCTCGACAGGCAACAATGGGAAAGGCGGAAGCCCAGGAGCAGATCGAGGAGATGCGTTCCAGGGTGTTTTATATTCCTTACAGCACCAGTCCTGACATTGGCACGACTTCTGATGTCGATTTACTCGACAGATACTACCCAGATGTAGCAACAGACCCCTCGACAGATGACTGGGGCTGGAGCGGTTGGTATACAGAAACAGCGGATGATGCATATTACACTTCTGAATCTCCCGCGGACGCACAGGGCATCGTTCGTACTGTTGAAACCCGCTTCGTCGATAACGATGGCGCTATTGTTGTCCCACCGGCAACGTATGACACCAATGAGAATGGCATGGATTCGCCCCCGAGCAATCTCGTTGAAGTAAAGGTCACGACAAGTTGGTTGAATCAGTCTGGTGAAAGCACCTTTGAACTGGATTCGCTTATCTCATCTACCGGCCAGACAGTACAGGGTGCCGGGGATGCTGAGGGCGAAGCCGGATGTGAATCGAATTCGAATAGCTACGTCGATACTATCGGTGGAATCATTATGACATCCACAGGATCCGGAATCCCATACACCACGCTGGTAACTGGCAACTTCGGAGAAGCTCACGCGACAATCAATACAGGGTGTGAGACGAATATGACCGCACGAGCGACAGGGGGCAACCTCTCGATATTCGGCGGCGAAACCTACACGGGTGCCGATGCTTCAGTCGTGGGTCCTCCTGAAAGCGAAGAAAACGAAGGCCCTCTGACCACCGGACCGCCGATTACCTGGCCCAAGCCGACAATCTCGAACAGTCGGGTGGAGGCGGAAGTAGAAGCTGAGGAAGAAGAGGGAGCCGGAGAGATGGAGGCAGAAGGTGAGGCCACTGTTGGCAGTCTCAATCTGCAGCTTTCTCAGATAGACGGGACACCTGGTGGCAGCATCAGCGGTTACTACAGATGGGATTTCATCAATCCGATCGTCTCCCTGACTGGTGGAGGAGACCACGATGATGATGAAGAGGAAGACCAGGACGACCAGGTAGAAGCAGAGATCGAGATGGAAGAGGGGGAAACAGAAGGAGACGCGGAGATCTTCTATCAGCAGGTCAATATCCTGCCCATAACAAATATAACGAGCGGCCGGCCCAAGGCGCTGCAGGGACTCGTATTCATCCGTGATTTCAAGGCCGAGGCAACAAGCCATGCTAATGGCAATCCGGGCGATGCCAGCAATGAGGTGTCTTACTCCGCGACGGTCGGAATGTGGAATGCATCCAAAGCCGGTACCTGCACTGGAGATGCCTGCTATGACATTTACACAATCAATCCGGAACACCCGCTTCAGACCACAATCGATCTTAACAATACCAACTACCGGATACAGAAAGCACTTATCACTGAGTGGTACAGCTATACGATGGCAGATTTGAACGATGCGATGGTGGCTTCGGAAGATGGAACTACAGCCGGTATGAGCATCGATGCACTAGTGAAAATATCTGCGATATTTGGGACTGAAGTGAGATGGAAAACAGCCAATCCGCATAAGGACTCAATCACATTGATCAGCCAGCAGGGCTTGCAGCAGGTGTGGCTCGGAGCAATCGACATGTCGGTCTTCCAGGAGGCATAAGCGTTGAAGACCACATACAAAAGCCAGGGCTTCAGGCAATTCATTCGGCTTTCGGCTAGATGTCATCAGGAACGCGGTTTCACACTGGTGGAAATGCTGGTTTCGATCTCGATCCTGAGCGTGATAATGGCGGGCATGTTCTCATTCCTCTGGGGTGCGAGCAGCCATTGGCAGTCAGGGCGCGACGCTGCGGAAGTAGTCGATAATGCCAGATTAGGACTGAATCGCATGACTCGCGAGCTGAAGCAGGCTTCAGCGATCCTGGTAGCTCAGCCAGATCGGGTACAGTTCGTTGCTGACTTTGGCAATGGCAATGAAACCATCACTTATGGCTTCACTCCTGGTGAGGGAGGCGCGACCGGGATCGTCTGGCGCGAGAGCAGTGTGGCGTCTGGGGAGCTCGTGCTGATCAACGATGTAGCATACGAGCGTTTTGATTATTACGGTAACGACTATCGCTGTGATACTGACTTCAGCGGATCAGTCACTTACAGCGAGTTAGTTGCCTGTTCAGCGGATCCTGTAGGTCATGTCTCAAGGGTCGATATAGTACTCAGGCTAAGCGCGGGCGGAAGCGATCCACAGGAATTCGTCGGCCAGGCATGGCTTCGTAATTATGATTCTACTGGTGGTTTATAAATGAGTACATATAATTTGGATAAGCGAATGAACGATGGACTGGAAACATATCCAGAAAAATATTCTGCGATCTGCAGAAAGGCTGATCTTAATGCGCAACACGGTGTTGCCATGATCACAGTTATAATCCTTACCGCCGTATTGATGATGATGGGCGCCAGCATGTACTTCGTCGCCAGCCGTGAAGGGACCATGTCTCAGGCGGATTATGCTGGTAGCCAGGCTTTTTATTATGCGGAAGGTGGAATAGAGAACACCCTTGATATCCTCACATATGCGGGTACCGAGGCACAGCTGACTCAGCCGCGTCCCGATCAGAGCGACGACGGCTACGGCTATCTTATGGATCCAACACCAAGTCAGCGTGAGGATCCGACAGATCCCGTGCAAATGACGATAGGGAACGAAACATACACGGTCTGGGTGGATGAGGTAGACGAAAACGGAGATCATTGCGCGGGATGTGGATTGAACCTGGTAAGTGCGAATCCGGCATTTCTGCTGATCACCGCCGAAGGTCAGTCTTCGCAAGGATATCGTAAGCTACAACAGCGGGTCAGGCTGGAGGCTAGCGGCTTTCCGTTGACGCTTTATGTTGATGGAAACGCGGAGCTTAATGGAACTGTGAACATGAACAATCAAAGCTTGTTTGTCAGGGGTAATTTTTACGGCAGGGAAAAGTTGGTCGTAAGCGGAACCGATCTGCCCTTCGGTGGGGCGGCCGGTGTTTTTGCGACGGGCACCATCTATGCAAAGGCCAATGGGGGCAATTCCCAGATATATACTTCAACCGGGGATCAAAGCAGTTACTGGGATGCCAACTATATCAATGACAGGGATAATCGGGGACCGACGGGAAACAAGTATACGCTGGCTGATCTTCAGGATCAGTTTGAGACGGGTGGCCTCACGACTTCACAGCTGACGATTCTCAAGGGCCAGGCGAAAGCAAGCGGTTATTATGTGAGCGGTGATGGAGGGTTCAACATCCAGCAGGGTGATCTGCCGAGCCGGGATGGTAACATAGTTGTATACGTGGAGTTTCCTTCGGGGGAACCAGCAGACAACGAAGTCGATCTCAAGTTCGAATGGCCGCATGCACCGTATACCGAGGGCAAAGCACTTGTGGTAGTCAAGAATGGCAGCGTTGTGATGACTGGCAGTGCCATCGGCGACCTGCAGGGTTCGATATATTGTCCTGATGGCCCAGTCACGATTCATGGCGGCGGCAGCGGTACTTTCACCGGATTTGTCTGGGGCAAAGGAATGATCGATATTGGCAACTTCCCCTTCAATATGACCGAGGAGTTTCTGGCGGATCCACCTTTCTATGCCTGGACGGTAGTAAGGGAGACTGCCTGGACCGAGGTAGACCGTTGATCTGAGCAAGTCTCAACGATGATGGCGTTTCTGATCTGACAGACATGGTACAGGGCGGCCCGCGCAAGCGGGCCGCCTTTCTGTATTCATGACTGCTTTTTAACTTTGCTGTTTGTCTCCGCAGGTTATGGGGGAATTAATGCGAACAGTAAACTGGCGCAGGTCATGCTGCATCCTTTCTGCTGTGAAAGGCATTCGGTTGCGATGCTGAATCTGGACCATTGTCATGCTGAATCAGGTCCTTAGTATCCGAATCCGGGCCATAGCTATGCGGTATATGAACAATTGATTTGCAGCATCCAGAACTTTGATCGCTCAAGAAACTGCAAGGAATATTTGAATGCGACTTTGCCAGCTTTCCAATGAGGACCTTCTTCGCGAGCTTGAGACTCGCGCCGCTGGTCTGTCTGATGATGAAGCTCATGAACGACTCGAAAAATACGGGGCAAATGAGATAACCGAGGCGAAAAAGACGCCAATGGTTCTGCGGTTGGCGGCAAACTTCTATCATACGTTCGCCTTGCTGCTTTGGGCCGCCGGTATTCTCGCGTTCGTGGCGGGCATGCCACAGCTGGGTTGGGCGATCATCGCGGTCATCTTCATAAACGCATTATTCAGCTTCTGGCAGGAATTCCAGGCGGAGAAGGCCGTAGAGGCGCTGAAAAAGATATTACCGGCTCGTGCCCAGGTGATGCGTGGAGGTGATTTGACAGAGATATTGGCTGTAAACCTTGTTCCCGGAGATATCATTGTCTTGCAGGAGGGGGACAATATCTCTGCCGATGCCCGGCTGTTGCAGGAAAGCGAGCTCAGAGTAAATGCGGCGACGCTCACGGGAGAGTCCGAGCCGGTTCGCAAGATGGCACAGCCGGTATCAGGAGACGGACTATCTCCCAGCGAGATCCCCAACCTGGTCATGGCTGGAACAAGCGTTGCGTTCGGTTCGGGCAAGGCTGTGGTTTTTTCCACTGGGATGAACACAGAATTTGGCAAGATCGCATCATTGACACAGACTGTCAAAGCCGAGCTTAGTCCCCTGCAGCGGGAGGTCAACCGGGTAGCCCTGATCATTGCCGGAGTTGCTATAGCCATGGGGGCGGTGCTTTTCGGCGTTGCGGCCCTGCTTACCCCTCTCAGCCTGGGTACGGCGGCAATCTTTGCGATTGGAATGCTGGTTGCCAACGTGCCCGAGGGTCTCTTGCCGACTGTCACACTGTCGCTGGCGATGGCGGTGAAGCGCATGGTGAGGCGCAATGCCCTGGTGAAGCGGCTGTCGGGAGTTGAGACGCTAGGCAGTACTACGGTGATATGTACGGACAAGACCGGAACCCTGACTCAGAACGAGATGACTGTTCGGCATCTATGGATGGACGGTCGGCTGGTTGATGTGGGCGGCGTCGGCTATGAACCGGTTGGGTCACTGACACAGGGAGGGACTTCGCTGGCTGATGATGATGTAGCGCTGCTCGAGCCCCTGATGAGAATCGCGGCACTGTGTAATAATGCCCGGCTGGTGAAGCCGGCCGATGGGGAAGGGCGCTGGGGTATCGTCGGTGACCCAACCGAAGCTGCCCTGCTGGTTGCCGCGGGCAAGTGGGGTTATGACAGCGCGCGGGAGACAGCAAGGAATCCGCGCATCCATGAACTGCCCTTTGATTCACGCCGGAAACGGATGAGTGTGATCCATCGTGATGGTCTCATCTTTACAGTAAGTACAAGTGGGGATAAAGCCGGCGCTGTTGAAGTCGCAGGCGCTGACAGTGATGCCACTGATGCTTCAGGTCGAGGTTCCAGGGCGGAGCTACGGGAGATCGCCTATGTCAAGGGCGCTCCCAAGGAAGTGCTGTCTCTGTGTTCCACCATCCTTGTCGCGGGTGAGGAGCGCGAAGTAACCGACGAGGAGCGAGATAGTATCATCGCCCAAAATGATGACCTTGCGCGCGCCGGTCTCAGGGTGCTGGCCATGGCCTACCGGCAACTTCCTTCTGATACAGAGTTGAATCCTGAAACCGTCGAGCGGGAAATGACATTTGTCGGGATGATGGCGATGATGGACCCTCCTCGCCCGGAGGTGGAGTCGGCGATAGAGCTGTGCCGTGAGGCCGGCATCAGCGTGAAGATGATCACCGGAGATTATGGGCTTACAGCCGAGTCAGTCGCCAGGCGTATCGGGCTATTGGGAAGCGAGCAGGCGCATATCGTCAATGGCAGTGACCTCGAGGCCATGTCCGACGACGAGCTTACGTCAGTGGTTGAGGAGCCCAATGTGCTTTTCGCACGGGTTTCTCCCGAGCACAAGATGCGGATCGCGTCGGCTCTCAAGAAGAAGGGCGAGATCGTAGCGATGACTGGTGACGGGGTCAATGATGCCCCAGCGTTGAAAACCGCGGATATAGGTGTCGCTATGGGTATCTCGGGGACTGATGTGGCGAAGGAAGCTGCAACGATCATCCTGACTGATGACAATTTTGCGACAATTGTCGGGGCAGTCGAGGAGGGCCGGGTCGTCTATGACAACATGAAGAAATTCCTGGCATATATTTTTGCTCATGCCACTCCCGAGGTCATACCATTCGCGGCGTTTGTCCTGTTTGATGTTCCCCTGCCTATCGTAGTCATGCAGATCCTGGCGATCGATCTGGGTACCGAGACTCTGCCGGCGCTTGCGCTGGGCGTGGAAAAGGCAGAGCCTGATATCATGAAAAGGCCGCCTCGCTCCAGTAAGGAGCGGCTCGTAAACAAGCAGATGTTGTTCCGGGCCTGGGTATTCCTGGGACTGATTGAGGCAGTTTTGGTGATGGGCGGCTATTTTTGGGTACTGTATTCAGGTGGCTGGCATTGGGGTGAGACACTTGAAGCCGACAACACCCTGTATCTTCAGGCGACGACGATGACCTGGGCCGGGATCGTCGCAACCCAGGTAGGTACAGCATTCGCCTGCAGAACCAACCGCGTCTCGGTTTTTACTGTCGGCTTCTGGTCAAACAGGTGGCTACTCTGGGGTGTTCTGTTTGAGGTAGTCCTGACCGTATTGATAGTGTATGTGCCACCGCTGCAGAAGGTTTTCGCTACCGCGGGTCTGAGCTGGCACCAGTGGGCGGTGCTGGTGACTTTCGCGCCGATCATGTTCCTGAGCGACGAGCTCCGCAAGATGTTCTCGCGCAGGTTTTCTGCAAGAGCTGCTACGGGAGGAGCGGAATGAAATTCATAGTTCTCGGATGCGGGCGGGTTGGGGCACAGCTCGCCGGCAACCTTTCAATGGAAGGCCACGAGGTTGCGATCATCGACAAGAATCCCAAGGCGTTTCGGCGTCTTGGTCCATCTTTCAAAGGCAAGACCGTGACCGGAGTTGGATTCGATAGGGATGTGCTACTGGAGGCCGGTGTCGAGCTTGCCGACGGCTTCGCCTCGGTGACAAACGGTGACAACAGCAACATCATCTCGGCTCTGATCGCCAAGCGGGTATTTCAGGTTCCAAGGGTCATCACCCGCATCTACGACCCGATGAGGGCCGACATATACAAGCGGTTCGGCATACCTACAATCTCATCGACTGTCTGGGGAGCAAACGAGCTGAGAGAGCACCTGCTCTATAACGAGCTGAAGAGCGAGCTGACTTTTGGCAGTGGTGAGGTGGAACTGCTTGAATTCGAAGTGCCGGCTCAGCTGGTCGGCCATTCAGTAAGAGAATTGACCGTTGAAGGTCAGGCGCAGGTTACCTGTGTGGTCAGGCTCGGGCAGGCGATGGTGTCTACCGGAGCATTGGTGTTTGAGGCCGGAGATCTGGTCTATGCCTGTGTGGCGACCAATTTCCTTGGCCGGTTCAGGGAGCTGGTCGGCTATTAGGAGGATTTCATGAACGTCCTTATCGTAGGGATGGGCAGGACAGGTTCGTATCTCGGCAATGCGCTTGCAGAAGCAGGCACGCATCGGGTTGTTGCAGTCGAGTTGGATGAGAGCCGTGCGGGCGAAGTTGTCGATGAGAGGATCAGGGTGCTTTGGGCCGACGGTTGTGAGCCATCGGTGCTGGAAGAGGCGGGAGTCCGAAACTCCGACCTGGTTGTGGCCACGACTGGAGACGATGAAGACAACCTTGTCATCTCCCAGCTGGCCAAGCTTCATTTTGGAGTGGACAGGGTGATCGCGAGGGTCAACAATCCGCGCAACCAGTGGTTGTACAACAAGGATTGGGGCGTGGATGTCGCAGTCTCGCCAACAGATATCATCACCAAGATCATCGAAGAAGAGATGTCATTGGGGGATCTGGTGACACTGCTCAAGCTCAAAGGTGGAAGGATCGCCCTTGTAGAGATCACTCTTGCCGCTGAATCGAAGGCAACAGGCAGGCTGTTGAGCGATCTGCATCTTCCCCACGGGTCGGTGATCGTCGCCGTAATGCGCGGCGGCGAAGTCATAGTGCCTGGTGGCCAGACGCTGCTTGATGAAGGCGACGAACTTCTGGCAGTGACTTCGGTCGAAAAGGAAAAGGAACTCAAGGAAGCTTTGCAGTAGATGGGCAAGATCATAGATATCTCGGTTTCGATCTACAGCGGCATGCCGTACTATCCTGGAGATCCTGGTGCTGAGGTGCATCCCAGCCGTCTCATATCAGAAGGCGCTGTTGCCAATCTGTCCGAGCTGAGGCTTGGATCACACACCGGGACCCACATCGATGCTCCTAATCATTTTGATGAGGCCGGAGTGACGGTGGACGATCTACCGCTGGAGGTGCTCGTGGGCTCCGCGAGGGTGGTTGACCTCACTGAGGCCGGTCCCTCGATTTCGAGGGAGCATCTAGAAAGGGCAGGGGTAATGGGAGTGAGGCGCCTGCTTTTAAAGACCGGCAATTCAGTGCTCTGGTCCAGAAGCGAGTTCAGTAAAGACTATGTATCAGTCGCCGAGGATGCAGCCGAATACCTGGTTGAGCTTGGAGTTGTCCTGCTTGGCATCGACTATCTTTCAGTCGAGAAGTTCAACTCTGACACATTCAGGGTGCATCATACCTTGCTGGGAGCGGGCGTCGTGCTGCTTGAGGGAATCGATCTTGGCTCTGTGGCAGCCGGCGATTACGAACTGGTCTGTCTACCTCTCAAGATCAGGGGCGGCGATGGAGCTCCAGCCAGGGCAATACTGATCGAACAATAAGCTGAATAAAGGGAGGCCGCGATGTCTGGAATTTCTGGCGTGGCAGTTGCAACGGTTACACCTTTCGGGCCCGGGGGTTCGAGGATACATTACGGTTTGATCAGAGGGCATCTGGAGATGCTGGCGGCCGCAGGCGTCCATGGTTTCGTGCCAGTGGGCACCAACGGCGAATTCTGCTCCCTGACCCTCGAAGAGAAAAAACGGATGCTGCTATCTGCGGGAAGGGCAAAAGGGCAGCTTTTCATGATGGCTGGTGTCGGATCGTGCAGCCTGCCGGAAGTCCTGGAGTTGATCGATTATGCGGCGGATGCCGGCGCGGATGCTGTCCTGATCGTGCCGCCATTCTATTTCAAAGATGTGGAGCAGGCTGGTATTGTCGAGTTCTATCGCCATGTACTCGAGGGAACCGATCTGCCGGTCTTCCTCTATAACATTCCTGTATATTCGGGCGTCGTCATCACTGACGGGATCATAGACGCGCTCCTCGGGCACGCGAATCTGGCGGGGATAAAAGACACTGGCGGCGATCCTGAGAGGACGAGGGATCTGGTAAAGAAGTATCCGCAACTGAAGATATTCGGCGGCAGCGATTCGCTTGTCGGTGAAGTTGTCGAGGCTGGAGTAGCCGGGGTGATATCCGGGGTCGCTAATGCGTTTCCTGATCTGTTGAACGACGCCTGGATGGCACGTAGTTCTGATGACGGGCTTTCTGCCGCAGCGGTCAGGGTGAACTCGGCAAGGAGGGCATTGACCAGGTTTCCCTGGATCGCGGCGACGAAGTACGCCTTGAGGCTGAAAGGCTTACCGGAGATCCACGTGCGGCCACCGCTTGTGGATCTGACAGACGATCAAAAGGTCGAACTGGAAGTCCAGCTCGCTGCACTCGAGCTGATATGAGATCCGACTGCTGAAGAAGTCATTGAGGGTTCCGGGGCAAAGGGTTCTGAATCGACTCTAAGAGCTGAACTCCCCTATTCAGTGACTATGGTTCTTACTGATCCGACTTTTTCGGTGACCACGAAGGAAGTGACATCGCCGTCACGCCGGAACTTGAGTGAGATGGCAGCTTTACCCACGCGAAGTCCCTTGACGTCCACTTCATTCAGCCATCTGGGCAGTACCGGGCTGTTGACATATAGCGTATTGGATGGGGCATCGGCTTCGATGCCGAGTAGCGCCTGCAGGATCATGAATATGCTGCCGGCGGCCCAAGCCTGAGGGCTACAGGCAACAGGATAACTCACCGGACGGCTGATCGAGCGCTTGGTGAAGCCGCAGAAAAGTTCCGGTAGGCGATAGTAATCGTAGTGCAGCGCGGCGTCGAACAGTCCGGAGGCTACGCGGGCGGCCTCCTGGTTGAATCCGTATTTCTTCAGGCCACGGATGATAATTGCGTTATCGTGGGGCCAGACGCTGCCGTTATGGTAGCTCATCGGATTGTAGTTGATCGACGATTTGCTCATCGTGCGGATGCCCCAGCCGGAAAACATGTCGGGCTGCATCAGGCGGTCAGCAACCTGCTGGGCTTTGTCATCATCGATGATTCTCGCCCAGAGTCCGTGGGCCGGATTCGAGGTTATCGTCTTCACCTGGTTCTTGTCCTTGTCCAGAGCGAGTGCGAAGAAGCCTTCCCGGGGCATCCAGAATGCTTCGTTGAACTTTCGCTTCAGAATCTCGGCTTGTTTTGCCAGTTCCTCTGAGCGGTCACGGTCGCCAAGGAGGGCGAAGAGTTCGCTCATGCGGCGCTTGGCATAATAGACGTATGCCTGGACCTCAGAGAGTGCGATCGGGGTTTCCGCCAGGCTGCCGTCAGTGTGTACCACGGAGTTTCCTGAGTCTTTCCACCCCTGGTTCACCAGGCCTCGCTTGGATTTTGTCTCGTATTCCACGAATCCATCGCCGTCGAGGTCACCATAGTCATCGATCCAGGATAGTGACCTGTTTATCGCTTCAGTCATCCCTCGGGCGGTCTCCAGGTCACCGGTCCATTTGACGATGTCGGAGAGCATGATCAGGTAGAGGGCAGTTGAGTCGGCGCTGCCGAAATATGGCGTGTGCGGGATCGCGCGTATGTTGGCCAGCTCTCCCCGTCGCACTTCGTGGAAGATCTTGCCTGGCTCCTCGTCCCGCCAAGGATCGACAACCTTGCCCTGGAGCTGTGTGAAGACGTGGGCGGTCGCGGTGGCGGGATGCGCATCCAGCATCATTATCTGCAGGCAGGTGATGATCGTATCCCGGCCGAACGGGGTCACGAACCAGGGCACGCCCGCGCTCAGGAAATATCCCATCTCAGTGTCGGTCTCCAGCATGCGGATGTCGCGCTGACTGCTACGCAGCACGGCGGTGAAGAGTTCGTTATCAGTCTCGATCTGGCTGGAGCCCTTGAACCAGGATTCGTAGCTCTTACGGACATCGCCGATGGCCTTATTGAAATCAGTGGCGACAGGGGGGACGGTCGTAGGCAGGATCGGCTCGATGCTGTATTTGACTACGCGCCGCTCTCTCGGGCGCAGCTGGAAGCGGAAGATCGCCTTGGTGCCTTCGATAGAGGTCGGCGGTGTCTCCATCCGGATGTCTGTCTTTCTCAAAATCGCATCGAGGCCATGGTAGGCGAGCAGGATGGAGTCTTCGGTTACCTTCGGCGCCAGTCTGGTTCCGTACTTTGTCCGCTTGGTGCCGCGAACCTCGAACATGTCGGCGAAATCCGCATCGAAATCGAACTCGAGTGATATGTCGACTGGAAAATGATTGTAATTCTTGATTCGTATCAGTTCATAAAGCTTGCCGTTGACCACGCGGATGCGCCTGATGTTGATGGTCTCCTGCGGAACTACCGTGCCGTCAGCGCACATGAAGTCGGCGTTGGTAAGCTCGATCTGGCTCATGAAACCGCGGTCGGCCGTTGAAGATAGAAGGACGGGGCTGGAACCGAACAGGGTCATGTCATAGGTGCTGAGGAAGCGGGTGTCCTGGAAATAGAGACCAAGGCCGGACGTATCTTCCCGGGAGACGTTCCCTTCTATATCGCTATAGAGGAACAGCTCGCCCTCTTTAACGACCAGTTTCTCTTTCTTGACATCGACGATGACAAAAGGCTCGCCCTGCGTCAGGACGCGGCCGGAGTCTTCGGTCAGTACCTGGAAATATTCGTCGCCGATCTTGATCTTCTGGCCATTGGTCACGTCGGGACTATTCATGGCGATGTCCGGGCACGCAGTCACCCTCTGAGGTCGGATTTATTGGCGTATTGTAGCATAACATCCTGGATGCTCCCCGCGTCCTGAACCCGGATTCCGGTCCTGATGGAAACCTTTCCAATATTCCCGGAATAGCCCGGGAAGATGCATACCTATCGCCTGCTGGCAGCTTTTTATAAATGCCTGCCGCAGCTATACTTCGGGTGAGTCCCGGGTAGGGGCTCCTGTTGATGCGCAGGAACGTGCGACGGGATTCAGCCAGTTCCCGCCAATACTGACCCTTTAGACCATGAAACCATCAAAGCTACATAGCCAGGAAATGCGCTGGGGTCCCGAGGTCGATCCGCTAAGGATCGGCTGTGGCTGGACACCGGAGGATCTGGAAAAGCCCTGGCTGCTTATAGAGAGCTCGGGGGGCGATTCACATCCTGGCAGCGTCCATCTGCCAGGGCTTGTGGATGAAGTCCTTAAAGGATCCCGGGCGGCAGGCCTGGCGGCAGGCCGCTATTTTTGTACTGACATATGCGACGGTATCGCCCAGGGAACGGAAGCTATGAGTTACTCGCTGGCCTCCCGCGAGCTGCTGGCGATGGCGGCGGAGATGCACTACAAAAGCGGACATTTCGATGGATGGGTGGCGGTCTCAGGTTGCGACAAGGCAATTCCAGCCCACCTTATTGCGGCAGCTCGCATCGGTGCGCCGGTGGTCTTCTTTCCAGGGGGCGTCATGCATACCGGCCCGGGTGATATCTCAGTAGACCGCATGGGTGAGCTTTATGCCCGGCTGAAGCGCGGCGAGATCAGCCAGGAAGAATACCGCTATCACAGCCTCACTGCAGCCCCCTGCGCCGGCGCCTGCAATTTTCTGGGAACTGCGGTGACCATGCAGATTATGACAGAAGCCCTGGGGCTCGCTTTACCCGGGACCGCCTGTTGCCCCACTACCGAAACCGGGCAGGCACAGATGGCGCAGGCTGCCGGCGCCGCGGCAGCTGAGATGATCCGCAAGGGTGTGTCGGCCAGGGATATCATCACAACTGAAGCCATAAGCAACGCTTTGAAAGTCCACGCAGCGGCTGGAGGATCCACCAACGCGATGCTTCATCTATCGGCCCTTGCCAGGGAGCTGGGCCTGTCCTTCCCATGGCAGCGGGTGCGTGAGATAAATGACGAAGTCCCATGGCTCCTGAATCTGAGACCATCGGGCGAGCACACAGCGGATCTGTTCTGGTATGCGGGCGGGGTGCCGCGGCTTATGTGGGAGATCCGCGAATACCTGCATCTCGAAGCTCTGACCGTGACAGGCAGGACCCTCGGGGAGGATCTCGACCGATGCCGTGCTGATGGATGGTCAGACGGCGAAGCTGTTCTGACTGAGAAATATGGGATAAAAGCGGAGGATGTTATCCGTCACCTCCACGATCCTCTGGCCGGAAAAGGCAGTCTGGCAGTACTTTCCGGGAATCTGGCCCCAGAAGGGGCGGTCTGCAAGCGGTCAGCCGTGGTTCCCGGGATGATGAAGTTCGAAGGACGCGCTCGTGTATTCGATGGTCAGCCCGACGCCCTCGAGGCTGCCCTATCCGGGAAGATAAGACCTGGCGATGCCGTGATCGTCCGCTATGAGGGGCCTCGTGCTTCCGGGATGCCCGAGATGTTCTATCTGACGGCGGCACTGGCCGCCGACCAGGAGCTCAATGAGAGCGTCGCCCTGATCACTGACGGCCGTTTTTCCGGCGCGACCAGGGGTCCCTGCATAGGCCATGTTTCACCGGAGGCTGCGTCCGGCGGCCCGATCGCTGCGATAGCCGACGGCGATCTAGTCAGCATCGATCTGGCCGCGGGAAGACTTGATGTCACTACTGCTGATGCCGAAAGCAGATTACCGGAGGAAACGGCACAGCTGCTGGAGAAAAGGTTATCCCTGCTTAAGCCGTGGGCACCGCCTGCTCGTACCGGGCTTCTGGAGCTTTATACGCGACTCGCTGGCCCGGCGCATGAGGGCGCCAGGATGCAGGTGGAATAGTCACAGCCGCTATTGGGGAAGATAGGTGGATGAGCTGGCTTAAAAAAACCTGGGGGAGGATAGCCCAACTGATGGCCCGCAAGGGTTCTAGCAGCGCGGGGCGTGTGGTTTATGAACCAAATGCTCCGAAACGGGCCCGCCAGAAAAGTCTCCGGGTCCTGCGTGACCTTATATTCGTCTTCATCGTTTTCGCAATCGCTTTCGCGCTTATATCGATTCTCGATCTTCACGGATCATTCGAAGCTGCTTCCCTGGAACTGAAAGACAGCCCTTTCCAGTATGACGAGCTGATAGTTGCACTTGCCATACTTGCTGCAGCTTTAAGCGTTTTCGCGATGCGTCGCTGGCGAGAGCTGGAAACAGAGATCGTCGAAAGGGTCCAGATCGAACAGGCGCTTGTGGATAGCGAAGAAAGATATCGCACCCTGGCCGAATCGGCACAGGACTTCATTTTCATTGCCGACCGCAGGGGCATCATCATCTATCTGAACAGTTACGCTGCCGGCAAGCTCGGAAATACTCCAGAGGCATTTGTCGGCAAAAACCTCGACCTGGTCTTCCCCCCGGAGATGGCGGAAGTCCAGCAGCAGGAACTGAGGAAGGTTTTTGACGGCGGCGAGCCACTGTATGTCGAGAACATGGCGACCCTTGAGGGCATCGAAGTCTGGTTGAGCACGTCGCTGGTACCTATCAAGGATGAGAAGGGTGACTTTGATGACGTGCTTGGCATCTCGCGCGATATAACCCAACGCAAGCTGGCAGAAGACGCTCTTTCCAGGACCAAGGATGGGCTGGAGCTAATGGTGAACGAGCGCACCAGTGAACTGGAAAACCTCAACCAGAGGCTCAAGCTGGAGCTGAGCGAGAAGAAACTGGCCGAAGAGCGTCTGCAGGCCGTGAACCGGGCGTTGAGGACCACGATGGCTGCCAGCCAGGCTCTCACCAGCGCCGAGGGGGAGCATGAGCTTCTGCATGAGATCTGTAAGGCTGTAGTCGAGGTGGGTGGCTACCGTTTTGTCTGGGTCGGCTTCGCTGAGCAGAGCGGCGGCAAGTCCGTCACGCCTGTAGCATCGGCTGGTTACGAAAAAGGGTTTCTCGAATCGGTCAAAGTGGCATGGGATGACGGCTCCAGATACGGAAGGGGACCAGTCGGCAAGGCGATCCGTTCCGGTGAGCCCAGTGTAGTCCGAGATGTGCTCATTGACGATGACTACACGCCCTGGCGGGCAGAAGCCACGGAGCGTGGCTATTATTCCACTGTATCGTTGCCGCTCGTGGGAGAAGGTGGCAAGTATGGCTCTCTCAACATCTATGCTTCGGAACCTGATGCTTTCGATGAGGAAGAGGTAAAGCTGCTTGGTGAGCTGGCAGGCGATCTGTCTTACGGCATCAGCGCCCTGAGAACGCGTGGCGAGCGTGACGAACAGGCAATTGCCTTGAGGAGGAGCGGCGAACAGCTGTCCCTGCTCCTCGAATCCCTTCCGATAATTTTTTATACGAGCAAGGCGAGCGATGATTTCGGGGTCACGTACGTGAGTGGGAATGTAAGTACTTTCACCGGCTATAAGCCGGAGGATCTTACGGCAGACTCTTCCTTCTGGGTCGATCACGTTCATCCGGAAGACGCACCGAGAGCTTTTGAGGAGATCCCCAAAGTCTTCGACCGTGGATTTCATGAATACGAGTACCGCTGGCGCAGCGCGGATGGGTCGTATAAATGGTTCCTGGATATCATGAGGCTCGTGAGGGCCCCCGAGGGAGACGAGGACTACATCGTCGGCATGTGGCTGGATATCACGGCACGCAAGCACGGGGAAGAGCAGCTGCTGAAGGTCAAGGGTCAGCTGGAGGAAGAGGCCGAGGTGAAGGATTCCGAGCTGGTGGTCACCATGGCAAAGCTCGAACTCGTGACCGCTGAACTCGATCGCCGCAGACGCGAGACAGCGATATTGAACCAGATGGACGAGCTGTTGCAGAGCTGCCTGCTGGCAGACGAGGCATATACGGCTTTTTCCCGGTTTGCCGGGGAATTGACTGGAAAGGATTCCGGTTCGCTCTATATGCTCGATCAGGCTGACGGACGGTACAAGGTCGCAGCTGTCTGGGGTCACTCTCCGCCACCGGGCAAGGACTTCGGTGCGGATGACTGCTGGTCTCTGAGGTCCGGGCAGGTCCATCTTTATGCGGGCGTTGAAACCGGGATGAAGTGCCGGCACGAGACTTCAGAAGAGCCGTATTTATGTGTGCCAGTCCGTGTGGCGGGGAGGTCGATCGGCGTGCTTGTCCTGAACTTCAGCCGCGAGTTCGAGCTCGACAGGGAGCGGATTTCTGCCAGCACCGAACTTGCAACGGCAATGGCATCACGCATCGGCATGGTGGTCTATAACCTGGGTTGGAGTTTTGATGGAGTGTCATCAGATGGCGAGGGCGGAGTTTCATTGGAGGGAATCGGGGAATGAGGAAGAAAAGAACAGACTATACTTTAGAACTCACAACTGCGGCAGATGGACGGGATTTTTCCTGTTCCTGATGGGCGGAGCCGCAGAAGTGGGGAGGCACAGCGGGGATTTGACCTAGGGCTTAAGTCTCCGCCGTTTTCTTATATTCGGGATCGGCCGCCGGATCACTCAAAAACCACTCCATGAGTTCCCAGCCGTTCTCAAAGCGTAGCTGGCTCGCAGCCGCAGATGCTTCGTTGAAACCCTGGTCTCTATCGCCCCGCCGCGAAGGATCGAAGACAAGGAACGGCACCGGTTCCATGTTATGGGTCTTGATCGCCAGTGGCGTGGCGTGGTCGGGCATTATCAGAATGCGGAATTCCGGGTATTCAGCCAGCCCCTCAAGGAGCGTCCCGAGCAGCAGCGAATCGAAACGCTCGATGGCCTCGACCTTCGCGGCTGAGTTCCCCGAGTGAGAAGCTTCGTCCGGCGCCTCTACATGAACATAGACGAAATCCCGTGATTCAAGCTCTTTCAGTGCGTAGCGAGCCTTGGCTTCGTAGTCGGTATCGAGCCAGCCGGTCGCGCCCGGGACCTCGACGACCTTGAGACCGGCATTTTTCCCGAGCCCTTTTACCAGGTCCACCGCCGAGATCACTGACCCGGTGAGGCCGAATCGTTCCTCCAGAGTCGGCATCCTGGGTGCGGTGCCCTGGCCCCAGAGCCAGATCATGTTCGCTGGAGCCTTCGCTTCAGAGATGCGCTTCAGGTTCACGGGATGGTCAGCAAGCAGCCTGGCCGAGACCTCCATCAGCCCGCGCAGCCAGCTGCCCCCGTTCCCGGATGGCAGATGTGCTTCGTAAGGTTTGCCGCTGATATCGTGAGGAGGCGTACATTGTGCTTCAAGTGCTTTTCCGCGGGAAACCATTATATGACGGTAGCTGAGGCCCGGGTAAAAAGTGGCGCCGCCAGAGCCGAGGTTTTCCTGAAGGAATGAGATGATCTCGGTCGCTGCCTCTGTATCGATATGTCCAGCGGAGAAATCCTTCATGATGCCTTCCTCCACATGGACAAGGTTACAGCGGAATGCTACATCGCCATCATGAAGAACGATTCCGAGGCTGGCGGCTTCGAGGGGAGCCCTGCCGGTGTAATAAAGATGAGGATCATATCCCAGGACACAGAGGTTGGCGACATCGCTGCCGGGAGCGAAACCATCCGGGATCGTTCTCGAGAGGCCGACAAGGCCTTCCCGGGCCAGCCGGTCGAAGTTGGGTGTCCTGGCAGCCTGGAGGGGAGTAAGCCCTCCCAGTTCCTGTCGGGGATCGTCTGCGGAACCGTCGGGAATCAACACCAGATACTTCATGGTTGGCTCCTAAAGGCCCAAGACTTTGACAACCTGCTTCAGGTCTGCCTCAACCCGGGTTACTTCGCGGCCGTTGCTGATGGCTGTATCGGGATCCTTGAGGCCGTGACCCGTGAGAACGCAGACGACCCTGTCGCCTTCGCTGAACAGGCCTTCCTTCTGTTTCTTGATCACACCGGCCAGGCTGGCCGCGGAAGCGGGTTCGCAGAAAGTGCCCTCCGTGGAAGCGACCAGCTTGTATGCATCAATGATCTCTTCGTCAGTGACCGCATCGATCAGCCCTCCCGAGTCTGATGCCGCCTGGAGGGCCTGGTCGCCTCGGGCCGGATTTCCGATCCGGATCGCTGTGGCGATAGTCTCCGGATTCTCCACCGGATGTCCCAGCACCAGCGGAGCCGCCCCGGCCGCCTGGAAACCGATCATGCGCGGCAGGTGGTTGCAGAGGCCGGCTTCGAGGTACTCGTTGAAGCCTTTCCAGTATGCGGTGATGTTGCCGGCGTTACCGACAGGGATGGAGAGGTAGTCGGGGGCGTCGCCAAGAGAGTCAACGACTTCAAACGCGCCGGTCTTCTGTCCTTCGAGCCGGTGCGGATTGATGGAGTTGACGAGCTGAACCGGATATTCCTCCACGATAGCCCGCACCAGGTCCAGGGCCTGGTCGAAATTGCCGGCTACTGACAGCACCTCGGCGCCGTGAGTGATCGCCTGGGCGAGCTTGCCCGCGGCGATCTTGCCCTCCGGGATGATCACGATACAGCGGATCCCGGCCCTGGCGGCATAAGCGGCGGCTGCGGCTGAGGTGTTTCCGGTCGAAGCGCAGATAACCGCGCCGGCGCCTTCCTCAAGGCCCTTGGATACGGCCATGGTCATGCCGCGGTCCTTGAAGCTGCCGGTCGGATTCAGGCCTTCGAGTTTCAGATACAGGTCCAGTCCCAGCCGCTCTCCCAGCCTTGGCGCTGGCAGGAGCGGGGTAGACCCTTCGGCGAGGCTGATCACTGGCGTACTGTCAGAGACGGGCAGGAAACGGCGGTAGCGTTCGATAAGATAGGTGCCTCTCAGGCTATCACTGCTCATAGCCGTCTCCTTCGACCCTGATCGGCCTCGGCTGTGACTTGACCTCGGGAAGCTCGGCAATCTGCTCGAGAGCACTCCTGAAGCTAGCTTCCTTGACTGGATGGAACACCATCACCAGTTCGGCGTGGTCTCCACGCCCCTGCTGGATGACGCTCTCCACGCTGACGTCGTGCTTGCCGAAGATCTGCGCGATTGTGGCAAGGACGCCAGGTTCATCGTTCACCTCGAGGCGCAGGTAGAATTTCGATACGACCTCGTCGTCGGGATAGAACTCGAGCTCGCGCCAGGCGGAGATCTCCTCGAGCATACCCGGCTTTTCCCTGGCGATTATGGAGACGATGTCGCCGACGACGGCGGAGGCGGTCTCGATACCGCCTGCTCCTGGACCGGAAAGCATGATCTCATCGATCGAATTGCCCTTGAGGAATACGGCATTGTAGGCGCCGCTGACCGAGGCAAGCGGATGGTCTTTCTTGAGCAGTGCTGGATAAACCCTCACGTTGATCCTGTCATCGTATAGCTTCGCGACTCCCAGGAGTTTTACGGACATGTCCAGGCTGCGGGCGTAAGAGATGTCGAGGGAACTGATACCCTCGATGCCGATGCAGGCCACATCGTCGAGGTCGACGACTGTGTGGAAAGCGATGGAAGCCAGGATCGCCATCTTGGCGGCGGCGTCCTTGCCGCTTATATCCTCGGTCGGATCAGATTCGGCGTAACCCCATTCCTGAGCATTCGCCAGGGCGTCCTGATATTTGGCACCGGTGCGGCTCATCTCTGTCAGGATAAAATTAGTGGTTCCATTGACGATCCCGTAGACGCTGGTCAGGTCCGCGGCGACCATAGATTCGCGCAGCACCTTGATGACGGGTATGGCTCCGGCCACACTGGCTTCAAATCTTATTTGAGTCCCTTTTTCCCGGGCCAGACGGAAAAGATAGAAACCCTTCTGTGAGAGGAGTTGTTTGTTAGCTGTGACGACAGACTTGCCCTTTTCGAGGGCGCTGGTGATGTAGTCGAAAGCCGGCTCGATGCCGCCGATAAGCTCCACGATCGTGTTGATCTCAGGATCATTGATGATGTCTTCGTAATCATCGGTGAAGATCTCAGCCGGTGCGTCCTGTCGCGGGACAGATATATCGCGTACGAGGATCTTCTTGACGGCAACAGTAGCTCCGGTGGTGCGGGCGATCTCCAGTGCCTGATCGTTTATCAGACTATATACGCTGGAGCCGACCGTGCCGTAACCGAGCAGGCCGATGGATATTCTTTTTGCAGCGGGATCAGACATTGACAGATTTCTCCCATGGCCGAAATTTCAGCGTCGGCATCCTGGTGGAACGCCGACGCCAAATGTTATCAGGAGAACGGTGGAGAGGGAAGCTAAAGCCTGCAGGCTCCGGAATAAGTGCCGCCGCCGCTGACACCAGTAATAGAGACAACCTGGCCTTCGAACGGGGCATGGATCATGCTGCCACCGCCGATGTAGATGCCCACGTGCCCTATGGGGCTGCCGAAGAACACGAGGTCACCAGGCGCCAGTTCCGAGTAGCTGATCGGCGTTCCGGAATAGTACTGTGCCGATGCCGAATGAGGCAGGTAGATGCCGAGCTGGGCATATACATACATGACCAGTCCTGAACAGTCGAAGCCAGCAGGTGAGGCGCCGCCCCACACATATGGGACACCAAGGTAGCCCATGGCTATTGATGCCGCGTCACCGCTCGTGGGCGGCGGTGGATCGGAATATCCGGGATCTTCCACGGGGGCAGGTTCGCCTGACGGTGAGTCTTCTGCGCCGGGATCTGTTGCGACAGCGCCACCTGCGGGCTGGTAGACCGCCTGGGACTGTTGTTCCGCAGCCTGCTGCTGGGCCAGCATCTGGGCTACTTCCCCTTCAGCGCTGGAAAGAACGGACTGGCGCGCCGAGAGCTGTGCTTCGATCTCGGACTTCTCACCGTTGACGGCGTTCAGGAGCTCTTCCTGACGCAGACTGGTGCGGTCGAGATCGGCCCTCGCCTGCTCTGTCACTGCTTTCAGGCTCAGGACCTCTTCGACGTCGGTCTTGTCCTGGGCCCCGATCTTGCCAAGCAGGTCGAATCTCGACAGAAACTCGTTGAAAGAACTCGTGTTGAGCATCACATCCATGAAGCTGAGCGAGCCCTGGCGGTAGATGTTCTCGAGGCGCTTGTCCAGGCGCAGCTGGGCTTCGGTCAGCTTGACCGTCGCATCTGCCAGGGCTTTCTCATTCTCGGCTATCTGGCGGCGGGTCTCCTCAAGCTCCGAGTTGGCCTGGTTGTATCGTTCTATAGCCTGCTCGGCAGCCTGGTTTATGGAAGCGACTTCGGCTCTGATGCGATCCACTTCCGCCTGTCGGGAAGCGACATCTGATTGCGCCAGGGCAGTACTGCCGGCGAGGAAGAGGGCAAGCAGGAACATACAGGCTGCCAGCCTTCCGCCAACGCCTGTTATCTGTATGCTTTTTCGTGAAAAGACAAGTCTGTACATCAGTAAGACTCCATTTCCGCTATCCAGGCTCGAATCATGGATAATCACCGTATTTACCGGGCTTCAAAAAGCCCACAGGTAGTTGTTTCAACCCTTTCCGTGGAACCCCTTCAAATAAAGAAGGGCTATTTAAAGTTTGTTCATCCGGGACCGATGGGAGCTTTAGCTGTTTCTTCCACTGACAGGGCGGTCGTGAGGGCAACAAACCACAGTCGAAAGGCCTTGAACTACGGCATCGCCGGGGCTGCTGCGGGCTTTGTGTATGCCCTTTTCGCATATATTGTGGAAATGCGGTATGGCGCGGATTATGAAGCCATGCATATCCTCGTAGCGCCTGTTCTGGGTGGGACCGCAGCCTTTGTCATCGGCCGGGAATCTGATCAAATCCACCACCAGTCGAGCATGCTGTTTGAAGCCAAGACCAAGTTCTCCACGCTGACCCACGACGCTATCACCAAAAAAGACTGGAACGTGAGTTTCAAGGATCCTTCCATTCCCACCTGCTGGGAGGTCAAAGGCTGCAAATCCGAGGACTGCCCGTCCTATGGCAGGCAGCACGTACGCTGCTGGCTGATCGCCGGTACTTTTTGCCGCGGAGAGGTCCAGGGACATTTTGCCCAGAAGCTCGGGGATTGCGCAAAATGTGAGATATACCAGGTATCTGTCAGCCGCGATCCGATCAACGAGATAGGTGAGAATTTCAACAGCCTCATGTGGGCGCTGCGCGAGAAGGAAGATCTTCTGAGCGACACCAATGCCGAGATGCAGAAGCAGTATACAGAGCTCGAGCTGATGCATAAGCAGGCTCGGGAGATGGCTGATACGGATATGCTTACAGGTCTGAGAAACCACGCCCACTTCCAGCGGCATCTCCAGTGGGAAGTGGAGCGGGCCCAGCGATACAGCAGGCCGCTTTCATTGATCATGCTGGACCTCGACCACTTCAAGGACGTCAATGATCATTTCGGCCATCAGAAGGGCGATGAAGTCCTTCAGCGCGTGGGAAAGCTCATCCGTAACAGTGTGCGTGGGACGGGCTACTCGGCGCGTTATGGCGGGGAGGAGTTCGCGTTAGTGCTGCCAGATATGACTGCTGAGAGGGCGACGGAAATCGCTGACAACATGAGGCGTGAGATGAGTAGCGTCGAGGCGGAGGTCGATCTGCCTTCCGGCCTTGTTGGCGGGAGCTTCGGGGTCGCCGATCTGCCCCACTGCGCCAGCAACGCTGAGAGTCTTATATCCGCCGCTGATTCTGCCCTTTTGTTTGCCAAGAGGAAGGGCCGCAACCGCGTTGCCTATTTCTGTGACCTTTCAGACACCGAGCTGCGCGATGGTGACCTCGACAAGTTGCACAGCCGCCTCGAGGGCGCCAGCCTGCAGACCATTAGAGCCCTAGCCGAAGCCGTGGATGCCTGCGACGATTACTCTGAAGCGAGTACTTCCAGGATGGCGCATGTCGCTGTAGCTATCGCGGAGCGGCTGGGCATGAACCAGGAACAGACGGACGCCCTGGCTCTAGCCACGAGGCTGCATGATATCGGCAAGGTGGGCATCCCGGGTTCCATCCTCAGAAAGACTGAGAAGCTTTCGCCCGAGGAGCTTTCCCAGGTTCAGCTGCATCCCGAGATCGGCCAGAAGCTGCTCCAGGAGGCAGAGCAGATACAGGACCTGATCCAGGCGATCCTTTATCACCACGAGCGCTGGGATGGCAATGGCTATCCGGAGCGGCTGGCAGGTGAGCAGATCCCGGTCATGGCTCGCATTGTAGGAATCATGGACGCATACCGGGCTATGTTGTGCGACAGGCCGTATCGCAAAGCTTTGAAGCCTGTAGTCGCACTGGAAGAGTTGCGGAAGGGCGCAGGTACCCAGTTCGATCCACAGCTGGTTGAGATATTCGTGGAGCTGGTAAAGAGCGGGGAAGATCAGGAATTACGCCAGGCAGGCTAAGTTCCAGGAAAAGGTCGGAGGCAGCAAGATGATACGATTTTTCGCGGAGCGTCTTTCATCCATGAGGCGTATTTTTATGGTCATGATCGCTTTCGGTTTGACCATGGGCCTGGTATTTCCATATATCGCAAGCCCCTTTGTTACCTGGGATCCGGATCGCAAGCTGTATTTCAGGTTTGCCTGCCTGGTTGCGGGTTTTCTTGTCGGCGCGTTCTGCTACTACCTCGTGAAGATCACCCTTTACCAGAGGAACATGGAGCTGGCGCAGCGAAAAGCAGAGCTCGAAGGGGCAAAATCGAGATTCTCCAGCCTGACGCACGACGCGGTGCAGGCACAGGTATGGGACGTCAGTTTTGAAGATGAGAATATCGGGACCTGCTGGCAGATCAAGGACTGTGGTGAGACATCGTGCCCGGCATACGGAAAGGAGCATGTCCGCTGCTGGCTCGTAGCGGGGACTTACTGTGGTGGAGAGGTCCAGGGGCGGTTCGCCCAGAAGCTGGGTGGCTGTTCTGAGTGCGAAGTCTACCGGTATGCGGTAGGGCAGAATCCTATCGATGAGATCGGCGAGAACTTCAACAGCCTGATGCTGGCCGTTCGTGAGAAAGAAGAACTGCTGGCGGCCGCCAACGAAGAACTGAAGGACCAGTATGCCGAGCTGGAGCTGCTCCACAGGCAGGCTCGGGAGATGGCTGACACCGACCTTTTGACGGGACTTCGCAACCACGCCCATTTTCAGCATCACCTGAGGTGGGAAGCGGATCGAGCTGAGTCCCGTCACAAACCCCTCTCTATGATCATGCTGGATCTGGACCATTTCAAGACAGTGAACGACCGGTACGGTCACCAGAAGGGTGACGAAGTGCTGCGGCGGGTCGGAAAACTGCTGCGCAATGAGGTCCATGAGGGTGGCTATACGGCCCGATACGGTGGCGAAGAATTTATCGTCCTGTTGCCTGAGGCAGCTGCGAGTACAGCCATGGAGACGGCCGACAGGCTCAGGGGGCTGATGAAGGATGTCGCCAGGGACGTGGAATTGCCGGAGAATATCGTTGCCGCAAGCTTCGGGGTCGCTGATATGCCCGACTGTGCCAGCGATGCCGACAGCCTGATATCGGCAGCCGATTCGGCATTGCTTTTCGCCAAGCGCAGGGGACGGAACCGGGTCGCTTATTTCCGGGACCTCTCAGGGACGGAGCTCGAGGAAGGCGATATCGAACGGCTCAACAGTCGCCTGGAGGGTGCCAGCCTGCAGACTATCCGTGCTCTGGCTGAGGCAGTGGATGCAAGCGATAATTATTCCGTCAGCGACACAATGTCACTCAACGCTATCGTCGACGCGATGGCGAAGGAACTGGGAATGGAAGACGAGCAGGCGGACGCGCTGGCCCTGGCGACCCGTCTGCACGATATCGGCAAGATAGGTGTTCCCGGAGCGATCCTCTCAAAGAAGGATAAACTCTCTCCCCAGGAGCTGGCTGCGGTGCAGCAGCATCCGGAGATCGGCCAGCATATCCTTGAGGAGGCCCGGCAGCTTCAGGAACTGATCAGCGCCATTCTATATCACCACGAGCGCTGGGATGGCACGGGTTATCCGGAACGGCTAGAGGGCAAGCAGATCCCGCTGATGGCGCGAATCGTCGGTATCATGGACGCGTACCGGGCCATGCGCTCAGACAGGCCTTATCGCAAGGCGCTTTCTGTGAATGATGCTCTGGCCGAGCTCGAAAAGGGCGCCGGCACCCAGTTTGACCCGCGGCTTGTGAAGATGTTCGTCAGCCTTGCAAGATCTGAGGGGAAGAGCAGTCTGAGAGAGGCCGTCTGAGCAAGTGGCGGGCCGCAAGCCCCCGGCACCTGCTTATGTTATGACTCATACTGCTCTTCAGTTGAAATCTCCCACGAACTCCAATATCATGTTTTCCTAATGGCCTCAGTTTTTGTGGACAATCCTGTCTCGCAGGAACCGGCCTCCCCCGCGGGAGGCTTTTTTGTGCTGCCCGCGACTTCCCTCCTGAGTTTGCTTCTCCTCCCCCTGGCGGGGGAGATTATCTAGTAGTTTGCCCGTGCGGCAAACCTGCCACCTTTTTTTTCTGAACTCAAAACCTGAGTGGTTTTAGGAGAAGCTATGGACCAACAACGTGTATACATATTCGATACCACCCTGCGTGACGGTGAGCAGTCACCGGGTATCAGCCTCAATTCCTTCGAAAAAGTGGAGATAGCCGAGCAGCTGGCGAGGCTGGGAGTCGATGTCATCGAGGCCGGATTCCCCATATCGTCGCCGGGTGATTTCGAGGGCGTGCAGAAGATCGCCCGGAGTGTTTCCGGAGTCACAGTCTGTGCCCTGGCGCGGGCCATCGAAAAAGACATAACCACTGCGTGGGATGCGATCAGGGAAGCTGAGCAGCCACGCATCCATACTTTCATCTCAACCAGTGACGTGCACCTGGAGCATCAGTTGCGCAAGTCGCGTGAAGAGGTGCTCGAGGCGGCCAGGAAGATGGTAGCCCTGGCCGTGAGCCTTTGCGATGACGTGGAGTTCTCAGCCATGGACGCCACCCGCAGCGACCCCGACTACCTGGCAGCGGTGCTGCAGGCTGCCATCGACGAGGGCGCGAAGACGATTAACATCCCCGATACGGTGGGTTATGCTATCCCGTCCGAGTTCGGCGACTTCATCCGGGGTCAGTACGATCGTGTCCCCGGCCTGAAGGATGTAGTCGTAAGCGTCCACTGCCACAACGACCTGGGACTGGCAGTAGCCAATTCGCTGGCGGCGGTCGAAGCCGGCGCTTCGCAGGTAGAGTGCGCCATCAACGGACTGGGAGAGCGCGCGGGTAACGCCTCGCTGGAGGAGATCGTGATGATCCTGGAGACGCGGCGCGGTTCCCTGGGCCGGGTCACGGGTGTGAACACCCGTGAGATTTCCAGGACCAGCCGCCTGGTCAGCCAGCTGACCGGCTATGACGTGCAGCCCAACAAGGCGATCGTGGGCAAGAATGCCTTCGCCCATGAGTCGGGAATACACCAGGACGGCGTGCTCAAGGAACGCACGACTTACGAGATCATGAACGCCGAGAGCGTCGGCCGCGGTTCCAGCGATATCGTGCTGGGCAAGCACTCAGGCCGGCACGCGCTGAAGGCGGCGATGGAAGAGCTGGGGATGTCGCTCTCCGAGGAAGAGCTGAATCAGGCGTTCGTCCACTTCAAGAAAGTGGCTGACAAGAAGAAGCAGATCACGGCGGCTGACCTGGAAGCGCTGGTCGGCGAAGAGGTTCGTGGGCAGACGGATATATATGAGCTGAAATCGTATGAAGTGACTTCAAGCTCGGAGTTCGTACCCACTTGCCAGGTCATCATCGAAAAGGAAGGGGAGGAGCTGTTGGGCAAGAGCTTCTCCGGTGGTTCCATGGAGTCCATCTTCAAGGCGATCGATGACGCGGTGGGCACGAAGGGCAAGCTGAAAGACTACCAGGTGCGTTCCGTCACCGAGGGCAAGGACTCCCTCGGAGAGGTGCGCGTGGTTGTGGAAGTGGAAGGCAAGGCGTACGCGGGCACGGCGCTCTCCATCGACGTGGTGGAAGCAAGCGCAAAAGCATATGTCCGGGCGTTAAATAATGCATACAGAGCCGGGGCGGTGAAATAGATGGCAGGACCAATGACTATCACGGAAAAAATACTGGCTCGCGCCTGCGGCCAGGAAAGCGTGCAGGCGGGCGATTTCGTCAACGCCCGGCTGGATCTGGCGTTGGCTAACGACATCACGGCGCCGCTGGCCATCAAGGAGTTCGAGGCGGCGGGGATGACGAAGGTCTGGGACCAGGAGAAGGTCGTGCTGGTCTGCGACCATTTCGTTCCTAACAAGGACATCAAGTCGGCAGAGCAGGCGAAGCTGGTGCGCGAGTTCGCGCGGCGGCAGGGCCTGACTAATTTCTTCGACGTGGGGCGCATGGGCATCGAGCATGTGATCCTGCCGGAGAAGGGGCTGGTGGTGCCCGGTGACGTGGTCATCGGCGCCGACTCGCATACCTGCACCTATGGAGCTCTGGGGGCTTTCGCCACCGGCGTCGGCAGCACCGACCTGGCGGCTGGCATGGCTACCGGCGAGGTGTGGCTGCGGGTGCCGGAGACGATCAGGTTCAATTACGAGGGTGAGCCTGGCCGCTATGTGACCGGCAAGGATTACATCCTGTATACGATCGGGCTGACTGGAGTCGATGGCGCCCTGTATGAAGCCATGGAGTTCGGCGGCGGCGCCATCAGAGCACTGTCGATGGATGGCCGTTTCACCATGTGCAACATGGCCATCGAGGCCGGCGGCAAGAACGGTATCGTCGAGCCGGATGCGACTACTGAGGAATACTGCCGCGGCCGCGCTCTGCGCGAGCCGGTGATGATGAATAGCGACGAGGACGCGGAGTATACACGCGTGATCGATATAGATGTGAGTTCGATCGAGCCGCAGGTGGCCAAACCGCATCTGCCGTCAAACACGGTACCGGCGACCGAGCTGTCTGCGCTGAAGATCGACCAGGTCGTGATCGGTTCGTGCACCAACGGGCGCATCGAGGACCTGCGGATGGCGGCCGAGGTGCTGAAGGGCCGCAAGGTGCATCCGGACGTGCGCGCCCTGGTCTTCCCGGGGAGCCAGCTGGTTTATCAGCAGGCCATGAAGGAAGGCCTGATCGATACGTTCATCGAGGCCGAGGTCGCTGTGAGTACGCCGACCTGCGGTCCCTGCCTGGGAGGGCATATGGGTATCCTGGCCGCCGGTGAGCGGTGTGTCTCCACTACGAACCGTAACTTCGTGGGCCGCATGGGTCATACGGAGAGTGAAGTGTATCTGACCGGGCCGTATGTGGCCGCGGCTACGGCGATCGCCGGAACTGTCGCGGTCCCTGAGGAGGTGCTGGCATGATCCATGAGGCCAGAGCCGGGAGACGTGCTGGTACGGTAGCCAGAATGGTTGAGGAGGTGTCAGCATGATCTTCGAGGGTACAGCCTTCAAGTATGGGCGCGACGTCGATACCGACGTCATCATCCCGGCGCGTTATCTGAACACGCACGATCCGGACGAGCTGGCCGCACATTGCATGGAGGACATCGACAAGGACTTCATCGACCGCGTGCAGCCGGGCGACATCATCGTAGCCGAGGAGAACTTCGGTTGCGGTTCATCGAGGGAGCAGGCTCCGGTGGCGATCAAGGCTGCTGGCGTATCCTGCGTGGTGGCTGCGTCTTTCGCGCGCATCTTCTATCGCAACGCGATCAACATCGGGCTGCCGATCCTGGTATGTCCGGAAGCGGCGGGCGACGTTCAGGCCGGCGACCGGCTGCGAGTCGACCTGGACAAGGGTGAGGTCGCGAACCTGACAAGGGACAAGGTATACCAGGCGGACCGCTTCCCTGATTTCATGCAGGAGATAGTCACTGCGGGCGGCCTGATGGCACATGTCAAAAAACGAACGCAAGGCGGAGAAACCAATGCATAACATAGCTGTCATGCCCGGCGATGGAACGGGACCGGAGGTAGTGCTGGAAGGATTGAAGGTGCTCAAGGCCGCAGCCGGGCGCTTTGGCTTCGAGTATGAGACCACGGATTATGATTTTGGTGGCGACCGCTATCTGAAGACCGGAGAGACGCTGCCGGATTCGGCGGTCGACGAACTGAAGGGCCACGACGCGATCTTCCTGGGCGCCATCGGGCATCCCGATGTGAAGCCTGGGATCCTCGAGCAGGGCATCCTGCTTAAGGCCCGCTTCGAGCTGGACCAGTACATCAACCTGCGTCCGGTCAAGCTGTTCCCGGGAGTGGAGACGCCGGTCAAGGACAAGGGGCCCGAGGATATCGATTTCGTGGTGGTGCGTGAGAACACCGAGGGCCTCTATGTGGGCGCCGGCGGTTTCCTGAAAAAAGGGAAGCCGGACGAGGTGGCCATCCAGGAGAGCATCAACACCCGTAAGGGCGTCGAGCGCTGCATCCGCTATGCGTTCGATTATTGCAAGAAGCGCGGCAAGGAGAACAAGCTGACCATGTGCGGCAAGACCAACGTGCTCAACTATTCTCAGGACCTGTGGCAGCGGACCTTTACCGAGACCGCTCAGGACTATCCGGAAATAACCACCGATTATGCCCATGTGGACGCCATCTGCATGTGGTTCATCAAGAATCCCGAGTGGTTCGATGTGATCGTCACCGATAACATCTTCGGCGACATCATCACCGACCTGGGCGCCATGATCCAGGGCGGGATGGGTATCGCCGCTGGCGGAAACATCAACCCCGACGGGGTCTCCATGTTCGAGCCCATCGGCGGGTCGGCCCCGAAATATACGGGTCAGAACGTCATCAATCCGCTGGCCGCTATCGGCGCCGTGCAGATGATGCTGGAGTTCCTCGGCGAGAACGAAGCCGGTGCCGCCGTGGAAGCAGCGATCTCGGACGTCACCGCCAACAAGCTCGAGAGCCTGGCCGTGGGCAGGACGGGATATTCCACCACCGAGATCGGCGACCTGGTGGCCGAGCGGGTCAGCAATAGCTGAGACGGAACTGCGCGCGGAGTTGATAGAAGTTGCAGCCGGGGTATTATGCCGGCTCGGAGACTGGAAAGGAGTCTCATGCCGATAACAGAGGTCTCAAAAATATGGATGAACGGGGAGCTTGTGGACTGGGCGGAAGCCAAGGTGCACCTGCTTACCCATGCGCTTCATTATGGCTCGGGTGTGTTCGAGGGCATACGTGCCTACGGCACTGACAGGGGGACCCACGTCTTTCGGCTGACCGATCATATCCGGCGGCTGGAGCGTTCCGCTGCGATCTATTACATGGAACTTCCCTTCAGCGTCGAGGAGCTGGTACAGGCCACCAAGGATGTCGTGAAGGTCAACGAGCTGGACAGCTGTTACATCAGGCCGATCGCCTATCGCGGCTATGGCGAGATGGGGCTCTTCCCCCTTCATGCACCGGTTGATGTGGCTATCGCAGTGTGGCCCTGGGGTACTTACCTCGGCGACGATGGGATCGAGCACGGCATCAGGGCGAAGATCTCTTCGTTCTGCCGCTTCGGGCCCAACAGCCTGCCGCCGGCGGCCAAGGCCACCGGACAGTACATCAACTCGATCCTGGCGAAAGTGGAAGCGGTCAAGGCCGGTTACGAGGAGGCGCTGCTGCTCGACCATAACGGCAACCTCTCCGAGGGTTCCGGCGAGAATCTTTACGTGGTCAAGAACGGTGTCATCTATACGCCGCCGATCTCATGTGATGTGCTAGAGGGAATCACTCGGGACGCGATCTTCCGCATCGCCGCGGACGAGGGCATCCCCATGGCAGAGAGGGTCATGGTCCGGTCAGAGTTATATGGGGCCGACGAGGCATTTCTGAGCGGGACCGCGGCCGAGATCGTGCCGCTGCGCGAAGTGGACGACCGGGAGATAGGCGAGCCGGGCCCGATCACCAAGAAGGTGCAGGAGATCTTCTACGGGATCATCAAGGGTGAGAACGAGAAGTATTCAGATTATCTGGAGTGGGTATAGGCAGGCTAGCGCAAGTGCCTTCCGTTGTGCTGGTGGGGAGTTTTTCCGGAGCGGAATGATGGGGAGCTGATTTGAGCAAGCGCATCGAGATATATGACACCACCCTGCGGGACGGCATGCAGCGGGAGGGCATGAGCGTCTCCGTGGACGAGAAGGTCCAGATCGCGTTGCGGCTGGACCGCCTCGGCGTGCATTATATCGAGGGCGGCTTCCCCGGTTCCAATCCCAAGGATGTGGAGTTCTACCAGAAGATGGCTGGCCATAAGCTGCGAACGGCGAAGCTGGCAGCGTTCGGGATGACCCACAAGCGCGGCGCGAAGCCCCATCAGGATCCGCTGCTGAAGCAACTGCTGAAGGTCGATACGCCGGTGGTAACCATCGTCGGCAAGAGCTGGAAACTGCACACCCAGAAGGTTTTGCGGGTCGGGCTTGAGGAGAACCTCAAGATGATAGAGGGCAGCGTGGCCTTTCTCAGCAGGAAAGGTCGCGAGGTCTTCTACGACGCCGAACATTTTTTCGACGGATTCATGGATGATCCGGAATACGCCCTCAGGACGCTCCAGACGGCGGTGGAGGCCGGCGCGAGCCGGGTGGTCCTCTGTGATACCAATGGTGCAACCCTGCCTTCACAGGCGGCTGAGATAGTCAGACGGGTCTTGGCCGAGGTCGGGGCCCCTGTCGGCATCCATGCCCATAACGACGCTGACTGCGCCGTGGCGGTCTCGCTGATGGCGGTAGAAGCGGGGGCGACTCAGGTGCAGGGGACCGTCAACGGTTATGGCGAGCGCTGCGGCAACGCCAACCTGATATCTATCATCCCGGCTCTGAAGCTGAAGATGGGGCTGGACTGCGTCAGCGACCGGCGGCTTGCCGAGCTGACCGAGACCTCCCATTTCGTGGCCGAGGTGGCCAACGTCAGCCCGGAGACCCATCAGCCATATGTTGGCGAGAACGCCTTTGCCCACAAGGGCGGCCTTCATGTCAGCGCGGCGCTCCGCGACGCCAGGACTTTCGAGCATGTGGACCCGGCGCTGGTCGGCAATAAACAGCGCATCCTCGTCAGTGAGCTGGCCGGGCGGGCGACTGTACTCAAGAAGGCGGCGGAAATGGGCATCGACCTGGCCGGCGACGAGCGCAAGGATACATTGAACCGTCTGCTCAAACGGCTGAAGGACAAGGAACACGCGGGTTATCACTACGAGGTGGCCGATGCTTCCTTCGAACTTTTCATGAGGCGTGAGCTGGGGCTACACAAACCCATCATCGAGTTGGACAACTTCCGGGTCATCGTCCAGAAGCGCAAGAGCGCGGTGATCAGCGAGGCAAAGATCATCCTCAAGGGGGATGGCGGCGGCGAGCTGCCTATCGCCTTCGCAGAGGGGAACGGCCCGGTCAATGCGCTTGACGTCGCCTTGAGGAAACTGCTGCCGGCCAGCCATCCGAAGCTCGTGGATGATCTTTCACACATACATCTGGTCAACTACAAGGTGCGCATACTCAACGAGAATCAGGGGACCGGCGCGGTGACAAGAGTGCTGCTCGACTCAAGTGACGGACATGATACCTGGGGCACGATCGGCGTCTCGGAGAATATCATCGAGGCGAGCTGGGAAGCACTCGTTGACAGCATCGAATACGGCCTGGTCAAGCGCCGCCGGCGCCGGTAGCGGACAGCCGGGCCAGGTCAATCAGTGTCCAGACTCGAGCTGAAGAAGCCCGGCAAGATCATCGCTGTCGGCCTCAATTACCGCTCCCATGCCGCCGAGCTGGGTATGGCTGTGCCGGATGAGCCGATCCTCTTCATGAAACCGCCGTCCGCCGTCATCGGCCCTGGTGACTCTATCGTGATCCCATCCATTTCCCAGAGGGTTGACTTCGAAGCCGAACTGGCAGTGATTATCGGTAAGACCGCGCGCTGTCTGGACCTGGAGTCAGCTGTGGACTTCGTCGCCGGTTATACCTGCGCCAACGATGTCACAGCTCGCGACCTTCAGGAAAAAGACGGCCAGTGGACCCGAGCCAAGAGCTTTGACACTTTCTGCCCTCTAGGGCCTTGGGTGGAGACGGTGGCGCCGGAACCGGACGCCAGGGTGGAGCTGGTGCACAAGGGGGAGGCCAGGCAGTCGGCTCCGGTCTCGGACATGATCTTCTCGCCGCTTGAACTCGTGGTGTTCATATCGCGGGTGATGACTCTCGAGTCTGGCGATGTCATCCTCACCGGGACTCCGCCGGGCGTCGGCCGCCTCAAGGCCGGGGATGAAGTCACAGTGTGGATCGACGGCATCGGTGAGCTGGTCAATAATGTCATCCGGGAATAGCAGCGCCGGGCAAGCGACTGAAGGCTGTGGCGCTGGACGCGCGGATGCGGCCGGTGTCGAACAGAGTCGCGATCACCAGGCGGCGCTGGAGCGGCTCGGCTATGAGTCGTTCCGTCCCGGGCAGCGCGAAGCCCTTGATACGCTTTTCGCGACCGGCCGGCTGCTGCTCGTGGCTCCCACTGGCGGCGGCAAAAGCCTCATCTACCAGTTGCCCGCGGTGATGACCGACGGGACGACACTGGTGATCTCTCCGCTTATCTCGCTGATGAACGACCAGGTGACAGCCCTGAAGGCCCGCGGGATCCCCGCGACCTATCTGGCTTCCACTCTCGATCCTGAAGAGCAGCGCGACCGTCTGAAGCGTATGGAAGCTGGCGAGTACCGTCTGGTCTACGTGGCGCCGGAGCGTTTGTCGCTGCCTGGTTTCCGGCGTGTGCTGGGAGCCGTCGACTGCCCCCTGATCGCTATCGATGAAGCTCACTGTATCAGTGAGTGGGGACATGATTTCCGGCCGGAGTACATGCAGATCGGTGAGCTGCTGGCGAGTATGCCGGAGGCCAGGGTGCTCGCCTGCACGGCGACGGCCACGCCGGTCGTGCGTGATGAGATAATCGCCCGTCTCGGCCTGGGCTCGGATACGCCTCAGATCGTCAGCGGCTTCGCCCGGCCCAACCTTGCCTTGAGAGCCAGGGAAGTCAGCAGCCGCAAACAGCGGGACCGGCAGGTCGATTCGCTTCTTGCTGAGGCGCTCAGATCCCCGGGGATTTGGTCTGCCAGCAGCCAGGTTTCGACTGGTACGGCGATCATCTATGCGCCTACGCGCCGTTCCACTGAGGAAGAAGCGGGGCGGCTGGCTGGTGAGGGATGGAACGCCAGGGCTTATCACGCAGGCCTGGCTGGTGCGGTACGGGAGGATATACAGCAGGAATTCATGGACGGCGCCTGCCAGGTGGTCGTGGCCACTAACGCGTTCGGGATGGGCATCGACCGCCCGGATGTTCGGGCGGTGATACATCTGGCGCCGCCGGGATCGATAGAAGCCTATTACCAGGAGGTCGGGCGGGCGGGACGCGACGGCCTTGATTCCTGGTGCCTTTTGCTGACCTCCCCGGGTGACATGCCCATGCGCCGGCGCCTGATCGAAAGGGATTCGGCTGATGGCATGGCCACGGCCCCGGAGATCCTGCAGCACAAATGGGATCTTTTTCTGGAACTGATGCGCTGGGCGGAAGGCGGCAGTTGCCGTCACGACGCCATCCTGCGATATTTCGGGGACGAGGAGGAGACCCTTTCCGGCTGTGGCCGTTGCGATGTCTGCCAGGAGATGTCCGCCGGTAGCGAGCAGGATGAAGAGGTGGTGAGTATCACGGTCCGCAAGGCGCTATCGGCGGTGGCCCGGGTGAACGGCCGCTTCGGCATCCAGGCGGCCGCCGCTCTTTTGAGGGGGGACGCGGCAGATGAACGGCTGGTCTGGTCAGGGCTGGATCAGTCACCCACATTCGGAGCATTGTCCGGGCGCTCCCAGGACTGGTTATTGAGACTGCTCCGCCGCTGTGTCACGGCTGGCTGGATAGATTTCACTGGCGGCGACAGGCCGATGGTGGTCATGACTGAAGAGGGAAGAGCCGTGATGCGGGGGGACATGCCCGTGCGTATCCTTCTGCCGCCGCTGAGGGTCAGGGAGCCCTTCGCCGGTAAAGGGCGGAATGCTTCCGCGAGGGAAGGGCAAGACATAAGCGTAAAGGCGGGGCGGGGTTCAGGCGGGAAGTCGGGCAGGTCTGTCGACGGCGATCTCGAGCTGGATGAAGAGGCGCAAGCCCTGTTCGAGGCGCTCAGGCTTCATCGCCTGGAGCTGGCCCGCTTAGAAGCGGTACCACCTTATGTAATAGCCAGCGACCGCACCCTGCGGGATATCGCCAGGCTCAGGCCGGCGAACCAGGAAGAGCTGCTTCTGGCGCACGGCATCGGGCCTTCGAGGGCCGAACGGTATGGCTCCGGATTCCTCGCCATTATCAACAGCGGCTGAGCCGCAGCCAAGTTGATATTCCGGCTGGTCTACCCTATGTGGCCGGGCTGTTCTGTCCATACAGGAAAGGCAGTGCTCCCTGTCGAATCTTCCTTTGATATAGCGCGGTGATTGTTCTGGTTCGCACCGTGCCTGGATACTAGGAGGGAGGACTGTATGAGTTTTAAGGGAGGAATGGTAAACGGGACGCTGGCTGCCCTTTACGGCGCCGCCAGTTATATCTGCCTGTTCCTGACGATGAGCCAGCACGAAACCATGAAGACGACCTGCTACGCACTTGGCGCGGCTGGGATCATCATCGGCATCTACTGGCTGGCGACATCTGAAGTAATGGGCATCCCCATGCTGCTCGTGGGAGCGCTCCACGTGGGCCTCGGCGCCCGTTCGGAGCATGTGGGCATGCAGATCGGCTGCACCGGGCTGGCGGTGGTGGTGTTCGTTATCGCTGCGATGATGCTGACGATGACAAAACCCATGAATTCGAGCGCCTGACGGCGGTCGAATCCGGTTAAAGTTTGGTCGGGCGGGCGACGGCCGCTCCGCGGCCGTCGCCCGCCCGGGATACAGTTAAAGATGGCGATATAACGTAAATCTGTTGAACCGGCAGGGCGGCGGGAGTAGAATCTTTCGTCGTGAGGTTAAGGGAGAACTTTTGAGCGAGTCATACGCCAAGCCCGTTGGCGAAGCACCGGCACCCCCGCCGGCGTCTGGATTCGTCCACCTTCACGTCCACAGCGAATATTCCGTTCTCGACGGCGCTGTCCGTATCGTTCCTCTGCTAGTACGTTGCCAGGA
Organism: Actinomycetota bacterium; assembly: GCA_016235065.1. GTDB lineage: Bacteria > Actinomycetota > Thermoleophilia > BMS3ABIN01 > BMS3ABIN01 > JACRMB01. The sequence goes on along the minus strand of JACRMB010000010.1, from coordinate 50,063 downwards.
ATTGGGGATGTCCGCGGTGGCCATCACCGACCACGGGGTGCTTTCCAGCGCAGTGGAGTTCTACAAGGAAGCCACCAAGCGCGGGATCAAGCCGATCATCGGGTTTGAAGCCTACGTGGCGCCTGACCGCTTCGAGAAAAAGACGATGGACTGGAGCCACCTGACTCTTCTTGCGGAGAACAATACCGGCTACCAGAACCTGGTGCGCATCTGTTCGAAGGGGTTCCTCGAAGGCTTCTATTACAAGCCGCGGGTAGACAAGCAGGTGCTGAGGGAGCATTCAGAGGGCATTATCGCCCTCACCGGCTGCCTGAGCGGACGCATGTCAAAACTGCTGAAGGCGGGAGATAAAGAGGCCGCCGTCGCGGAAGTGCAGGAATTGCAGGATATCTTTGGTTCGGAGAACGTATTTATCGAGATCCAGAACCACGGCATCGAAGAGCAGACGGCAATCAATCCGCTGGTGGTCGAGGTGGCCGCCGAAGCCGGGAGGCCTCTGATCGCCACCAATGACGTCCATTATCTGAGCCAGGAAGATTTCTCCGCCCATGAGGCCCTGCTTTGCGTGCAGACCGGCAGCACCCTGGAGGAAAAAGGGATGGCGCTGCCCAGCAATGATTTCTTCCTCAAAAGCGCTGAAGAGATGGCAGCCGGCTTTTCTATCGCGCCGGAAGCGCTGGCTAACACGATCGAGATCGCAGACCGCTGCAACGTCACCATGGAATTCGACAAGCTGCTGATCCCGGGTTTTGAGACTGCGGATGGCAGCGATGGCAACGCCTATCTCCGGCGCCTGTGCGAGGAAGGGCTCGCCCGGCGTTATCCAGAGGGAGTTTCAGCCGAGGTCAGGGAGAGGCTGGAGTTCGAACTGGCGACGATCGGCGAGATGGACTTCGCCTCCTACTTCCTCATAGTCTGGGATTTTGTCAAGTTCTCCAAAGATAACGACATCGCCGTCGGCCCCGGCCGTGGTTCGGCCGCGGGCAGCCTGGTCGCTTTCTGTCTCGGCATCACCGACATCGATCCTCTGAAATACGATCTTCTGTTCGAGCGCTTCCTCAACCCGGGCCGCAAGAGCATGCCCGATATCGACATCGATTTCTCGCCCGTGGACCGGGAGAAGGTGCTGGCTTACGTAGCCGAGCGCTATGGCCGGGAGAACGTCGCCCAGATAATAACTTTTGGCACAATGGCCGCCCGGCAGGCGACGAGGGATGCCGGCCGGGTCATGAACATCCCCTACGGCGACGTCGACCGGATCGTGAAATTCATCCCCGAGGGCCCCGGCATCAAGCTTGCGGACTGCCTCAAACCCGGACAGGAATTGAAGCAGGCCTACGACGATGAAGAGCTGACGAAGAAGATCATCGACCTGGCACTGCCCCTTGAAGGGCTGATCAGGCAGGATTCCATCCATGCGGCGGGTGTGGTTATCTCTGACCGTCCGCTTACCGACTATGTCCCCCTGCAGCAGAAAGGTGAGGATGCTGAAGTCATAACCCAGTTCACCATGGGACATGTGGAGGCGCTGGGGCTGCTGAAGATGGATTTCCTCGGCCTGCGTAACCTCGACATCCTCAAGGCGGCGGTCAGGCTCATCAAGGACAGCAAGGGCGAGGATATCGACCTATCCAGCCTGCCGCTGGATGACGAAAAGACTTTCGAGATGCTGCGCCTGGGGCAGAGCGACGGCGTCTTCCAGCTGGAGAGCTCTGGAATGAAGGACGCCATCCGCAACGTCGGGCCGACCTGCTTCGAGGATATCATCGCGCTCGTCGCGCTTTACCGCCCCGGCCCCATGGAGCACATCCCCGAGTTTGCCCGCAACAAGAAATTCCCCGATGGAGTCGAGTATGTAGACCCCAGGCTTCAGGAGATACTCGAGCCCACTTATGGCGTCGCGGTCTATCAGGAACAGCTGATGGAGATCGCCAAGAAGCTCGCTGGTTTCTCGCCCGCCGAAGCCGACGACCTGCGCAAGGCGATCGCCAAGAAGAAACGCGACCTGATGGAAAGCCTCAAGAGCAAGTTCGTCGCCGGCTGCAAGGCAAACGAGGTCGATCCTGGTGCGATCGAAGGCCTCTGGAAGCTGATGGACGACGCCGGCGATTATTCTTTCAACAAATCCCATGCCGCGGCATACGGACTGCTTGCCTACCAGACCGCCTGGCTCAAGGCCAACTATCCGGTTGAGTACATGGCAGCGACGATATCCAGTGTCATGAGCACCAAGGACAAGGTGCCTTTCTACGTCAGCGTCTGCAACCGCATGGGCATCGAGGTCATGCCGCCGGACGTGAACGAGAGTGGCAGCGATTTCAGGGTCGTCGGTGACCGGATACGCTTCGGGCTGACCGCGGTCAAGAATGTGGGCGGCAAGGTGATCGAGTCCATAATCGCGGCCCGCGAAATGGATGGGCCATTCACTTCCGTTTTCGATTTCTGCCGCCGGGTCGACTCCCAGCAGCTGAAGAAGAACGCCCTGGAAAGCCTGATAAAATGCGGCGCCCTCGACTCGACCGGCGCCAGCCGCAAGGGGATGATCGCGATTATGGAACAGGCCCTCGGCATGGGCTCTCAGAGCCAGCAGGACAGTCTGCTGGGCCAGGGTTCCATCTTCGACCTGGTGGACGACGGCGCTTCGCACGACGTCCACGATCCCGAGATCCCTGCTGATGAGTATGGCCCCAGGGAGCTCTCACGGCTCGAGAAGGAGACGCTGGGCATCTTCGTATCCGGCCATCCACTGGTCGGACTGGAGGACGAGATCGCGGCGGCCGGCGCCATAACCGTCGCCCAGCTGCAGGAAGTCCGTGACAAGACCAGTGTCAAGGTCATCGGGATGGTCGGCAAGGTCAAGCGGCTGACGACTAAGAGCGGCGACCCCATGGCCTTCTTCAACCTTGAGGATCTGGAAGACAGCACCGAGGTCGTGGTCTTCAACAAGCTTTATAACAAGTGCAACGCACTGCTTGAGGAGGATGAGGTGCTGGTGGTCAAAGGCCGTGTCGACCTCAAGGGCATCGACGACGACGGCAGGCGTGAAGTGAAGATAGTCGCCAGCTCGATCAGCGAGTTCGTCCGACGCCCGGAAGGGAGCAGCGGTGGCGCCGCAAGGCGGAAGAGCAAGGATGAAAGCAGCAGTCGGCCGCGAGTGGATGAGAAGAATGGCGATAGTGAAGGCGGCAATGCAGCCACAGGGATGGCGGGAGAGCAGGAAATCGCAGGAAATAACCAGGCTCGAGATGGGAACTCCGTTCAGACAGAAGGCACCGAACCAGCCGCCGGGATCGTGCAGCTTTCCGTGGACCATGGTGAGATCGATCCGGATGTCCTGACTGACATGAAGGATCTCTGCGACAGTTATCCGGGATGCTCCCCGGTGATCATCAGCATGATGACCGACGACGGCCTCCGCCGCCTGAAACTGGGGCAGCAGGTGGATCCGGCCGACGAGTTCATCCACCGCATGCAGGGCCTTGGCGGGGTCAGGGACGTCTTTGTCGGCTCTCCGGCAGAGATCCATGCGGGCTCGCCAGCCTGATCGGTTGCCAGGCCGAACCTGTCGCCGGCTCCGGGAGTCGAACATCCAGCCGGGAGTGACAGCCTTTCTTGTCTCGTGCCGCGTGTTATGATAGCTTCCCCTCTTACTGAAGAGCATCCGTTTTAAGGAGATCAGTTGCCTACTGCCAAGGAAGCCATACAGGAACTGCTGGAGATGTCAGCCAGCATCCGCCACGCCGTACTGGTCCGTGGTGAGAACGAGATCCTGGCGAGCACGTTCGCCAACGGACAGTCGGAGGCTGCCATGGTGTCCATGGCCCGCAGGATGCTTGAAGAAGCCCGCATGTCCGCCAAGGAGATGGAGCGCTCGCCGCTGACCCAGCTCTTTATCGAGGCCCCCTCAGGATGCGTCTTCATCGTCACCGGCGAGAAGGATACCTGGCTTGCAGCATCGACCGGAGCCGACCCCACGGTTGGCCTGGTTCTCTATGACGTCAACACCGCCCTGCGGACCGCCCTCGAGGGCGAAGCCGACGAGGGCGATTACGGAAAGTAGGGAGAGATGGCGAGAGGAAGATTCTTCTTTGGTTTCCTGCTTTCACTGGGTTCGGCGCTGGGCGTAACCTGGCTGCTGAGGCGCATCCGGCGCCAGTCCCGGGTTGAGCTTTACTTCGAAGATGGCTCGATGCTGGCTGTGAACAACAAGAGCTCGCAGCTTTCACAGAAGCTCACCGCCATGGCCGATGAGCTGGTCAAGAAAGCCCTTTAGAGCCGATCAGAAAAGTTCTGCAGCCTGGAGATAAAAGTCCTGCAGAACCGGTCAGGAAAGCCCTGTAGCCGGTTTCCCGGGGCGTAATTCCCCTGAGTCGAGCTTCCCCCTTAAACCTTTGGCGAGTTCGCGCGCTCTCAGGCGTGACGGCTCCGGCAGGGGAGTGCCGTCGTAGCGCAGTCTTTCCACGAATACCGACAGCTCGACGAACTCGCACGCGTCCAACGAGCCTGACACGCGCCGGGCAAACTCCCTCAAGGTCTCCTCGGGACGACGCACCAGCCCCCGTTTCTGCAGCCTCAGCGCCAGCGCCAGGTAATCCTTCAGTAATTCTTCCCGGGAATAGTCTGCCCCCAGGCTTCCCCTGACTTTCTGACGCCGGCGTCGCTCGACCCATAACCGCCCAAGGGTATTCCTGCCACCCCAGGTCATGGCAGCCGTGGCCAGCGCCAGTAGCGCCAGAAGCGTAAGCGGGATTCCGAGCGCGAAAGTGAGCATGCTTTTCAGGGCTCCCCCGGCGGAGGCGATGGCGCCGCCCAGGGGACCGCTTCCCAATACACCCTCCAGATAGGAGAAGACCTTGCCCGCCAGCCAGGGGCTTCCGGCCTCATCCTGGGCTTCCGGGACGTCGAAACCGGGAGTCGGGTCGAAAGGCACCCAGCCGGCGGAGCCGAAGTTGACCTCGACCCAGGCATGGGCGTCGCTCTGCCTGACCTCCCAGAGAGCCGTGAACGGATTGTAGCTGCCGCCCGTATAGCCCGTGACCACGCGGGCCGGGATCCCGGCGCTCCGCGCCATCACTGCCATGGCTGAGGCAAAATGCTCGCAGTAACCCCTTTTTTCCTGGAAGAGGAAATAGGTGACCGCATCGCCTTCCGAGGACTGCGGCGGCACTTCCAGGTCGTAGGCGTAGTTCTGCTTCAGATACCTCTCGATCGCCAGCACCTTGTCGTAGCGGCTGGAATAGTCCCTGGTGATCTCCTGGGAGATCCGGGCCACGTCGAGCATCTCGTCGCTGGCCGGGAGCGCTGTGTACTCTGAGGACACCTGTGTATCGCTGACGCGCGGGTAGTTGCGCAGGGTGCTGCCGGTGTAGACCGGCTGTTCGGTTATGACCGAGTAGACAGTACCCTCGGTAAGCTCGTAGGGGCTGCGCAGGCTGCCGTAAACGTCTACCTTGATCCTGTCGGCCGGGAAGAAGAGCTGCTCCGGCTTCCAGGTGGCGAAGATGATGTTAGGCAGTTCCCTCTCGACGAAAAAGCTCTGTATCTTGGTGCGGACCCGAGTTACGGGGACGCCGGGGATGTCCAGGTTGAGGGGAGGCTCGTCTGTGGTGACGTCCCTGGACTCCTCGGAACTGATCTCCCAGCCCTTGCCGTTGTAATGGTCGAAGACGACCCCCCGGTAGAAATCGTAGCTGTCGGAGCGCACCTTGAGCACGACGTCGTCGCTGAGGTTGCCGCGGGACCGAAGGTCCATATAGGGATTGAAGCCGTAGTAGGAATCCGGGTCGAACCGGGGCGGCTGGTCGAACGGATTGCCATCGCTGGAATAATAGGGATTGCTCACCTTCGGCGAGAAGTCGCCAAAGATCTGCTGCAGGCTGGAGATCGGCAGGGAGTGCAGCTTGGCTTCAGTGCTCTGGGGCATGGCGAGCAGCAGGGGCACCGCCACAGCTACCCCCGCCAGCCAGGCGATCGCTCCGTAGGCGACGATCCGCGCCGGCCCCGCGCTCAGGACCCGGTCGGCTTTCTGGGAGGTCTCGGCGATCTGGAAGTAGAGGAGCGCCACGACCGCGGCGACGCTGAAGAGCGCGAGCCCCACGATATAAGCCATGCCAGTGGATAGGACTGCTCCGGCTGCGATCATGGTCAGGCCGCTGGCCAGGGAGAACTTGAGATCCCGCCGGGCGGGAAGGTCGAAGGAATGGAGCACCTGCAGCCAGAGCAGCAGCTTGATCAGCGGCAGGCGCGTGTCGTAGAAGCTCGTCGTCAGCTCCCTGGCGAAGAGGACGGCCACAGCTATGACCAGCACCGACAGGATGAACTTCATGAGCAGGTTGCGGCGTCGCCGGAACTTCCAGCTCCAGGCGAAACCGGCGATGGTGAGAAGCGGCACACCCACGCTCTCGGCGGCGCTGTAGTAGCCCATCGAGAAGATGGTCACCTCGGCGATGATGACTGCGGCGAGGACGCTCACCCGCAGGCCCAGGCTGTCTTCCGGAACATGCCTGGCATTGATCCTGCTGTAAGCCTTTACAAGTTTGCCAGGCAAGCCGGCACCTCTTCTCGTGAAGCGATCAGGAGGAATTCTGTCCCCAGGGATTCGAGCCTGTCGGCAAGACCATCCAGGGAAGCGGCATCCATGAGCGGCGAGCTGTGCCGTCCGCTTTTTTCAAAACTCCGGCCATCGATCATGATGATGATGGAGTGGGGAAAATCCTGAAGGAAAGCCGACCTGTCGAGCCGGGCATACGCTTTGTGGCTGGTCAGCAGGAGTACGGGAGTGGCTTCCGGCCAGGGAAGGCTGTAAGACTCCAGATCCATTGGCTGCGCTGCAGGCGACTCGACCTGAGCCAGCCAGAACATGGCTTCTTCTACCGGCATGCCAAGTTCCCTCACGCCAGCGTCGCCAGGTCCGCTGCCCAGTCCGAAGCGGCGGTTGTGGGCCGACTCGCGTTGTACAAGAGAGGCTGCGATGGAGACCGCGGTCTCGAAAGTCGACGCTTCGCCCTCGCCCCGGTCAGCCTCGCTGAACGTGTCGAGCAGAAACACCGGGGTGATGGCTGCCTGCCGGGAATACTCGATCGAGGTCAGTTTTCCCGTACGCGCCGAGGAACGCCAGTGGATCGATCTGGGACTGTCGCCCGCACGGTATTCGCGGACGCCGAGGTAATCACTGGCGGTATGGCGGGTGGGAACGGCGCTGGAGACCATGTAGCCAGCGTTCTTCTGGCCGGAATCCCAGTCGGTGGCAAGCCGGTACCATAGGGGGTAGACGACAAGCGGCCCGGCGACGTCCAGGTTGCGGCGGCTGCGGGCGAGCCCCGCCGGCGCGGCGCTGGTGAGATGGATGTGGGCTCCGGCATAAGAGCCGCGCCGGGCGCCCTCGAAAACGAGCCTTACCTCACGCGATTCGCGGGGTCCAAGGGTCGAGACGAACAGCCGCCTGTGTGAACCGCCAAAGGCACAGTCGAGATCCAGGAAGAAGCGGGGCAGCCATGACAGGTTCCTGATCTCCATCATGACCGGCAGCGTCTCTCCGTTGGTGATCGACGGTGGTGCCTTGATGCCGACCGAGATCTTCCGGGTGTTCACGCGGCTGAGGGGGATCGATACCAGCGGGAAGGCCAGCAGCAGGGTAGTCAGCACATAGAGCCAGCCCGAACCCACGTTCCAGGCGATCAGGTAAAGAGATGATGCGGCGATCAGCCAGTAGATTGTCTTTCGTGTCGGCATGGCGGCGAGGCCGACGGTGTTCTAGACCGGGACCCTGCGCGAGGCGACGATCCCGGCGATGATGCCGGCGGCGTCTTCGCCCTTGAGCGAAGACCTGCGCTTGAGGACTATGCGGTGCGCCAGCGCCGGTCCGGCCGCCTGCTGGACGTCGTCGGGGATGACATAAGAGCGGCCCTGCGCGAACGCCAGTCCCTGGCAGATGTGCACCAGCGCCACACTGGCCCGTGGTGAAGCGCCCATGGCGATGTCAGCATGATTGCGTGTGGCCTCGACGATATCGAGGACGTATCCGAGCACGCTCTCGGCGACGTTGATCTCACGGACAGCCTCCTGGAGCTCCAGTATCTGTGAGGCGTCCACAACCGGTTCGAGCTTCTCCAGAGGATGTTTCACCAGCTGATCGCGCACCAGCCTGTTCTCACTCTGCCGGTCTGGCAGGCCAAGTGAGAGAGATACCAGGAAACGGTCGGTCTGACCTTCCGGAAGCGGGAAGGTGCCGTGCAGTTCATACGGATTCTGGGTCGCGATGACAAAAAAGGGATTCGGCAAAGGATAGGTGGTCCTGTCCGCTGTGACCTGCTGTTCCTCCATGGCTTCGAGCAGCGCCGCCTGGGTCCTGGGGCTGGTTCGGTTGATCTCGTCAGCCAGCACGATGTTGGCGAATAACGGACCAGGCGACCAGTAGAACCGTTCGTCTTTCGGCGAGTAGATGGTGCTGCCGGTTATATCCGAGGGCAGCAGGTCGGGGGTGAACTGGATGCGCGCGTAGCTTGCCGCGATCGAGCGGGCGATGCTCTTGGCAAGAGTGGTCTTGCCGACCCCGGGGATGTCTTCGAGCAGCACATGACCCCGGCTGATCAGGGCGGCCAGCACCAGTGTGATTACGTCGTCCTTGCCGACGATCACCCTGCCTATGTTCTTATGAAGCAGCGAGAAAGAGCCGGTCAGTTCCGCGAAAGAGCGCAGCCGGTTCCGGGAAGAGGTGCCGGAATCATGGACAAGGTCCCGCGCGAGGTTGTCCCCCCATTGGTTTTCTTTCATTACCGCCCCAGGTTCGTCAATGTTCAACAGCGAATAAATATGCTTGCACGCAGGGATTATGCCCGACTATGCAGCTCTTTAGACTGTATCGGACCTGAGGCCGGAGGCATTAGGAACCAGACTTTTCCGCCCGCTGATCTCTCTCTTTCCCGGGTGGAGTTGTTATAAGATAGCCGCTACCGGTGAAAACAGGTAAGCGCGGCGCCGCGGAAAGGGCGGCCGTCTGACCTCGAAAGGATCTAATTGCTGTTAAGCGAGAATCTAGTCAGTAAGGTGCTGGGGGAAGCCCTGAAGGAGGGCGGCGATTTCGCCGAGCTCTACGCCGAGCGGCGCCACACGGTCTCCATGAGCCTGGAAGACAGCCGGCTGGAGCGCAGTTCCACCGGGCTTGATGCCGGGGTCTCAATCCGGGTTACCCGGGGCCGCGCCGTCTCGTTCGTCTCCGTGGACAGCATGGAAGAGCGAGACCTGGTGGAGGCCGCAAGGCTGGCCGGCCAGGGCCTTGCCGGGGACAGCGCCGGCATGAAGCAGCTCGAACTCATCACCCTGACCTCACCGCATGTGATCGAGGTGACTCCAGCGAGCGTCGCCGCCAGGGAAAAAGCAGCCATGTTGCAGGCTGCGGACGCAGCCGCAAGAGGCGCCGGCGGTGAGATCGTCCAGGCTTCCGTCGGTTACCAGGATGAGGTCAGCGAGATCATGATCGCTAACTCCGAAGGAGTGCTGGCTGCTGATTCGAGGACCCGCGTCCGTTTTTCGGTGCGTGCCGTCGGGGCTCGCGACGGCATGATGCAGACTGGAGCCGACAGCATGGGGGCTCATCGGGGGATGGAACTCTTCGAGGTCCGCGATCCTGCTGACGTCGGTCTGGTCGCCGCACAGAAAGCATTGATAATGCTGGATTCACAGCCTTCGCCAAGCGGCAAGATGACTGTCGTACTGCATCGCGGCTTCGGCGGTGTGCTTTTCCATGAAGCCTGCGGCCACGGACTTGAGGCGGATTCCATCGAGAAGGGCACAAGTGTCTTCGCCGGCCGCATCGGCGAGCAGGTCGCTTCCGGGCTGGTCACCCTGGTGGACGACGGCAGCATCCCCGGTGAGTGGGGCTCCAGCACCTTCGATGACGAGGGCACGCCGACGCAGCGTACCGTCCTGATCGAGGAAGGCAGGCTCGCCGGTTTCATGTATGACGGGCTCAGGGCCAGGAATCTGGGGGCTGTTTCCACAGGCAACGGCAGGCGCCAGTCATTCCGCCATCCGCCGATCCCGCGCATGACCAATACCTTCATCCATGCAGGCACGAGCAAGCCGGAAGAGATCATCGCGGCCACGGAGAAGGGTTTTTACGCCAAAACGCTTGCGGGAGGCCAGGTGGAGCCGGCATCCGGCGATTTCGTCTTTGGAGTCTCGGAAGGTTACACGATCGAGGGCGGCCGGGTGACCACGCCCCTTCGCGGTGCGACCCTGATCGGCAACGGGCTCAACGCGCTCAACAACATCGACATGGTCGCTGATGATTTCGAGATGCACATCGGTGTCTGCGGTAAGGACGGACAGGGTGTGCCGGCGGGCAGCGGCCAGCCGACCCTGAGGATACTGGACATGACCGTCGGCGGGACGGAGATCTGATGAGCGTCTTTTGGCTTTCCGGCCATGGTTCATATAACGATAAAGGAATCATCAATGCTTGATATCGCGCGAAAAGCCCTGGAGTTGGCAGTGGCGACCGGGGTCGAGCAGGCGGAAGCCTTAGCCATGAGGACCCGGTCCACCAGGATCAGGGTCTATCAGCAGGAAGTCGAGGAGCTGGCGAGTTCCACCGGTAGTGGCGTCGGCATCCGCGTCTTTCGCGGTGACTCGGTGGGCTTCTCCTATACCAGTGACCTTTCCGGCGATGCTCTGGCCGCGGCGGCGCGCGAGGCTGCGGATAACGCTGAAGTGACAGCAGGGGACCAGTTCATGGGCCTTCCCGAGCCGGCTGCCGGGTTCCCCGAGCTGGATCTGTATTCCGAGAAGCTGCAGCAGGTGCCGCTGGCCGAGAAGATCGAGCTCACCCGTGAGATCGAGCGGACGGCTCTGGAGCGCGATTCCCGCATCTCCCAGGTGGATTCTGCTACCTATGCCGAGGGCGAGGGATTGGTCGCAATGGCAAATTCCAAGGGATTTTCCCGCCAGTATGAAGAAAATACCTGTTATGCATTCCTGCAGGCGATAGCCTTGCAGGACGGGCAGATGCAGACCGGCATGTCCTTTACCACGGGAAGGGAACCAGGACAACTGGAACCCGCGGCCTGCGGCCGCGAAGCCGCGGACCGGGCGGTGGCGCTACTCGGCGGATCCCAGTGTGAGAGCATGACCTGCCCGGTTGTCATGGATCCCTTCGTGTCCGCCAGCCTGATCGGAGTCATCGGTTCGGCGCTCACAGGTGAGGCGGTGCAGAAACAGCGTTCCATGTTCGCCGGCCTTGAGGGGCAGAAAGTAGCGGCTGGGATCTTCAGCATCACCGACGACGGCATCCATCCCGACGGCATGGCCAGCGCCCCGTTCGATGGCGAAGGTGTGCCCATGGGGGTGACCGAACTGATAAAAGACGGCATTTTGCAGGGATTATTGTATGACACATACACCGGCAAGAAAGACGGCAAGCCCTCCACCGGAAACGGCATCCGCGGCTCGTACCGGTCGCAGCCCCATGTGGGAGCCACCAACCTCAGGCTCGCCGGAGGCACTGCGTCACTCGACCAGATCATCGCCGGCGTGGATAGCGGTTTCTATGTCATGGAAGTGAGCGGCATCCACTCGGGGACCAACCCCGTGTCGGGAGATTTCTCGGTGGGAGCTTCCGGCCGGTTGATACGCGGAGGACAGTTGGCAGAACCCGTGCGGGAGGTAACAATCGCCGGAAACCTGATGGCGATTTTGAAGAACATCACCGTCATCGGTAACGACAACCGGTGGGTTCCATTCGGTGGCAGCATCCATGCACCTTCGCTGCTTATCGGCGAGATGACTGTCAGCGGAAAATGAAAAACCTCGTTTTTTGCCTTGTAAAGGGGATTTCCATCTGATAGTGTCCATAACCGCCAGCTTCTGAAACCCTTAAAAACCAGGAGGTATGGAAGTGGGAAAATCTGAATTTGTAAGTGCAGTCGCAACGAAGTCTGATCTTAACAAGACGCAGGCAGCCGCCGCCGTAGACGCTTTCATCGACGTCGTCACCGAGTCGCTGAAGAAGGGCGAAGAGGTACAGTTCACCGGATTCGGCAAGTTCAGCGTCCAGAATCGTGCTGCCCGCGAGGGTATCAACCCGCAGACTAAAGAGAAGATCCAGATCAAGGCCAGCAAGGTGCCGAAGTTCAGCGCCGGCAGCGCCCTCAAGGCCGCTGTAAAGTAAGCTGGGCGGAACTGTAGCATGCAGGGCTGCTATGAGTCAGCAATGTCGCTGAGATAGCAGACCGCTTATCGTTTGAACGCGCAGGGGCGCGGGCTTTAAGCCCGCGCCCCTTTGTCATCTCCTGAAATGCCCCCACGAGTTTAAAATCCCTCCGGCAGGATAAAAGCCCGTAACGGCTAATTCTTTAGCACGCAGTTTTACGCTGACTGCGCGGTTTTCAATGCATCTGCAGCAGACAATGCAAGGCTTCCTGTGAATTCAGAGGCAAAAGACTTGAAGATCGGTTAGGTGGCAACTTGGCATGCGGACCGGATAATCTCGGAAAAATAGATTCAGATTGCAGATATCGCCCGAAGCCGAGGCTTCATGCGCCTGCACATCAGGCTGCCCGGCTGACGCTGGCGGACCACCCGGCAGAAGACTCACAGGATCAGGGCCGGGACTTTGGCATATCCATGCAGAAGGTCAACTGGCAGGAGCTTGCCGTCGTGGAGCTGCCCTTACTGGCGCTGATCTTCCTGGTCCTGTCCATCTCGGCGCTGGTAAGCCCGGATTTCGAGCTGCGTGCTTCGGGGGCCAGCGTGCCGCTGCTTTACACCTGTCCCTTTTTCGCTCTGACAGGTATCCCCTGCCTGTTTTGTGGCATGACACGCTCGTTCCTGGCCATGGGTGGCTTTGACCTTGGCCAGTCTCTGAGCTATCACCCTCTGGGGCCGGTGCTGTTCATTCTCGCGGCGGGGCTTGCAATGGTTTTAACGGTATCTGTCGCCACCCGCAATCGTATTCATTTCTCGATCGGCCCGGCGTTGCGCCGGCACCTGGTAGCCGGTGGCGCCGTGCTGTTGCTGGGAGCCTGGATTATCAAGATGATCGTCTGGCGCGAGACCGGTCTGCTCTAGAAGCTGATCAGGGATTGCTTGCATGATTTGACTGAAGGCAGATTTTGCTGACAGGCAGGATATGACTAGAGGGGTTTTATTGGCAGGCAGGATCTAACTAAAGGCTTTTTATCCGGAAGCCGGGGACAAGGAGGCACAAGTGGACAGCATGGTCAATCTGGAAGCAGACATACGCCAAAGGACCATCACCGACTGGCAGACGGGATTCTGGACAGCGTTCCTGCTGTCGATCGTCACCTGCGGGATCTACATGTTCTACGTCATCTACAAGCTGCTTGAACGGCGCGAACAGCACTTCGAGCGCATGGTATCGTTCCGGACCCACCTGATCGAGGTCCTGCGCGAGAAGGCGGAGTCCTCTTCCGCCGGGCTTGCTTCGGTAGAAGCGGATATCTCCCAGCTCGAGGGACTGAACCTGGATGCCACCAACCGCGATCGCGCCGGCGACAAATCACCGGTCCTGTGGCTGGTGCTCTGCCTGGTAGTCAGCCCGATCGTCTACTACGTGTACTACTTCCTCAACGACGACTTCCGTGCCCACGAGGCCAACGAGCACGATTTCATGCTCAAGGCCAGCGAGGTCATGAACAAGGTGGGGGTGACCGAGAACCAGATCATCACGCCCATGGTCATCCCCGAGAGGAATTTCATCACCTTCCTCCTGCTGACCTTTGTCACTTGTGGTATCTATGGCATCTATTGGCTCTATACGATCATCACCGATCCCAACTTTCACTTCGACAATCACGCCACCTGGGAAGCCCAGGTCCTGGCGCTGCTGCAGTCACAGGGTTAGGGAGCGTGCGGCCCAAGGCCGCATCACGACCGGAAGGAGAAGGATCGCATGGCTGACTGTACGAGCCATAAAGACTGTGAAGCGGTCGGTATCTGCCAGGGCTGCAAGCTGCCTTATTGCAAGGAATGCCTGCTGGAGACGCCCGATGGCATGCTCTGCTGCCGGTCCTGCGCAGCCACGGGTTCCTGCAGGCCGCGGAAACAGGACCCGGGTGGCCTTGCCATCGCTTCCCTGGTCCTGTCCATAGCCAGTTTCATGTTCTGCATCACAGCGGTGCCGGGTATGGTGCTCGGCTTTGTGGAGTTGAGCCACATCAAGAAGGGTGAGTCGCCCGAGGAGGGCAGGGTCCTGGCGCTCATCGGGGCGATCATCGGCACGATCGTGACGGCGATGATGGCCATCGGGCTGATCATATTCATCTTCGCCATCGTTATTGCGGGCGTGTCTGCCGCCAAACCAGTCTGATGCCAGGAGGTTGATGATGGAAGGCACACCACCACCGCAAATGCCCGCGACAGGACCGGTGACGCCAGGAGGCATGCCGCCCCGTCCTGAGAAAGCAAGCGGCCTTGCCACTGCTTCACTGGTGCTGTCGATCCTGGGGATCTTCTGTTGCAGCGTCCCGGCTCTGGCCGGCGTCGTGATCGGCATCGTCGAGCTGGGCAACATCAAGAAAGGCCAGTCTTCCATCAAAGGCCAGTCGATGGCCAAGGCGGGCGTCATCATCGGCATTGCCGCCCTGGTGATCAATCTGATCCTGGCGATAGTGCTGGTAGCCACGGGTGACTATTCCTGGGAATTCAACACGGGGAGCTGATGGGCGAGACCTGCGTAAACCATCCGGATAAACCTGCCGCCGGCCAGTGTGCCAGTTGCGGCAGGAGCTTCTGTTACGGCTGCGCCATGACGACTCCTGATGGCAGCTTATACTGCCGCACGTGCGCGAACTCCGGCGTCGGGGTCAAGAAAACCGGTCCGGGCAACATGGCTATCCTGGCCTTCATCCTGTCTCTGGTGGGTTTTTCCAACTGCGCGACTGCTTTTGCGGGGATCATCCTCGGCGTCATGGAACTGAAGAAGATCGACCGGGGTGAATCTCCGGAAGAAGGGCGCAAGTACGCTCGCTGGGCGATCATCATCGGCGCAGTCGTCGTCGCCTTGCTGGCGATATACATGATCTTTTATATCAGCCTGTTCATCACTGGTGTGCTCGGACCATCCAGCCGCCGCTAGACAGGCTGCGACGCCGGTGGCATCTATGCTAGAATCACCCCCGTGAACGACGAACTGATCACAAGCTACCAGCTGGCCCCGTCGATCCTCTCGGCCGATTTCTCGTGCCTGGGCGAGGACATCAGGCGGGTGATGGATGCCGGAGTCAGGGTAATCCATGTGGATGTGATGGACGGCCAGTTCGTCCCCAACATCACCATCGGGCCGGTAGTGATCGAGGGCATCCGCGACCTTGTGCACGACGCTGGCGGCGTCCTCGACGTTCACCTGATGATAGACGCGCCCGAACGGTACATCGACGATTTCGCCAGGGCCGGTTCGGACTGGATCTGCGTCCATGCCGAAGCCTGCACCCACCTGAACATGACCCTCTCGCAGATCCGCGCTGCCGGCTGCAAGGCGGGCGTCTCACTGAATCCGGCGACGCCGCTAAACGTGCTGCAGGAGGTCACCGGCGACATCGATTTCGCCCTGATGATGACGGTCAATCCCGGTTTCAGCGGCCAGAAGTTCATCGCCTCGGTGCTGCCAAAGATAGCCCGGGCGCGCCAGCTGCTGCCCGACCATGTAGGACTCGAGGTGGATGGCGGCGTTGCTCCTGATACCATCGAAGCCGTTCTGGACACCGGTGCCAACCTGTTCGTTGCCGGCTCGGCCGTATTTGGCGCCAGCGATCAGGCTGCCGCGGCGCGAAGCCTGATGGCTTCCATGGCCGCGCGCGCGGCCGGTTAGCTGACTGTTTCCCTAGGCTGTCATCCTGACTGGCGGCTCTGAACTGGCAGGTCTGGAATCTTCCCCCGTTTTTCTGTTATTATTTTTCTGTGCGGCCTGCATTATCGGCCCTAAAAAACTGAATAGCTGATTATCAGCATTGTCTTCGGGGCGGGGTGAAATTCCCCACCGGCGGTCATAGTCCGCGACCCTCTTCAAGAGGCTGACCAGGTGGAATCCCTGGGCCGACAGTAACAGTCTGGATGGAAGAAGACTTTAAGCGCGTGTTTGCCCCCGGGGTTGTTGCTGCCCGGGATTTTTTTATGGGCGGCCTCCCGGTAGCAGATGAAATTGGACGTCTTCATCCCCCTCATGATCCCCCCGAAGCCTTTCGCTGAATAAAAACGCAGACGTGAATCGCAGATTGCCTCAGTATCTATGGGGCGGCCTGCTCAGGAAACAGCAGGAGCGGCCTGTTTAAAGAAGTAGCCGCGAGCGGCGATAAGGGAAGACGATCATACATGGTTACCGGACTCGACATAAGTTTCATGCAAAGGGCGCTCAACCTGGCCGATCTGGCCAGGGGCAAGACCAGCCCCAATCCTACCGTGGGTGCTGTGATCGCTCGTGGCGAGGAAGTCATCGGCGAGGGCTATCACAAGCGTGCCGGAGACGATCATGCCGAGGTGGCCGCGATCAAATCGGCAACCGGCGACATCAGGGGTGCCACTATCTTCGTGACCCTCGAGCCCTGCTGCCATCATGGCCGCACAGGCCCATGCAGCAACGCGCTGATCGATGCGGGCATCGCCCGGGTCGTCGTCGCTTCTCTCGATCCGTCATCGAAGGTCAATGGCAAGGGCCTGGAGCAGCTGCGTGAGGCTGGCATCGAAGTCGAAGTGCTCGACGGTCTGCTGGCCGCCCGGGCGCGTTCCCAGAACGAAGCCTTCCGCAAGCATGCGGTTACCGGGCTGCCTTTTGTCATCTTCAAGAGCGCCATGAGCCTGGATGGCAAGATAGCGACCTCGACTGGCGATTCCAAGTGGATATCCGGCGAGGAAAGCCGGGCGCTGGTACATGCGCTCCGGGGCGAGGTCGACGCCATCGCCTGTGGCAGCGGCACCGCCCAGATAGACGATCCCATGCTCACCTGCCGCATACCCGGCGATTACAAGCAACCTCTAAGGGTCGTGTTCGATTCGAAGGCTGGACTGTCCCTGGAGAGCCAGCTTGTGAAGACCGCCGGTGAAGTAGCGACGCTGGTCTTCGTCACCGAGGCCGCAACCCAGGAAAAAGTGAAGGCGCTCAAGGACGCCGGAGTCGAGGTCGTCCGGACCGGGACCCTGGACAGCCAGGTGAACGTAGGCGAAGCGCTGCTGCATCTTGGCTCCCGCGAGCCCGCTGCCCTCAGCCTCCTGCTTGAAGGTGGACCGACGCTTGCGGCTTCTTTCGTGGAGTCCGGGGCTATCGACAAGGTCATGACTTTTGTAGCGCCGAAATTCATCGGCGGCAAGGATGCGCGCACTCCGGTCGAAGGGCGCGGTTTCCGGCTGGTGGGCGAGGCGACGCCGCTTTACAGGGTCAAACACAAGGCGGTCGGCGATGACGTGCTGATAACCGCTTACACCACTCAGGAGGAATGGTAGATGGCCTTTCTTTTCCCCAGCGAGGAGGTTCGCTAGATGTTCACCGGTATCGTTGAAGAACTTGGCAAGCTCGTCAGCCTGGAGATGGGTTCCGACTCGGGCGTCATCACAGTGGAAGCGGACAAGGTCCTCGAGGGATGCCAGCTGGGCGATTCCATCGCGGTCAACGGTGTCTGTCTGACCGCCAGGGATTTTGGCAGCGGCACTTTCTCAGCCGACGTGATGCCCGAGACCCTGAGGAAGACAAACCTGGGACATCTCAAGCGTGGCAGCATCGTCAACCTGGAAAGAGCTCTGACGCTTTCGGCGCGGCTCGGGGGGCATCTGATGCTGGGCCACGTTGACGCCGTCGGCAAGATCGTCTCCATCCGTCCTGAAGGCAACGCTATCTTTTATACATTTTCAGCTCCGGAAGAGATCCGGCGCTACCTGCTGCCCCAGGGCTCGATCGGCATCGACGGCATCAGCCTGACGATCGCCAGGCTGGAGCGAGAGCAGTTCAGCGTCTCGCTGATCCCGCATACGGTCAAAGTCACAACCCTTGGCCACCATGGAGTCGGCTACTTTGTGAACCTTGAGGCCGACGTGCTGGGCAAGTATGTTGAGAAGATCATGCGCGGCGGTCTTCCCGGAGGCCATGGCGAAGGCGGCCTGACCCTTGAAAAGCTGGCAGAGGGGGGATTTTTGTAGATTCTGGCTGTCAGGCGGGACCGCTTCAGGGGTCCGCTGATTCGAATAGCGATTGTATGAATATATAAAGTGTCAGCAATAGAAATACTGCAAAGTGTCAAACAACTTAGGGAGCAGGAAGGAAAAATGGGAGAAAAGGAAATGGAAAACCAGGAAGCAAAAGCTGCGGACTCGCCGTTCAGCAGCATCGAAGAAGCAATCGAGGACATCAAGGCCGGCAAGATAGTCGTCGTCTGCGATGATGAGGACAGGGAGAATGAGGGTGACCTGACCATGGCAGCCCAGTTCGCCACGCCGGACGCCATCAACTTCATGGCCATGTACGGGCGCGGGCTCATCTGCCTGACCCTTACCCCGGAGAAGTGCATCGAACTCGACCTGCCCCAGATGGTCCAGAACAACGAGGCCACCTTCAGTACCGCCTTCACGGTTTCCGTGGAAGCGCGCCACGGCGTCACCACCGGCATCTCGGCAGCCGACCGGGCGCACACCATCCAGACCGCCATCAAGCCAGGCGCCAAGCCCACTGATCTGGTGCAGCCCGGCCATGTGTTCCCACTGAGGGCCAAACCGGGCGGAGTGCTTGAGCGCACCGGCCAGACCGAAGCCGGCGTCGACCTGGCGCGTCTTGCCGGGCTGGAGCCCGCCGGCGTCATCTGCGAGATCATGAACGAGGACGGCACCATGTCGAGAGTGCCGGACCTGATCCCCTACTGCAAGAAGCACAACCTCAAGATGGTAACCGTCGCCGACCTGATCAAGTACCGGCGCAAGAACGAGAAGCTGGTGCAGCGTGTCGCCGACGCGCGGCTCCCGACGAGATATGGCGACTTCCGCGCCATCGGTTTCCGCAGCCTGCTGGATAATGAGGAGCATGTGGCTCTGGTCAAGGGTGACGTGGACGGCGCGGAGAACGTGCTGGTGCGGGTGCACTCGGAATGCCTGACCGGCGATGTCTTCCACTCCATGCGCTGCGACTGCGGTGAGCAGCTCAACCATGCGCTGCGCATGATCGACGAGGACGGCAAGGGCGTTCTGCTTTACATGTCACAGGAAGGACGCGGCATCGGCATCCTCAACAAGCTGCGTGCTTACGAACTGCAGGAGCAGGGCATGGACACGGTCCAGGCCAACGAGGAGCTCGGCTTTCCCGCTGACCTTCGCGATTATGGCATCGGCGCCCAGATACTGGTGGACCTTGGTCTGACTACTATCCGCCAGATGACCAATAACCCAAAAAAGATCAAGGGTCTGGAAGGATATGGGCTCAAGATCGTGGAAAGAGTGCCAATCGAGATGCCGCCCCAGTGTGAGAACGTGGCATACCTCGCCACCAAGAAGGCGAAGATGGGACATATCCTCCATCACCAGGACCTCAGGTTCGAGGGCGAGGAAGAGGAAAAGACGAGCGAGTAAAACCGGCGGCAGGCCACTCGCAGCCGCAGGACCGGAAAAACTGACAGAAAGGATCAGCTGATGGCGGAAAAATACAAGAGTTACGAAGGGATGCTCGATGCCAAGGGCCTGAAGTTCGGCATCGTCGTCGCCCGATTCAACGAGTTCATCTCTCTGCGCCTGCTGGACGGCGCTGTGGATTGCATCATCAGGCACGGAGCCGGCAAGGGCGCTATCGAGGTAGCCTGGGTCCCCGGTGCCTTCGAGATCCCGCTGGTGGCGGCCAAGATGGCCGAGAGCGGCAAGTACGACGCCGTGATCGCCCTGGGCGCGGTCATCCGTGGCGGCACGCCTCATTTCGATTATGTGGCCGGTGAGGTATCCAAGGGCATCGCTAAGATCGCCATGGATACCAAGGTGCCCGTAGCCATGGGTGTGCTCACAACCGATTCCATCGAGCAGGCCGTCGAACGGGCTGGCACCAAGGCCGGCAACAAGGGCTGGCAGGCAGCAGCCGGCGCCATCGAGATGGCCCAGCTGGTAAAGACAATGAAGTAGGCAGGGCTGCGATGGCGGGACGCGTCATGCGGCCAGCCGAGAAGCACGGAATTCATAGCAATGAAAAAGCCCCCGTCACGGGGGCTTTTTTGGTGGCGCTTCCGGCTTTCATGCCAACATGCTATGCCGTGATATTGACGGTGATGCTGAAGGTCGTTTCCGACGGCTGATTGGCCGGACTCAGGTAGTTCATCAACAGGGAGGCCTGGCACGGCGAGACGGCATTGAATGTGAAGGTGTCCTTCCCTCCGGTGCCGACCATGCCTTCAGGGTTCGGATCAGGCGTGTAGACGGCATCCCCCGCCTGCTGCAGACAGCCCTGGTCCGCCGAAGCGACCCAGTGATATCCGGTTGTTGGATTGCTTTTCAGTAAGACCTGAAGCTTAGCTCCTGCAGCCAGGTTCACCGTAGATCCCTCGTCTGCTTCCGTGACTGTCACCGTCCCTGTGTTCACCGTGGTAGTCCGCACAGGCACGGTTCTGGCCGTAGCGGTTTTCGTTTCCACTGATGTTGTGCCTTCGCTGCCGCAACCAGCGATAGTGATGGCGACTGCCACCAGCAAAATGGGAAGCACCATTGACGCAGCCGACTTATGTAGCCTGAAGTTCATATTCCTCCCGTCAGACAGATGTTGTCTCGCGTTACTCTCCCCTTCGAACAAAAGATGAAACCCTATTTTGGCAGACGTCGTAGTGACGGCTGTCCGGCTCAGGATCTGGAGAACGCCAGGTATCCGGGTATGGCCAGGTTGAAGACAGGCAACAACATCGCCAGCCCCCACCATTGTGAGTGCCCGACAGCCTCACTGAGTCTCATCCACACGATTATGCTCCAGAAAAAGCCAACCACCGGAATAAAAAACAATATTGCAAACCACGCAGGCTTGTCTATCATGGCGCAGATCAGCATCATGTTTACTAAGGGGATGAAGGCAAGGCTGGCATTATGCATGCCTACCTTCACTGCTATCCGGTACAGGCAGCAAGTAAGCCAGGCATACAGAATCAGCCCGGCGATGATGATAAAATCGGATCCTCCTGAAGACCTCATAAAGAACACCCCTTTTTTTATTGATCTGTTGTGAAGCGTGGAGCATGCCACTCTTCGGCTGGTTCTGGCTTAACCCTCTGTCGGCATCGTGGGCTGATAATTGAGCAGGACTGTGGGATTCAGTTCATCCGATAACCGGGTGGTCCGTATGACTGGATTATTGCCGGCAGGACGCCGGCTGGCTGGTGGAGATCTACTGACGCAGAAAGCGGAAAAGCCCCCGGATGGCGGCTTTTCCGTTCAAACGTAGTTTATATGGGCAGCGTCGTTGTGACGGTTGTCCGGCTTAGGGTTCGGCGAAAGCCAGGTATCCGGGCACGATGAAGTTGACGAACGGGACGATCATCAGGATGCCCCACCAGCTTGGAAAACCCCTGGCCTCGGCGATCGCCATCCATACCATGATGGCGATGACGATGTTCACGATCGGGATCAGAAAGAGGATGATCCACCATATCGGTTTGTCCGCGATCTGAAGCATAAGGATGACATTAAGGATCGGCACCCACGCGAACCAGGCATTCTCGGTGCCGGTCTTGTTGGCGATGGTCATCAGCGAGAACGCCATGTAGACGTAGATCGCTGCCCAGAGGATAAGAACCGGTCCTCCGCCCAAAGAGAATTCAGCTTCCATTACCACTCCTTTCCGTTTTCTGTAATTGATTCAAGTCTTTTGCTGCTTTTCTATTCTTCTTTTCGCAGTAGATGCTCAATAACCTGCATGGAGGTCGCCGTTTCAGGCGATGATGCTGCTGGACTGGCGAAGATGCCGCCCGATTGGCACCAGCCGGCATCAGGGATTTGCGGGCCTGGCAGCGCGAAACCCCCCGGATGGGGGGTCTCGCGTGCTGCCTGATGCTGATTCTCGCGATGCTCGTTTGCGTTCCTGTATCAATGAGCGAACCGCAACCAGTGCGATACCGCCCGGTTTTCAGTGATGGATCGGGGTTCCGTGCGACACCCCATGCCCTTCAGCGAAAGCCAGGTATCCCGGAACGATGACATTGACGAACGGGACGATCATCATGATGCCCCACCAGCTGGCGAAGCCTCTGGCCTCGGCGATGCCCATCCAGACGACAAGCATCATGACAATGTTAACCAGGGGTATTAACATCAGCACCAGCCACCATCCGGGCCTTCCGGCGACCCTGCACATGAGCAGCAGGTTGAGGATCGGCACCCACGCCATCCAGGCGCTACCAGTGTCCGTCTTGTGGGCGATCACCATCAACGAGTATGAGTAGTACACATAAACCGCAAGACTGATCAGTAGAGTTGGTACGACACCTAATGTAAACGAAAATTCTGATTCCATCTCAACCCCTTTTCTCGAACCGTGCCGGCTCTTTGGAGCCAGCTATGACAGGCAATCTATTTTAAGTTTCGGTCCGGAAATGCGAATAAGTAGCTTATGCGGCTCGGGGAATGTCCTTATTTATTGCGACGGCACGCCAGTGTGTTCATAATCAAGGAGCCTGGCAGAGGAAAACAAAAAGCCTCCCGGAGGAGGCTTAGGTGCCTGAATCAGATGTCGCCTGTTATCCAGACGCTTCTTCTAAACGGCTTCCTTTGCAGCTTCGCTGGATTTGCCTACCGCGACTTTCTGTACCTTGCCGGCGCTGATGCACTTGGCGCAGACATAGGCGCGGGTCGGAGTGCCGTTCTGGACGATGCGAATCTTCTGCAGGTTCGGATTGAACCGGCGACGGGTCGCTCTGTTGGAGTGGCTGCGGTTGTTTCCGTAGCCGGGCTTCTTGCCGCAGACTGTACATACTCTTGACATCGGTATTCCTTGCTTTTCAGGCGCCGCAGCCGTTTCCGGGGGCCGACGCTCCTTGCTTTTTACACAAGGCGACATTATGCTATAGCCGCTCCGGAATTGCAAGAAGGAGAGGCCATGAACAAAGCCCGGTGCCTTACCGAATTCGCCGGGCTTGAGCCACTCCGGAGCACTGGACTTCCCCACACTTCCAAGTCATCCCGGAACCCTCCCGAGCTGGATGAACCCCTGACCACGCTGCCGGGAGTCGGACCATCCCTGGCTGCAGCCGCCAGCAAACTCGGTCTTGAGACGCTGGGCGACCTGCTGCTCCATTTTCCTTCCAGACATGAGGATTTTACCAGCCAGAAGCAGATCAGCGAGCTGAAGCTGGGGGAGGAGGCTACTGTGCGCTGCATGGTGGCGAAGGTGGCCCTGCAGCGGACTCGTCGGCGCAGCCTGCGGCTGGTCAAAGCGATGGTGAAGGATGAGACCGGCTATATGGAAGCGGTCTGGTACAACCAGGATTATCTGGCGGACCAGCTGTCACCGGGAGACGAGCTGATGTTGCGCGGCACTTACGAGGGTGCCGGCGCCTGTATCTATAAAGTGCGAAGCCACGAGCTGCTGGCGAAGCGGGATGCACGGCCCCATGGCGAGGATGGCGCGCAGGCGGAGGCCGCGGGGTTACCTGCGGCCGGGGCTCATCAGGGCCTTGGGGGTCTGCACACCACCGGTTTTGTTCCCGTCTACCCCACCACTGAGAAGATATCGGTAAAACGGCTGCGTGGCTGGCTCGGACGGGTGCGGTCGCTGGCGGCGCGCCTGTCGGATCCGCTGCCATCGGCGCTGAGAGCAGAGCTGATGCTGCCGTGGCGCTCCGATGCCGTGATCTCGATGCATTTCCCGCGGTCGGCGGCTGACTTCAAGACCGCGGAGGCGCGTCTTGTCTTCGAGGAACTTTATCTGATGCAGGTAGGGCTTCTGAGCCATCGCCAGCAGTTCCGGAATGCGCGGCGGGGAGTGGCGCTGGGCGAGGTCGGCGGGCTTACCAGGGATTTTGTCCGTTCGCTGCCGTTCAGGCTCACTGAGCACCAGTTCCGTGCCTGCAAGGAGATCTCCGCTGATCTGAGGAACGAGGCGCCGATGCAGCGGCTGCTCCAGGGCGACGTGGGCTCGGGCAAGACGGTCGTGGCCGTCTACACGATGTTGAGGGCGGTCGAGGATGGGCGCCAGGCGGCGCTCATGGCTCCCACCGAAGTGCTGGCGGAACAACATTTTTTCAGTCTGGAGCGGATGCTGGGGGCGCTCGGCGTGCGCGTCGCATTCATGTCCAGCCGGTTGCGGCCGGCGGAACGGAAGGCGTTGCTCAGCCAGCTGGCCGCGGGTGAGGTCGATATCGCCGTGGGAACCCATGCCCTGATCCAGAAGGACGTCAGTTTCCGTCAGCTCGCGGTCGTCGTCGTCGACGAGCAGCACCGCTTCGGTGTCCGCCAGCGCGATGAGCTGGTCGACAAGGCGACGAGGAAAGGTGTCACGCCGCACGTGCTGCACATGACGGCGACGCCGATCCCGAGGACGCTGGCGCTGACATTATACGGAGACCTGGACGTGAGCACGATAAGCATGATGCCGGCGGGGCGGCAGCGGATCAGGACCTGGCTGGTGCCCGAGGTGAAGCGGTCTGGCGCCTACGGGTTCATCCGGGAACAGCTGGACGCGGGAAGGCAGTGCTTTGTTGTCTGCCCGCTTATCGAGGAATCCGAGGCGCTGGAAGCCAAAGCGGTTGAGAGCGAAGCCGAACGCCTGGCCGCCGGCGAGTTCGCCGGCTACCGTGTGGCCGTGCTTCATGGCCAGATGCCTTCGCAGGCCAAACAGGAGACTATGCGGCGATTCGCCGCCGGGGAGGTCCAGGTGCTGGTCACGACGACAGTGATCGAGGTCGGTGTGGACGTGCCCAACGCCACGGTGATGCTGGTGGAGGAAGCCGACCGGTTCGGGCTGGCGCAGCTGCACCAGCTCCGCGGGCGGGTGGGGCGGGGCGAGCACGAGTCCTGCTGCCTGCTGTTCGGCGACCCGAAGACCGAGTCCGGGGAGCAGCGGCTGCGGGCCATGACTTCCACCGCGGATGGATTCGCTCTGGCTGACATCGATCTGGAGATACGCAGCGAGGGCCAGCTGTTCGGCGCCAGGCAGTCGGGGCTGCCGGACCTGCGCCTGGCCCGGCTTTCCCGCGACCAGGAGGTCCTGAAGCTGGCGCGTGAGAAGGCGTCGGAGCTGGTTGAGGCTGATCCGGAGCTGAAGCGGCCTGAGAATGCCCTGCTTCGGGATGAGGTCGAGCGTGTCTTCGGGGAGTCGATCGAATGGCTGCGCCGGGCGTGAGAGCGGTGAATCGTCCGGAGATTGCATTAGGGAGGAAACGCGGGTTCCTCGATTCTATCAACGTCCCCCAGGGGTCATGCGGATAATCGCCGGTAAATGCAAAGGCACGATCATAGCGGCTCCGAAAGGCAGCCATACCCGGCCGACGGCGGACAAGGTCCGCGGGGCGATATTCAATATGCTCGGCGATGTCAGCGGCCTCGAAGTGCTGGATCTCTTTGCCGGCAGCGGGGCGCTGGGGCTGGAGGCGGTGAGCCGCGGCGCGGCGGCGGCTCTGTTGGCCGACAGCGGTGTCGCCGCGGCGGCGGCTATCCATAAAAACATGGCGAAACTCAGGCTGGAGGGCGTACGCGCGGTTCGCCGCGATTACCTGTTAATCCTCAAGCAAGCAGCCAAAAAGGGCGAGCGTTATGATTTGATTTTCGTAGACCCCCCCTATAGAATGCACCGCGTTATCAAGCCGGAACTCAGCCGATGGCTACCGCGGATTCTGGCGCCCGGGGGGAGGGTGGTAGTCGAGAGTGATTCCCGTGAAGACGTTTCCCTGCCGCTGGAACTTGTCACCGATAAAAAATACGGCGATACGCGGATTCGCATCTTTGTCTCGGATGAGCTGCTTTGATCCTCCGTCAGATAATCCCTGTTAATGTAAGATTTGATAGAGTTCCACCTGAATAAGGATGACTGATCACACCAACACCACCGCTGTCTGCCCCGGGACCTACGACCCGGTCACTGAAGGGCACCTTGATATCATCAGGAGGGCTTCGGAGCTGTTCGAGCGCGTGATCGTGGGTGTGGTGGCTTCATCGCCCCGCAAGGACACGATGTTCAGCGCCGAGGAGCGGGTTTCCTTCCTCGAAGATTCGCTTTCCGGGCAAGCGGGTAATATCGAGGTCGTGCTTTTTGATACACTGCTTGTGGATTTTGCCCACAAGTATGGCGCCAAGGCGCTCGTGAAGGGGCTCAGGGCCATCAGTGACTTCGAGTACGAGTTCCAGATGGCGCAGCTGAACAGGAAACTGGCCCCGGACCTAGAAACTGTTTACTTGATGGCGTCGCCGGAGTACAGCTTTTTGAGTTCCAGCGGCGTAAAAGAAGTGGCAAGATTCGGCGGCAAGGTGGATGACCTGGTACCCGCGGTAGTGGCCAGGCGCTTTGCCGAGTTATTGAAGTAAGCGCCCGGGTGCGCCGGCAGGCGCGGAGCGGCGCCGCAGGTGACCGACAACGAAAAACCAGGAACACTGGAGGCAAAAGTGGACGTACTGGTACTGATAGACAAACTAGATGAGATAGTGAACAACGCCCGGCCGATGCCGATGACCGACAAGGTCATGATCGATCGTGAGGAGATCTACGACATCCTCGACCAGATGCGGACCACGATCCCCGAAGAGATCAAGCAGGCGCGCTGGATCGTCAAGGAGCGCCAGGAGATGCTCGCCGAGGCCAAGACCGAGAGCGACCGCATCATCAAGGAAGCCAATGACCAGGCCGAACGGCTGGTATCCGAGCAGGAAGTCGTCAAGATGGCCGAGCGTAACGCCGCCTCGATCATGGAAGACGCGCGTGCCCGCGAGCGGGAGATCCGCCTGGGCGCCGAGGATTACGCCGACGAGGTGCTGGAGACGCTGGAGACGAACCTGGGCAAGTTCCTGGCGGCGGTACAGCGAGGCCGCGAGCGGCTGCAGGGCAAGAGTGAGCTGGAAGAGGGCGCTGAGGAGATCCGCACCGAAGACTGAAGGTTCAAGAGCGGTGCCCGCAGGCCGGAGGATTCCGGCTGCGGACCGATATGAGCGCCTGTTCGATTCGACCCCGTAATCCCGACTGGCTCCGGCCGGTATCCAATGGAGTTTCCCTTGACTGACAATACCCTGACCACCCTTGATCTTTCCTCGCTTCCCCTCGAACCGGGCGATCCTCTGATCTTCGAGATGGATGTAAGGCTGCCGCCGCTGCATCTGGCGGGGCAGGACTATGGATTTGTCCCTGATGTCGTGCCGGCGGTCATCAAGGTGATCGACGTCGGCCGGGGCTATAACGTGAAGATGTCGTTTACCTGCCGGCTCGATGGCGCCTGCTGGCGCTGCCTGGAGCCGGCAGACCTCGATCTGGATGTGACTGTCGAGGACTTCTTCGAGGCCGAGCTGCCGCCTATCGAGGAGATGGGCGAAGAGGACGAACCGACCCTCTGGTACAAGGAAGACGGAGTGCTCAACCTTTCCCACTGGGCTCATGACGCGGTCGCGGAGCTGCTGCCGCCGAAGATCCTTTGCGAACTCGCCTGCAAGGGGCTTTGCCCGCACTGTGGCGGCAACCGCAACCTGGTGGAATGCGGCTGCGAGCCGCCCGCGGATTTCAGGTGGGAGAAGCTGAGGGACTGGAAGCCGGAGTAGCTTTTGGTTTTACTTTACAGGCTGGTTCCGCTATTCTACATCCTTGGTAAATAGAAAGAGGTAACCACAAATGGCCGTACCCAAGAGAAAAACTTCCAAAGCTAGGCGGGACCAGCGCCGGGCGCACGACAGTCTGACCGCCCCGACGATCAACACGTGCCCCCAGTGCCATAGCCCCAAGCAGCCGCACCGGGTCTGCCCGGTCTGCGGTACTTATAAGGGCCGTGAGGTCATAGCCTTCGAGGAGTAAGACCTGGCAGCCCTCGGCTGCCCCTGATCTAAATATTGATGTGTCTTAAAAGAACTGCCCAGGAGGCGGTTCTTTTTTTTCCAGTATTGACGGATCCGTGGCGGCGGGCAGAAAGGTGTTTGTCAATCAGCCTGTCTCGCGTATTGTTTGTAATCAACACAGCTACGGCTTTGCCTAGCTTTTGATGGAATTGAATATGGCGTTATCTGCAGTCCAAAAAGAAAAGAGCCGCCCTTGCGGGCGGCTCTTGAAATACTTGCTCGCACGTCCACCTGTGGAGGGCGGGATTCACAGACGAAGACATTTTACGGCACATGGCTGTCGTTCTGCGCTGGTCTCTCTTACCCGCGCGAGCAAATCACGAAGCAGAAACAGCTCTCGGCTGTTTGCTGCTTCATAAAATGAATCGTCCTCAAGGAAGGTGAGCTTTACCCTTCAGTGAGGCTAATACAACCATTGTACGCACATATGCATACATTTCAATAGATGGAAGCCATGCGGGTTATGCGAGAGTGTGGCAGATGCTATCAGGTTTGCTTATAAAACCTGACTATTATGCTCGGATTTTTGTGCAATGAGATTTGCGGGCTACCGGATTACGCTGGTGTAGCGGGTTTTTAGCAGGACCGGGTCTCGATACCCGCCCCCATTCCGCAGGTAAGCCTGGCTCGCCGGGGAATATGTATAATGATCGCCATGACCGACTCACTTGAAAAAACACACAGCTCGGCCAGCTTCCCATGTCATTGCTGCCATAAAAAGGCCACCGTTTCCTGGTCAGAAAAACGGAATGGTTTTATCTGCAGCAACTGTCTGAAGACTTTCGACAGGGCAGTGATCGCCGCGCGTAACGACATGACCACGGAGCAACTAACCCTCTGCTAGCCTTCCCGCAGTATCCGGTCGGCCATGCCGGCAGGACCCGGTTGTCCATATACCGGTTCCGGTGATCGCCGCCCGATCAGGATCCCGGGTTTCGTTCCTTCCGCGCACAAGATATTATTCCCCTTGTCAATTACTGGTTGGTTCCGTCTCGCCGTTGGCTGGTGCCATCGCGCCGCGGGGCCTGACCTCATGCAGATCAACCCACGGCAAAATGGAGGTTTTCTGATGGCGAAGAAGGTTGCGATCCTTACCGGCGGCGGCGACTGCCCTGGACTCAACGCGGTCATCCGCGCGGCCACCCTCAAGCTCACCCGGGCCGGCTACGAGATGGTCGGCGTCCACGGCGGCTGGCGGGGCCTGCTCGAGAACGATTACATGACTCTTGACATAAATACTATCTCAGGTATCCTGCATCGCGGCGGCACCATCCTGGGGACCTCCCGTACCAATCCCATGAAGACCGAAGGCGGCGTCGAGCTGCTGGTCGACAACCTGCGGCAGAATGAGATCTGGGCGACCATCGCCATCGGCGGCGACGACACCCTGGGCGTGGCCAACCAGCTCCATGGCAAATACGCGCTCAACATGGTGGGCGTGCCCAAGACGATCGACAACGACCTTTCCGGGACCGACTACACTTTCGGCTTCGACACCGCCGTGCAGATCGCGACCGAGAACATCGACCGGCTGCACACGACCGCGGAATCCCACGACCGCGTCATCGTCGTGGAGATCATGGGCCGGCACACCGGCTGGATAACGATCATGGCCGGTATCGCCGGCGGCGCCGATGTCATCCTAATCCCTGAATATGATGTCTCCGTCGAGGAGGCCTGCGATATCATCCGCCGCCGCCAGTCGGGCAGCAAGAACTTCAGCATCGTCGCTGTCAGCGAAGGCGCGAAGCTGGTCACCAAGGAAGGCGAGGAGCAGATGGTCACCCAGTCCGACGAGGTCGACGCGTTCGGCAACGTCAAGCTGGGAGGCGTCGCCAACCTGCTGGCCAAGGAGATCGAGCGCCGAACCGGTTTCGAGACCCGGGCGACCGTTCTGGGGCATATCCAGCGCGGCGGCACTCCGACTGCTCACGACCGCATCCTGGCGACCCGCTACGGGGCAAAGGCCGCCGAAATGGTGCAGGCTGAGGAGTTCGGCCTTATGGCTGCGCTGCAGGGCGACGCGATAGTGGCCGTACCGCTCGAGGTCGCGGTGGGCGAGCGCAAGGTCGTTAGGCAGGAGTTCTGGGACCTGGCGCAGACGTTCTTCGCGTAAATAATCCGGGGGACGTTGCTGAACCTCAGGAACTAAATCCGTGACATTTTGACCGCGGATGGGTAATTAGAGCGGTAGTTCCTAAAGTCCGGCAACTTCCCCCGAGGTTTTATGAATATCCCGGAAGTCATAGTCACGCACGCCAATACCGACTTCGACGGCTTTGCCGCCTCGGTGGCGGCCGCGAAGCTGTATCCCGAGGCCAAGATCTGTTTCCCCGGCTCGCTGAACCGCAATGTCCGCGAGTTCTATAACCTCCATGCTGACGAGATCGACACGGTCGACGTCTCCATGGTCGATTTCGGCAAGGTGCGGCGGCTGATCATCGTCGATACCATCCATTGCGGCCGCCTGGGCGAGTTCGAGCCTATATGTCCATCGCCAGAGGTCGAGGTGATCGTCTTCGACCACCACCGGCTGGGCTCCCTTTCCCAGAAACCGGTCTTTGTCGCCGACGAGAACTATGTGCTCTCCCGTGACGGTTCGCTGGTCACGACCATGCTGAAGATAATCCATGACCGCCACCTGGAGGTCTCGCCGCTGGAGGCGACCATCTTCGCCCTGGGCATCCACGAGGATACCGGATCGCTGACCTTCCCCACGACCACCCCGAGGGACGCCGAGGCGCTCGCGCTGTGCATGCGGCTGGGGGCAAGCCAGGGCCTGATCGGCAAGTATCTCCATAATCCATTGAGCGACGAGCAGCGGGAGCTGATGCTGCAGCTGATCGACGAGCTGGAGCAGACGACCATCGGCGATGTGGAAGTGTTTATCGCCTCTTTCCAAAGCCCCCGTTATGTTGAAGGCCTCAGTGTTGTCGCCCATAAGATGATGGACGTCACCGACTGCCAGGCCTTGATAATCATGGTGGAGATGGAGGACCGGATCTTCGTAGTCGGCCGCAGCAAGAGCCGGCTGCTGGATGTGGCGAAGGCGCTGGCGCCGCTTGGCGGCGGCGGACACAGCCAGGCGTCATCGGCCATGGTCAAAGGCAGGAGCCTTGAAGAGACGCATCAGCTGCTGGTCGAAAGCCTGCCTGGCGTGCTCGAGGAGCCCCTGCGAGCGCGAGATATCATGTCTCATCCGGTCTATTTCGTCGAGGCTCATACGACCATAGGCGAGGCGCTGCTGATCTGCCAGCGCTACGGCCACAGCGGCGTCTGTGTCAGGGATAAGGAAATGCTTGTGGGCATCGTCTCGCGCAAGGACCTGGACAAGGCGGTAGGCCATAAGCTGAAGCACGCGCCAGTGAAGGGCATAATGTCACGCGGTGTCAGGACCGTCTCGGAAAACACGACCGTGCACGAGCTGCGGCGCCTGATGGCCGAGAGTGCCGTCGGCCGCCTGCCGGTGGTGCAGTCGGGCCTGGAGGGACGGCGGGAGGTGCCGGTCGACCAGGTGACGGGGATCGTCACGCGCTCCGATGTGCTGAGGACTTTGCACAGCAGCGAGGTCGAGGAGGGGATCGGCGAGACAGTCCTGCGTGAGGCCGACTTCCGCGACCGGCTGGCGGCGCTCCCGAGCATCGCCCCGGTTTTCGAAGCGGTACAGAAACTCAGTACCGATTATCGCGGTGTTTATCTGGTTGGCGGCTTCGTCCGCGACATGATCCTCGACCAGCCCAATTACGATATCGACATAGCTGTGGAGGGCGACGGGATCGATTTCGCGGAGCACCTGGCGAAGGCGCTGGGTGGCCGCGTCAGGGCACATCAGAAATTCAATACGGCCGTGGTGGTGCTCGACCAGGTGCAGCCCGAGCTGCGGGTGGATGTGGCAACGACCCGCACAGAATTCTACGATTACCCGGCGGCGTTGCCTACGGTTGAACATTCTTCCATCAAACACGATCTTTACCGGCGCGATTTCACTATCAACGCCATGGCGGTGTCGCTGACGGCCCATGACTTCGGGCGGCTGCTCGATTTCTTCGGGGGCCTGCGCGACATCGAGAACAAGGTCATCCGGGTGCTGCACAACCTGAGTTTTATCGAAGACCCGACCCGGATCTTCCGGGCTATCCGCTACGAGAACCGGCTGGGCTTCCGGATGAACTCGCATACTTTGGGTCTGGCGCGTGGTTGCGTCGAGATGAACCTGGTCGGCGACCTTTCCTCAGCCAGGTTGCGCGATGAGCTGATCTGGCTGCTGTCCGAGCCCGAGGTCGGCCATTCGATCCAGCGGATCGGCGAGCTGGGCATCGCGCCCTCGATCCATCCGTCGCTGGCGGCTGACGCGGAGACGGCTGAGCTGGTAACACAGGCGGACCGCGCTGTCAAAGAGTTGAGGATGCGCGAGGAGATCCGTCTCTGGCGGCTGCGGCTGGTCTGCATGGCCCGCCGGCTGGATCCGGAGCAGCTTGCCAGCTGGACCGAGCGGCTGAAATTGCGCAACTCCGACGCCACGGTGATTGCCGGCGGCGTCGTCCTCGCCCGCAGGGTGCTGGAGCGGATGGCGGGCTCCGAGATGAGCAGGCCTGACCTTTATGACCTGCTGGCGAGACTGCCTGCTGAAGGCCTGCTGCTTGCCTGGGCCGAGGCCGGCGAGGGCAGCGCCCGCGATGCCATCGAACTATTTCTCAGGGAGCTCCGCTATACTTCACTAGGCATCAGCGGCAAGGATCTGCTGGAGCTGGGCCTCAAGGAATCGCCGGAGGTGGGGGAGGTCCTCACCCAGGTGAAGCTGCTCAAGCTCGAGGGCAAGGTGGATGGCAGGGACTCTGAGATGCGCGCGGCGGAACAGATAATCAGGCGGATGAACAGGAATTCAGAATCAGGCGGATGAACAGGAATTCAGCCGGGAGCGGCGAGCCCGCGGGGCAGGCCGGTTCCGGGAATTAATCGAAGTAGCGAGAGGGAACAAGAATGAGTGAACTGCTTTTGCAGCTGGCGGTCACGGCGCCGGTGCTGCTTTTTTCCATGACCTTCCATGAGGTATCGCACGGCTACATGGCCTACCGGCTGGGCGACAGGACCGCGAAGAACCTCAAGCGTCTCTCGCTCAACCCCCTGCAGCACCTCGATCCGCTGGGGACACTGATGCTGGCGGTGACATTCCTGTTCTCGAATGGCGCCATGCTTTTCGGCTGGGCCAAGCCGGTGCCGGTCAATCCTGGATACTTCAAGTCGCATCAGTACGGGATGATGTGGGTCGGCATGGCCGGCCCCGCGGCCAACCTGCTGCTGGCGGCGCTGGCGGCGTTGGCGCTGAACGTCTTTTATCCGGATCCCGATCTGGTGGAAGGGCTTATCCCGATCTCAATCTTCCGCATCTTCCAGCTGAACGTCATCCTTATGGTGTTCAACCTGATCCCGGTGCCGCCGCTTGACGGCTCGCGCATCGTCGGCGCGCTGCTGCCGCCGAAGTCATACATCAAATGGGTGCAGCTCGACCGCTACGGGATGATGTTCGTTATGCTCCTGCTGCTCGTGATGCTCAATACCAATATGCTGTCGTCGGTCATCCGGCCGATCTACCAGCTCTTCCTGCCGAGTTATGGTTTTTAGGCCGGCGGATCGCCGGCTGTCCGTGCCAGTAAGCCTGGAGGTCCTTTCATGAAACGCATAGCAGTCGTCACCAGTGGCGGCGACGCGCCGGGGATGAACGCGGCGGTCCGGGCTATCGTGCGGGTGGGCACCGACATCGGCATGGAGATGTTCGGGGTCCGCAACGGCTTCGAGGGCCTGATCGAAGGCGACGTCATCCCCCTGGGGAACCGTGACGTCAGCGAGATATTGCACCTGGGCGGCACCTTCCTGGGGACGGCCCGCAGCCGGGAGTTCCGCGAGAGCGAGGCTGCCAGGGGCCGGGCGGTGGAGAACCTGCGGCGCGAGAACATCGATGGCCTGATCGTCATCGGCGGCAACGGCTCCCAGGCGGGCGCCCATGAGCTTGGCAGGATGGGACTGGCTGTGGCCGGGGTCGCCTCCACTGTCGACAACGATCTCCACGGCTCGGACATCACCATCGGCGTCGACACGGCGCTCGACATAATAATCCAGTCGATCGACCGCAT
This sequence comes from Actinomycetota bacterium, assembly GCA_016235065.1. Classification (GTDB taxonomy): domain Bacteria; phylum Actinomycetota; class Thermoleophilia; order BMS3ABIN01; family BMS3ABIN01; genus JACRMB01. Next base: position 15,957 of record JACRMB010000010.1, on the reverse strand, counting down.
CCGCACTACCGCCGAGTCGCACCACCGGGCTTTTCTCATCGAGGTCATGGGGAAGAGCTGCGGCTACCTGGCGCTGGCGGCGGGGCTGGCCGGGGGCGCCGACGTCATCGTTACGCCCGAGTTCGATATCGAGCCCGCCGAGGTGGAGCAGCAGCTGGCGGCGGCCCACGCCCGTGGCAAGCGCTACGCGCTGGCTGTCGTCACCGACGGCGCCCGTAACAACGCCCAGCGATGCATGGAATATTTCCGGTCGCGTGAGGACGAGATCGGCTATGAACTTAGGGTCACGATCCTTGGGCACGTACAGCGCGGTGGAGCGCCATCCAGTTTCGACCGGATACTGGCGAGCCGGCTGGGAGCGGCGGCAGTCGAGTTCCTGGCTGGAGGCGGCAGCGGCCGGCTGGCAGGCTGGATCGACGGCGGCATCGCCCTGACCCCGCTGGAGGAAGTCGCGGCGAAGACCAAGCAGCTCGACCTGGATCTGTGGCAGCTGCTGGGAGTGCTGGCGAAGTAGCCGCGGCCGGTGCGCGACGCTCTGGTGGCCGATTGTTGGCCTGGCGGCGGATGCATTCGAAACGGACAAAAAAAGGACGGCGCCATGGCCGTCCTTTATTCATTCTGCTGGAGCAGGTACTACGAAGCCTTGCGGACGGGCTCTGCGCCCATCTTCACGAACTCTTCGGTCAGGCGGTTGTACTGGACATCCCATATCGGCACCAGTTCACCCCTGAACAGGATCGTGCCGGGTTCAAGGTCGCGGTCAACAGCCACCCGCTGATAGACTTCCGGGAATTCCGAGAGTTCCGGCGAATCGAAATCCACATACCGGATTTGGGCGGTCCCGCCAAAATCCTGGTCAAGCTGCCTGTTGATATGCTCCGTGATCTCTTCCAGAGACCAGCTGGGGCCTCAACCGCCGGAGCAGGAGTCCAGGTACCGTGACCCGAATACCGGGATCTCAACCTTGTCATTCACTGACATCTGTTACCTCCTGGGAGCTTCGCACTTTATCTGTGTAATCGGGAGCTTCGCACTTTATCTGTGCAATCGTTCCTCGTACTGGACCCTTCATTGCGCTATTTAATACCTTAGATGTTTCGCATGGGGAAAGGATTCATCCCGAGGTAGAACGGCAGGCATAAGAAAGAAGGCATGTGAAGGCTGGACCGGAGCGCGGCCCCGTCAGTTCCCTATTCCCGGGTGAGCGAGTCCGCCAGCCGCCAGCCATCAGCGGGGGAGACAGTCAGGGCATGGCGATCCGGGGAACCGCCGTCCACTTCCTGGCCGGCGGGCCAGTAAGATACGGTCACTTTCTCCTCGTCGCGTCCCTGCCCGTAGCGGGCGGTCAGCGCCGCCGCTTCCTGCAATGTCGCCTCGTCGATCTCGCTGCCCTTGATGACGGCGGTGGGGCCCATGTGATCTTCGGCGCTCATGAGCAGGTCGCTGGGACGGGCCAGCGCCACGAGCCGCTGGGTCTCTTCCTCGTTCCTTGGGATCATGATCCGCTTCCCCCCGGAAGAAAAGATGAGCCGCCCGAGTCTCAGAGCCTGGATCTCGGCGATCGCGGGCTTGGGATCTTCCTGGAGGAGGTGCTTGAGGCGGGCCGCAAAATTCTTGTCGCAGAGCAGACAGCCGCCGGCAGGGCAGGGATAGTCGTTGACGCCCAGCTCGTGGGCCAGCTGCATCTGGGGTTTGCGGGAACGGCCGCTGATCGCCATCATTTTCTCCCGGTCGATCCAGCCCTCGCGCTCGGGGATGCTGGGCTCGAAGAGGTGAGCCGACAGCGGGCGCACGATAAGCCCGGCAAGGCCGGATTCCTTCTCGATGGTCGCCAGCGCGTCCGGCCTCTGGGACATGGGCCGCTCACCCCAGACCTCACCGGTCACCAGGAAATCAGCCCCGGTCTCTTTCATGTACCTGCCGGCCCGGCGGAACATGCTGATACGGCAGTCCAGGCAGGGGTTGAGGCCGCGGCCGAAACCGTGTTTGGGGTTGCCGATGGCTTCGAGGATCTCGTCGGTGGCGTTGAGGACCTTGAGCGGGATGCCGTACTCCTCGGCGGCCTTCCTCGCTTCGGATTTGCAGCTGCTCCTCGCGGTGCAGGTGCAGAACACGGTCACGAAGTTGAGTCCCTCTATCTCGATGCCCTGTTCGAGCATCATCTTGACCGCCAGGCGGCTGTCGAGGCCGCCGGAGAGCAGGGCTAAGGCTTTTCGTTTCACTGGCATCAGGATCTTTTCGCGGGGTCTCCCGGCCCGTGGCGGGCCAGGATATTGCTTAATCAAAATAGCAGATAAGCAAGGGGGATGAGAAATATGAGAAATTGCTCTGGAAACACACTTCTACTCTTTGCTATACTCCCTCTATTCGTCCCGAATCGGCGCTGTTCTGGTTGCGCCGCATCGAATCGGACGGAGGCGAATCCCCAGGTTAAGGTTAGTCTGCCGGCTATTGGGGATAAATATGAGTTACAAGAAGAGTGCCAATCTCAATCAGACTACGGGACGGTCAAGCTGGGCAGGGAAGCAACCAAGGAATTGACGGCGCCGCAGGTTGGCAAGCTGGCGTCACGCATAAAACTCGCGGTCATCATCGCCGGTGGAGTCGCGGCGCTTGCAGTCGTGGCGACACTGCTGCTCGTGGTCGTCCTGCCTCCGCGGATCTCTGTGAGTCCCGGCGATGGTTCCTCTGAGATAATCCCTGACGACAGCGGCCTGGAGATCTCGACCAGCCGATGGGGCGCCAGCCTTGCGACGGTCGCGGTCAAGGAAGCACGGATCGCCCCCGACGGCACTCGTGAGAACGAACGCCTGCTGAGCGGTCACCTGACTGACGGCCGGTTTGTTCTTGAGGATGGCTCCAATCCCCTTGTCGCCGACGCTGAATATACGATCACTATCACCGGCACGGTCAAGGAGTTCGGGATGTCCGGAGTAGCCGATGCGCCGGTGGAACAGACTGTCACCTTCACGACAGTGACCACTCCGATGCCGATAATTCCCAAGGATGGGCTCAAGGTCAAGTATGGTGAAGAAGTGACCCTCGAATGGAACATCCCGATCAGCGATTTCGATTACACGCTCGAAGGCATCCAGAGTACTTCACGGCTTGAAGAGGGCGGCCGTGTTGCCCATATCGCCCTGGCCAAGTTCGAACAGGGCAAGGAATTCCCGCTGAAGATAACCGGTGCGACTTCGAGCAACGGCAGGGAGCTCAAGGCGCCACTGGCATCCGCGGTCAAGACCGCGCCGGCGCTTCAACTCGTCTTCGAGCCTACCGATGGGACCTCGGGCGCCAGCACTGAGGCGAATCCGGCGATAATCTTCAGCGAGCCTGTTTCCAACCAGGATCTCGCCCGCACCCTGGTCACGGTCGAGCCAAAGGTCGACGGGACTTTCTCCTGGCCGGCTCCCAACCGTCTGGAGTTCAAGCCGACCAACGCCTGGGACCATCTGCAGGACGTTACCATCAGCATCAAGAGCGGTCCGCAGGCGCTGCGCGGAGTCTCCGGAGGTTTCCTGGAAGCAGATTCCACAGCAACTTTCACGACGGCTCCCGCCAAGTCCATCGACGTGGATATCTCAGAACAGGTTGTGACGCTTTACGAAAATGGCGTGGCAGTGGAGTCTTTCCTATGCTCGACCGGCAATTCCGGCACCGACACTCCGTTGGGTGACTACACGATTTACGCCAAGATGTCCGCGATTGACATGAGGGGCCCGGGATATTTCGCCCCGAAGGTTCCCTGGGTCATGGTTTTCAAGGGTGATTATACGATGCATGGAAATTACTGGGCGACCGCCTTCGGGCAACGTTCCAGCCATGGCTGTGTCGGTCTGCCCGTAGATACAGCCAAGCATGTCTATGACTGGACCCCGATCGGGACACCGCTGCATATTCACGAGTAGCTGGCAGCAGGCAGGTTGCGGTGGCCGTTGTGGCAATCAGGTGTAGCGGCTATTGTGTCTGGAAGGACAGATCAGGAAGTTCGACTTATTTCAGCCCGGCGTCAGTCGGGCTTGTTTGTTTCCGGTAAACCCCAGCCGACGGACAGGTGGCGGACATGCAGGCCAAGGTGTGCGGCTCAAAAGAAGCGGGCGTCAAAACCGTATCTGTTGCCGAGGCGGTCGAGTTTGCTGGCAGGGGAGACGGGCTGGTCTGGCTCGACATGGCCGGTCCCCTGACCCAGGAAGACCGCGACCTTCTGGGAGCACCGCCCTTCAATTTCCACGAGCTGGCCCTGGAGGACGCCTCCAAGGACGACGGACAGCGATCCAAGGTCGAACCTTACGATGACCACTTCTTCCTGGTGATGCACGCGGTAACCGCTGACGTCAGCGGTGGCAGCCTGTCTCTAAAGTGGGAAGAGATCGACCTCTTTGTCGGCCGTAATTTCCTGGTGTCGGTACATCGCGGTGACTCGCGCGCGATCCAGAGGGTCTGGAAGGACGCCGACAGCCGGTCCCGGATCATGAGTTGCGGCTCGGACATGCTGGCCTACTACCTGATGGACACGGTGGTAGACGGATACATAGAGACCGTGGACGGGGTCGAGGACGAGCTCGATGCCCTTGAGGACGCGGTGGTGGATCCCAAGGCGGACGAGACGACGGTGCACCGCATCTTCGACTTCAAGCGCGAGCTGATCCATTTCCGCAAGAAAGCCGGCCCGCTGCGCGAGGCGATCAACGAGATGACATCCCGGGACTTCCCGCTGGTGACCAGTGAGACACTGCCTTATCTGCGCGACGTCTACGACCACCTGATCCGGTTGTCAGACATGCTCGATTCCTACCGGGATATCCTTACCGGTTCCCTGGACGTGCATCTTTCAGCGGTCTCCAACCGGCTCAATGAGATAATGAAGCGGCTGACCCTGGTTGCCACCATCTTCATGCCACTCACCTTCATCACCGGTTTCTGGGGGATGAACTTCGCCGAACTGCCCGTGGGCAGCCGTGTCTGGATGTGGGGGAGCCTCATGTTCATGGCGGTGGTTTCTGTTGTCATGATAATCATCTTCCAGACGCGGAAGTACAGGTAAGGGCAATGGCGGATGTGAAGGTCAAGATCTGTGGGCTCACCCGGTCTGAGGACGCGGCGCTTGCTGTGGAACTGGGAGCCTGGGCGCTCGGTGTGATCTTCGCTCCGGAAAGTCCGCGCCAGGTGAGTATCGCGCGGGCATCTGAAGTGCTGGCGTCGGCGCCTGCAGGCGTAGACCGCGTTGGTGTCTTCGTCAACGCCAGGGCGGATGTGATAGCCGGAGCGGTGGAGGCCTGCGGGCTGACGGCGGTTCAGCTGCACGGCGACGAGAGCCCGGAGGAATGCCGCGAGGTTCGGGAGCACACCGGCGTGCTGGTGATCAAGGCGCTGGCGGTATCGGGTCCGGAGTCGCTGGAGCGCGTTGTCCAGTTTGACACCGATTACATTCTGCTGGATACTTATCATCCTGAGCGCCGGGGCGGCAGCGGAGAGACATTCGACTGGAGCCTGCCCGCCGCGCTCGACGAAGACTTCCGGGGCGCGAGGCTGATTCTGGCCGGCGGCCTGAATCCCCTGAACATCATGGATGCAGTTCGGGCTGCGGCGCCTTTCGCCGTCGATGTATCCAGCGGGGTCGAGTCGGCTCCTGGAATCAAGGATCACGGACAGCTTCGGCTTCTGTTTGAAAGAATCAGGAAAGAGGTTACATGACCATACAGGCCAGATTCGGCCCCTACGGCGGCCGCTATGTACCCGAGACGGTGATTCCGGCTCTCGACGAGCTAACCGCCGCATATGAGCGGCTCAAAGACGATCCTGGCTTTAAGACCGAACTGGAATCGCTGCTAAAAGACTTTGTCGGGCGGCCGACGCCGCTGTATTTTGCGTCGCGGCTGACGGAAAAACTGGGCGGCCCGCGCATCTATCTCAAGCGTGAGGACCTCTGCCATACCGGCGCCCACAAGATCAACAACACTGTAGGGCAGCTGCTGCTGGCGGCTGAGATGGGGAAGAAGCGGATCATCGCCGAGACCGGAGCCGGCCAGCACGGAGTGGCGACGGCCACGGCTGCGGCGCTGTTCGGCATCCCCTGCGCCATCTACATGGGGATCAAGGATATCGCCAGGCAGGAGCTGAACGTTGTGCGCATGAAGCTGCTGGGCGCAGAGGTCATCCCGGTCAGCTCCGGCAGCCAGTCACTCAAGGATGCCATGAACGAGGCTATCCGCGACTGGGTCACCAACGTGGAGAATACTTATTATGTCATCGGCTCGGTGGCCGGTCCGGCTCCGTATCCAGCGCTGGTGCGTGATTTCCAGAGTGTCATCGGCCGAGAGGCACGCGCCCAGTTCCTGGAGGCTGAGGGCAGGCTGCCGGCCGAGCTTATCGCCTGTGTCGGCGGTGGTTCCAACGCAATGGGACTGTTTGCAGCATTTTTGGATGACGATGTGCCCATGGTCGGAGTCGAGGCGGCGGGGGAGGGACTCGACAGCGGCAAGCACGGCGCTTCCATCGAACGGGGCCATAGGGGAGTCCTGCACGGTTCCATGTCTTATATCCTTCAGGATGCTTATGGGCAGATCCTGGAAGCACACTCTATCTCGGCGGGCCTGGATTACCCCGGAGTGGGCCCGGAACACTCGTGGCTGCACGACGAGGGCAGGGTCCGTTACGACTCTGTCACCGACGCGGAGGCCCTGGCCTGCTTCACTATGCTGTCTGAAACCGAGGGGATAATACCGGCACTGGAGAGTTCCCACGCGATTGCCTGGATCACGAAGCACGCGGCTGATTACAGCGCGGATGACGCGGTGATCGTCAATCTGAGCGGCCGCGGCGACAAGGATGTGCACCAGGCGGCGCGGGCACTGGGGATAATGGAATGAGCCGGCTCGAAGAGATATTCCGCGGAAGCGGGAAAAAAGCGTTGCTGATGCCCTATACCACAGGCGGTTATCCGACCATGCACGAATGCCGCCATGTGCTCGAAGCCTTTATCTCCGGCGGCGCCGACATGATCGAGATGGGGGTGCCATTCTCTGACCCTCTGGCCGACGGGCCGGTCGTGCAGGCGTCGACCCAGCAAGCGCTGGAACAGGGCGTCACGCCCGATGACGTCCTGCAGCTGGCCTCTGAGTTCAGCTCCCGGATACCGGTCGTCCTCATGGTCTACTACAATTGCGTTTTCGCCTACGGCCAGGACCGCTTCATCGAAGCGGCCGCTGCCGCTGGTGTCGACGGACTGATAGTCCCGGATCTGCCGGTAGACGAAGGCACAGATTTTATCGATGCCTGCCGGGCGAGGGGAGTCGATCCTATCCTCCTGGTGGCGCCGACCAGCCCCGACGAGCGGATCGAGCTTATCGCGAAGGCGGCGTCCGGGTTTATCTATTGTGTATCGGTGGCAGGTGTTACGGGAGCACGCACGTCGCTCTCGGATCAGCTGCCTGGTTTCATCGCCAGGGTACGCGCGCGGACCGACGTGCCACTTGCTATCGGCTTCGGCGTATCTACTCCGGAGCACGCCGCAGAGGTTGCCAGATACGCCGACGGAGTTATCATAGGCAGCCGTCTTATCAACATAGTGAGCGAGGCGCCGGACATTGACACCGCGGGCCGCGCTATTACCAATTTTCTGAATGAGGTCAATGAGGTGCTTAAATGATTACTGACGCATCGAAGGATATCCCGAATTCGATCAGACCCTTTCCCGAGACTTTGCGCCAGCTGATGGAACTCCGAAAAATTAGTTACCGAAGACTTGCGACCCGCACGAAGCTCTCAGCCGGATACCTCAACCATCTCGCCTGCGGCACCAGGCCTGTGCCCGCGGATCAAGTGATCCGGGCGATTGCCCGATCGTTGCGGGTAAAGCCCGAACACTTCTTCGAGTTCCGCCAGCGCGGACTCCAGCGGGAGCTCTACCGCTCTCCGGAGCTTGCTGATAAGCTCTATGATTTTGTGGTCTCCGATAAGCCTCTGCCGCGCGATCTCAAGGCTGCGATCGAAGCTGCCCGCAGTGGTGGCGGGTAGCAACACAGCAGCACTTAGTCGCGGACCGTCGCGGCAGAGAGTAGCGCAAAGGCCATACGATTCTGGAGCCGCCGCCTCTGGTGGACAGATCTGGTAGATATAACAAGATAGTGTCGGCGTGACAAGCTGGAACTCCTCGCAGAAATACCCCAAGAACAGCACCTCCAAGAAGCGCCGCCGTAAGGTGGAAAATGCCTTCAGCGATACCAGAGCACCGTTGACAGAAGAGAACACTGATAGCGACAGGTATATGCCTTCATGACAAACTAGCCCAGCTTGGGGCGATTTGGCTGCCGCCTCCAATTTCAGGTGATTGGAGGCTCCGGGGGCTAAAAACGGCAGAAATCCTTCTAGGGGAATTCCCCTATTTTTTCCAGGGCTGCAAAAGCCACTGAAATCGGTAAAAACCAGGCCTTGATTCATCAAAAGAGTCGTTTTCTGAAACGAACAGGGCTTGACCTGCGAGTGGATGGGACTGAGATGCACATATATGAATTGCTGCAAATAAGCGGGTTTGCGGGCAGCCGGGCAAAAGGGGGCCGACATGGTTACAGAATAAAGCCGGGACCCTCTGCCAGTTGGCCGTAATGGATGACCATGCCTCTGAATCGCTTATATACCGCCAGAACTGGAAGGAAACCAGGCAGATGCTCTTTGTGAAAGTATTTACATAAAAAGAATGACACGCTAAAATCAAGAACATTTTTATACCCCCCCCCAGCATTTAAAATAGGAAAGGAACACGGGTGAAGGCAAAACAGCATGGACTCAGTGCGTCATCGAAAGGTTTTCTTGTTCTTGGTTTTTTGGTTCTAGCAGTACTCCTTCTCAACCTCGCATTTACTCAGGATGCGCAGGCGGCTGCCGCTAAGGTAATCAGCGCCAGTGCGACTGGTGGTGACTGTTCCACTGTAGGTACATGGAACGCCTCCACCAAGACTTGTACCCTTACCGCCGACATCAACGCGGCCGGTAAAAACGGTATCGAGATAACCGCCGACGGGATCACTCTCGACGGTAACGGTCACTCGGTAACAGGCTCCGGCGGATTCACAACGGGTGTGTCACTTTCCGTCCGGAACAACGTCACCGTCAAGAACCTTACCGTCAGCAATTTCAATTACGGGTTCTACGTCCTCTTCTCGAACAACAGCAAGATCTTCAACAACAACACGACGGTCGCGAACATCCCGGCGTACGCATCGGGAGGTTCGGGTAACGTCTTCGACCAGGCGAGCCCGGTGAGCGGCAACTACTGGGAGAAGTTCGACACTCCCGCCGAGGGATGTAACGACGTCAACGTCGACGGTGTCTGCGACGCCGCTTACGTCTTCACCGGCGGCCGTGACAATAGGCCCTGGACTTCGGCCAGCGGGTGGCTGGTCCCTCCGGCACCTGACACTGCTCCTCCGGTAGTCACGAGCGTGACTCCTTCGGGAACGATCAATACGGGTTCGACCACGATCAGCGTGAGCTACAACGACAGCGGAACGAACGTGAACACGTCTTCCGTCGTTGTCTCACTTGACGGCACCCCGCTTTCGGGTTGCACCGTTACGACAAACGGTGCCAGCTGTCCTGTGACAGGTCTCGCCCTTGGTTCACATGTGATCGGTGGCTCGGTCGCCGATAACGTTGGCAACACCGCTCCGATCGCCGGCGGCTTCACCCTCGCCGACAACACGGCGCCGGTAGTTACCAATGTGTTACCGAGTGGCGCAATCAGCACCGGTACGACCACGGTGACTGCGAGTTACTCTGACGATCTCTCCGGCGTCAACGCCGGCACAGTCTCCGTCCTGGTGGACGGCGCCGCGGTAACCGGATGCACAGCGGGCGCTTCCAGTGTCAGCTGTCCCGTCTCAGGTCTCGCGGATGGCAGTCACAGCATCGCAATCAACGTCAGTGACAATTCCGGCAATGCTGGCAGCGGTTCGGGTTCGGTCGTTGTAGACACGATCGCCCCGTCTGTTACCAACCTGCAGCCGACCGGGACGATCACGACTTCCAGCACTACTATAAGTGCCAGCTACTCCGATGGCGGTTCAGGCATAAATACCTCATCAGCCGCGGTCACCCTCGACGGCGCGACCCTCACGGGATGCTCCGCCAGCGCGATCACCGTTAGCTGTCCGGCATCGGCCCTCGCCTCGGGTACACATACTATTGGCGTGAGCGTCCGTGACGCCGCCGGCAACAACGGAACCGCCAGCAGCTCATTCCAGGTCGTCGCTCCGGACACCACCTCACCGACTGTTACTAACATCACTCCGTCCGGCTGGATCAGCACCAGCAGCCCGACGATCAACGCCGATCTCGCTGACCTTGGCGGATCCGGCGTCAACGCCGCCTCTGCGGCGGTCCGCCTCGATGGCGGCGCCCCGCTTTCCGGCTGTACCGCAACCGCTACACATATAAGCTGTTCCACCAGCGGCCTGGCCACGGGCGGACACTCTATATCTGTGAGTGTGGCCGATGGCGCCGGCAACAATGGCTCCGGTTCGGCTTCCTTCTCTATAGATACGACATCGCCGACGGTGAGCAGCATCCTGCCGACCGGCACGATCAATGTGAACGCAACCACCCTGTCTGCCAACTACGCTGACGGCGGAGCAGGCATAAGCACCGCAAGCGCCGTGGTAAGGCTCGATGGCACGGTTGTTCCCGGTTGCACCGCGAGCGCCGGCAACATCAGCTGCCTGGTATCAGGCATCGCCGACGGCCTGCACAGCATCACGGTCAATGTGAACGACAACGCTGGAAACACTGGCAGCGGCAGCGGCAGCTTCACGGTCGATACGACTATCTCACCGGTGATCACGACCAATACCAATTACCTGACGAATAACTCCACGGGTGGCAGCTGTACCGCTATCGGTACCTGGAATCCGGCGACTCTCACCTGTACCCTGACCACCGACATCAACGTGAACTCCGGCAAGAACGGCCTCGAGTTCAACAGCAGCGGCATAACCGTTGATGGTAACGGCCACAAGATCACCAGCGCCGGCGGCTTCGGTACCGGTATCTCCATGGCCCTGAAGAGCAACAACACTGTCAAGAACGTGACGATCAAGTCGTTCAGGTATGGCGTATATCTGACCGCGTCGAGCAATATCTCGATCTTCAATAACAACTTCGATTCCAACTATATCCAGGCATATGTGAGCGGCGGTTCCGGCAATACGTTCGATCAGCCGATGCCCGCCGGCGGTAACTACTGGAGTTCTTTCAGTACTCCCGTCCAGGGTTGTGAGGATCTGAATGTTGATGGTCGTTGCGACGCTATATATACATTCACTGGCGGCCAGGACAACAATCCCTGGACCGGCGTGAACGGCTGGACGACACCGCCGGTAGCGGATACCACCGCGCCGACCGTTAGCAATGTCTCACCTTCGGGTGTCATCACCAGTTCCAGCACCAACGTGACTGCCAGCCTGTTTGATGGCGAATCCGGCGTCAAGACCTCGACTGTGGTCGTGACCCTTGATGGCAGCTCGATGCTGGGTTGTACCGTGACTACCACAAGCGTCAGCTGCCCGGCATCAGGCCTGGCCGCGGGCGCGCACACCATCGGCGGTTCGGTTGCCGATAACGCAGGTAACTCCGCACCGATCAGCGGCAGCTTCACTGTGGTCGACACCACGGCTCCGGTCGTATCGGGCCTCGCCCCGAGCGGCTCGATCAACACGACTTCCAGCACCATCAGCGCCAGCTTCTCTGACGACCTCTCCGGCGTGAACGCCGCGACGGCCTCAGTCACTCTAGACGGCTCAGCCGTCAGCGGCTGCACTGTTGACGCGAGCGGCGTGAGCTGCCCGGTTAGCGGCCTTGCTGAAGGTAACCATAATCTGAACGTGAGCGTGCAGGATAACTCCAGCAACACCGGTTCTGCTTCCGGCACCTTCCGCGTGGATACGATCGCGCCGACGGTCAGCAACATGCTGCCGACCGGCACCATCACCACCAGCACCGCGACAATCAGCGCCGATTATGCTGATGGCGGCTCCGGCATCAACGTCGCTTCCGCTTCGATCAGGCTCGATGGCGCCCTGCTCCCGATGTCCAACTGCACGGCCAACGCCGTGAATATTAGCTGCACGGCCACGGCCCTGGCTTCGGGCACGCACACGATCGACGTGAGCGTTGCTGATGCCGCCGGCAACGCCGGTAGCGGCAACAGTTCCTTCCAGGTCGTCGCGCCTGACACGACTCCGCCTTCGGTTAGCAACATCACGCCGTCCGGCTGGATCATGTCCACAAGTCCGACCATCGATGCCGACCTCACCGATCTCGGTGGCGCCGGCGTCAACCCCGCCAGCGCGACCATCAGGATCGACGCCGGCGCGGCACTGACCGGTTGTACTGCCAACGCGACTCACATCAGCTGCCCGACCACTGGCCTTGCAGCTGGCGCCCATACGATAACCGTGAACGTGTCTGACAACGCCGGCAACGCCGGTTCAGGCGCGGGCTCCTTCAATATAGACACAGCAGCGCCGACCGTTAGCAGCCTGGCGCCCACGGGAACCATCAATGTCAGCTCCTCGACACTGAGCGCTTCCTATTCTGACGCGGCTTCCGGCATCAACATGGCTTCCGCGGCGGTCACGCTGGACGGCACTGCTGTAACAGGCTGTACCGCGACGCCTACCGGCATCAGTTGTCCGGTAACCGGCCTCTCCAACGCCACTCACACGATGGTTGTGAGCGTGAACGATAACGCCGGTAACACCGGAAGCAACACTGGCACTTTCGTGGTCGACACCACGATCTCTCCGGAGATAACCACCAACACCAACACGATCACTAATAACACAACCGGTGGTTCCTGTGCTGTGATCGGTTCATGGAATCCCTCGACCCTGACCTGTACCCTGACTACTGACATCAAGGTCAACACAGGTAAAAACGGAATCGTCATCAACAGCAGCGGCATCACTGTTGATGGTAACGGCCACAAAATAACCAGCTTGGGCGGGAACGCGACTGGTGTCTCGCTTGCAGTCATGAACAACGCCACCGTCAAGAACCTGACGATCAAGCAGTTCAACTATGGCGTTTACCTTCTGGCCTCGAACAACACGAAGGTCTATAACAACAACTTCATCAGCAACGTCACCCAGGCATATGTAAGCGGCGGCTCAGGAAACACCTTCAACCAGGCTGTTCCTGCCGGCGGTAACTACTGGAGCAATTTCAGCACGCCCGGCCAGGGATGTGCTGACGACAACACTGACGGTTACTGCGATGTTGCCTACATCTTCACCGGTGGCCGCGATAACAGCGCCTGGACTTATCAGAGCGCTTGGGGAATCACTGATTCAACTCCGCCGTCCGTGACTAATGTCATGCCGAGCGGCACCATATATAGTGGATCCACTACTGTCAGCGCCAGCTTCTCTGACAGCGGCTCAGGCATCAACCAGTCTTCGGCTAACGTGTCTGTAGATGGCGTAGCGCTGACCGGTTGTACTAAAACCGCAACAAGCATCAGCTGCCCTGCATCCGGCCTGGCTCTCGGCGTTCATACGATCAGCGGTTCTGTGGCTGATAGCGCTGGTAATTCAGCCCCGATCAGCGGTAGCTTCAATGTTGTAGACAACACCGGACCGACTGTGACCAACATCCAGCCGGTCGGCACGATAACAGTTGCTTCTGCCACCATCAGCGCCGCCATTGCCGACGACCTGTCCGGCGTTAACAGCTCGACTATAGCTGTCTACCTGGATGGCGCCCGGATGAGCGGTTGCACCGCGACCGCAAGCAGTGTGACCTGCTCGGCCACTGGTCTGGCGAATGGTGCGCACTCGATCGCGATCCAGGCTACGGATAACTCAGGTAATCTCGGGACTGGCAACGGTTCCTTCACGGTTTCCACCGACACAACCGCACCAGCGATCACCAATATCCAGCCTTCCGGCTGGATAGGGACTACAAGCACGACTGTCAGCGCGAGTTACAGCGATGCGGGAACAGGAATCAATAGCACGACAGCCAGCATCAGCGTCGATGGCGTGGCACTAACTGGTTGTACCGCTGGCGCTTCAAGCATCAGCTGCCCCGCGAGCGGTCTCGCCGCCGGCAGCCACTCGATCAGCGCTAGCGTGGCTGACAACGCCGGCAACACCGGCAGCGGTGCAGGTTCGTTCTCGGTCGATCTGACCGCACCGAGTGTCACGGATGTCGTTCCGAGTGGCGCAGTCAACACCACTTCTGTGACCGTTGGCGGTAGCTATTCAGACGCCGGCAGCGGCATAAACTCTGCCAGCGCCGCGGTATATGTGGATGGCGCCAGGGTGACCGGCTGCACCGCTACTGCCACGAGCATTAGTTGCCCGGGCATCAGCGTCGCCAGCGGTAGCCATACGGTCCAGGTCGCCGTCAGTGATAACACCGGCGCCCGCGGCTCGAACAATGGCACCTTCAATGTAGACACGGCAGCGCCTGTGATCGGAACAATGTCACCGTCAGGCACAACGACCAACGCATCACCGATCATCAGCATCAACTACTCCGACGCCGGCAGTGGAATCAACGCCGCCGCGGTTGTCGTGTATCTGGACGGTTCAATCGTGACCGGCTGCACAGCTGGTCCGAACAACGTCAGTTGTCCGGTCTCTTCACTGGCCCAGGGCAACCACAACATCTCTGTATATGTAAAGGACAACGCCGGCAACAGCTCGACCGGAGCCGGTTCGTTCAATATAGATACGATCCCGCCGGCGGTCACGAATGTTCAGCCATCGGGCTGGGTCGGCAACACCTCAGCTACAATCACCGCCAACTACATGGACAGTGGCTCTGGTATCAATAGCGCCACCGCCATGGTCTATCTGGACAGTAGCGCGGTAACTGGTTGCATCGTCACTTCCTCGACTGTCAGCTGCCCGGTGTCTGCTCTGGCGCAGGGTTCGCATAACATCAGCGTCACGGTCAGGGATAACGGCGGCAACTCAGGTACAGGTACGGCAACATTCAACGTTGATACGCTGGCTCCGAGCGTGACGAATATCGCTCCGAGCGGGACTATCGCCACTAACTCGGCGACAGTCAGCGCATACATCTCTGACACGGGTTCAGGCGTCAACAGCGCCACCGCCAATGTATATCTCGATGGCGTGAAGCTCACCACATGTACGGTGGACACTACTTCAGTCAGCTGCCCCGCCAGCGGTATCAGCGATGGCAGCCATACGATATCCGTGAGCGTCAGGGATAACGTCGGCAACAGCGGCAATGCCTCGGGCATGTTCACTGTTGATACCACTGTGCCTGACACGACGCCGCCGACGGTCAGCAATATCACCCCGGCTGGCAATATCACATCTACGAGCGCCACCATCGCTGCTTATCTGAACGACCTGGATAGCGGCATCAACACTGCCTCGGTGACGGTCAGCCTCGACGGCTCTGCCATGAGCGGCTGCACTGTATCGGCCGGCTCAGTGAGCTGCCTCGCCTCGGGTCTCGCAGAGGGCGCGCATAACATCAGCGTCACTGCCGCCGACAACGCCGGCAACTCGAGCACCAGCACTGGCAGCTTCACGGTAGATTCGATCGCTCCGGCCGTGACCGGCCTGGCGCCAACCGGCCTTCTGAATGCGAACATAGTGATACTGGAAGCAAGCTACTCCGACCTGGGCACCGGCATCGATAGCGCCACCGCCTCGGTCTACATGGATGGCGCCTCAGTAAGTGGCTGTATGGTCACTGCGACGGGCGTCAGCTGCCCGATGTCGCCTGCCGATGGCGCCCACAGCTACACCGTGAGCGTCAAGGACACGGCCGGCAACACCGGCTCGGCCTCGGCCAGCTTCACGGTCGACTCGGCAGCCCCGAGCGTATCGGGCGTGACCCCGACCGGCACTATCACCAGCGCCGCGACCACGGTCTACGCCAACTACACTGACGCCACGAGCGGCATCAACACCGCCT